>JAFGFZ010000361.1 GCA_016930815.1 Pirellulales bacterium | reverse complement strand
TGAAGGGGTTACCAGCTGATATCCGGCAGCCACCACAGAACCATTGGGACCAAAGTCCATCATAACGGTCAACAACTGGCGGGTTTCCAGCAACTCGATTGTTCTCGTACGGCGCCTATCTCGCCAGTTAGGCAGCTTGCAATGACATATTTGCCTGTTAGAACAACCTAGTAGTTTTGTGATTTTGGACCACATTTGATTTTCTCTTTTTTTATTCACTCCTGGTTCAGCTTAGGGCGCGATCGTGCCGTTACCCAACTGGCTGGTGTTGTGATGACGGCTTTTCCATGACTGTCCCGGATGGAGAAAGAAGGAAGCTCGCGTTTGGGTTCCGGTAGACGTGCGCGGTCGACTTTGCCAATCGGGGTCGTGGGGATCTCATCGATCAGATCAAGGTATCCAGGTAACATGTAATCCGGTAATCGCGTCCTGAGCAGGCCTAGCACGCCGTCTTGATCAAAGGGCCCCTCCGACAGATCGGGCACCACGTAGGCCGCGAGTTTCTCGGCGCCTTCATAGTCAATGACCTTGTTAACGACCGCAGTGCGGACCGATGGGTGTTCCAGAAGTACAGCCTCGATTTCTGACAATTCAATACGAAAACCGCAGATTTTGACCTGTCCATCGATACGTCCCAGGATCTCCAGTTCGCCATCCTTGTTGGACCGCACTAGATCACCACTACGATATAGCCACGGTGATTTTCCAGCTTCGTTGTAGGGATTTACCACAAATCGCTCAGCTGTGTATTCCGGTTGCTTGAAATAGCCGCGGGCCACCGTTGGACCGGCAATGCATAACTCTCCGGTTTGGCCGGGTGAAACCGGCCGCAGCTGGTGATCTAGGATATACGACTCGTAACTCGGCAATGGACGCCCAATAGTGACTGGCTTACCGGGCACGAGTTCCGCTGTACTTGCGTTCACAATGGCTTCGGTAAAACCGTAAACGTTCAGCATCCGACGGCCTGGCTTGGCCCATTTCTCGACGAGTTGCAGCGGGCAAGGTTCCCCTGTCACTAGCAGCAAACGTATTGTAGGTAAATCTTGCTCAATCGCCGACAGGAATGTTGGGAAACAATCCAAATAAGTGATCTGGTTCTCGGTGATGAAACGAGCCGCTTCGTTGGGAAAGCCAACGATTTCCTCCGACGGCACGACCAGTGTTGCTCCGGTGGAAAATGCCATCCAGATCTCTTCCACCGAGCCATCCCAAGCCAGTGAAAAGCCCTGATAGATGCGATCCATTTCATTGACTTGACAGACTTCATTGAATGCCTTTACGAAGCTGATCACATTCCGGTGTTCGGCCATCACGCCTTTGGGCTGACTGGTTGTTCCGGAGGTATAGATTACGTAGCACAAATCGCTCGAACATACGCCGGAATCCTTGGGTGACAAGCGGTCTGTCGACTGCTTGGAGATCCTGGCAACGCGCGTATCGACCAGCACGGTAGAGCCCTGAAAAATAGACACTGCCTGTTTCGATAGTGATTGCTCAGTGACAAGCAAAGGCACATCGGCGTGTTTCAGTGTACGCCGTATTCGTTCTAGTGAGAAATTAGGATCGAGAGGCACGTAGCCTGCACCTGCCTTGAGAGTCGCAAGTAACGCAATAAAGGGATTCACGGAACGTTCGAAGTAGAGCCCGACCAGAATGCCCGGACCCACACCACAGGAACGGAGATAATGGGCATATTGATTCGACAGGTCTTCAAGTTCCCGATATGAAAAACACTCTCCATCGCATACCAATGCCACTTCGGACGGTCGGCAATCGGCTTGGAATTCAAAAAGCTCGTGGAGGCACGTAGGTTTCATCGCCGTTCCTGTCTATCTCAGTGCATTCGATGAGCACGTTCATTACTGGCGGGAACAAGCGCTTCCGTTGTCTCGGTATTGGTCAAGAGTTGATGAATGCCAATGGCATCAAGCTCTTCCGCACCGCTTTCCGGTGGATCCAACCCGCATCGTTCACATCCCCCCTCACAAGACCGAGGGGTGTAGGTATCGGGTTCCTTGTAGGTTACAATCATGCCTTCGTAGTTACGCAGCACGACGTGGCGATCAGAACAGCTAATCAGGTAGTTCGGCATGACACGGACTTTGCCACCACCTTTGGGTGCGTCGATAACGTATTGTGGCACGGCAAAGCCGCTGGTATGGCCAATCAGGCTCTCCATAATTTCAATACCCTTCCCAACGGGAGTGCGAAAATGTGAAAGTCCTTCGGCCAAGTCACATTGGTAAATGTAATATGGCCGTACCCGGTTTGCCACGAGCCGATGGACAAGCCGTCGCATAATTCGCGGACAGTCGTTCACTCCAGCAAGTAGAACCGATTGGTTCCCCAAAGGAATACCCGCATCAGCCAACATCGCGAGCGATTCGGCAGCTGCCTCGGTCATTTCACGGGGGTGGTTGAAATGTGTGTGAACCCATAGCGGATGATATTGAGCCAATGTGCGGCACAATTTATCCGTGATACGGTAAGGCAACACCACAGGCATGCGGGTGCCGATGCGTATAACCTCGACATGAGAAATATTTACCAGTCGACCGAGTAGCCAATCAAGGAACTCATCATCCATCATCAGTGGATCGCCTCCGGAAAGCAGTACATCGCGGACTTGCCGTGTGTTCCGAATGTATTCGATACCTTGTTCGATATCGTCCCGGCCAGGTTTCGATTCCCGATCGCCGACTTGCCGTTTGCGTGTACAATGCCGGCAATACATCGCACACGCGTTGCTGACGTAGAAAAGTACCCGGTCCGGATAGCGGTGCGAGATACAGGAAACCGGGCGGTGCTTATCTTCGGCTAGTGGATCCGCCATCTCCTCTGAGTGTGTCTCCAGTTCGAGAGAGGACGGGACCGACTGGAGATAAATTGGATCCGTGCTATATGCCTGCTTGTGGAT
Source organism: Pirellulales bacterium (assembly GCA_016930815.1). Classification (GTDB taxonomy): domain Bacteria; phylum Planctomycetota; class Planctomycetia; order Pirellulales; family Lacipirellulaceae; genus JAFGFZ01. The sequence goes on along the minus strand of JAFGFZ010000361.1, from coordinate 26,006 downwards.
GAGAGAGAAGTAATACGGTGTGATCGACATGGGAAACTTGGCGACTGTCCGTCTCAGCTGTTCTTGCTCTTGGCTGCTGAAACATTTTCCCAGCATGTATTCGAGTAACTCGATATCTCGAATAGAGTGCTTTAACTGCCATTGCCAATCCCGCCAGTCAGAGCTTTGAGCCGTTGGATCTAGTTGCCCGGCAATATCCCTCTGGAGTTCGGTCCATTCAGACTTCGCTACTTGGGCGTTTGCAACCGCTTGCTCATTCATAATGTCTCTCCATCAAGATCACATCATAGATGTCTTGTTATTGCCCACTTATATTCATAGCAGCTCATGCAGCTATTATATTAGCAAGTCATGCATCCTTTTGCGAATTCTGATGCATTCTCCATCGTTAGCCAGCCTTCCATAACCCATCGCCAAGCTTGCCAGTGGAATGCTAGGTGGCGGGCGACGATTGTTTCCAAGTCGTAAGGCGGAATTTTTTGTTGCAGTCTGCGAATCCCATCCGCATCGATGTCTGGATGGTCCAGATCGATATTATCTAGCACATAATCTGGCAACGGAGAGTCCGCCCAATAAGCGGATTCCGTGCCGCGTATTTTCCGCCGCGCCCGGCGTGCTAATCGGACGGGCCGACTTCTGGATAGGTGATATGGTAGTGAGGCGCGCCATCGATGCAACCTTCGCGTCCCGTTGCAGAACAGTTCGTCGCCGGATAAAAAAGGAATCATCCCCGCTTGTGGGAAGTGGCAGCGAAACAATTTCAAGTATGTCTGGGCAAACATCCTCAGTTTGGGTGGAATGGCCGCTGCCGTGTTCCAGAACTGCCGGCTGAACCCTGGAGTAAACGGGAGGACTTTGTTGGCATAGACTTTCAGTGGCATTTGAGCCAAACGGTTACGCATGTAATTCCCCGTCCTGAACTGGTAATTGCCTGATACGTCGTCCGAGAACGAAGCCAAGACACCCTTTAAGTACTCGGACAGCGCTTCATGCATGTGCTCCATACGGTCTTTCCCAAAGACTTGAAGAGCGGCTCGCCAAGGCAACGAATCGCAGCTGCTCATTCTTTTTTTGATATCCGCTTTGAGACTAGGTACTGGATAGGGATGCAGGATCATGCCAGGAGCCACGCCTTCCCATACCGCACCCATCCCAGTCTCTAAATAGGCAGAAACCTGAGCGATGAACAAATAGAGACTAGGGCACGCTACTTCATTCATCACCAAGTATTCAAGGAAGGCCTTGGAACCGAAAAACGAACAGGGAGGCGTTATAATTTCGAGCGGAACACCCAAATGCCGGGCAACGGCAATGGCAAGACGCCCGTCCGTGTCCCAGAGTTCATCTTTGTGAGCAAGTGCCAATGCTGGGACGTTCAGGCCTTCCTTGCAAAGCAGGGCAAGCAGAAAACGCGAGTCGAATCCGCCACTTAAAAGCACGACGCTATCTTTTGTATATTCGCAGTATGCGCGGATTTCTTGACGCATCAATTCGACCAAGGGCCCTGTGTCCAGTTTGTCCAGGGTTAGATTTGCCTGTTCCGTAGGCCATTGCCAATGAGTAGCCGTTTCAAGAGAACCGGTGGGAGGATCGTAAACAAGAGCACAAGCTGGCGCGACGCGTTTCACACCATTCAATTGAGTCCTGCCACCAACAGCATGTCCAAACGAGATGAACGCACCCCATCCGGCAAGATCCATCTCGACTTTCAGCAATCCGCTGGCCGACATAGCCTTCAGATCCGTTGATAGTAGCAATAGATCGTCCCTGTGGGCCATGTATAAAGGTTGAACGCCAAGAATATCGGTCACAACAACTAATTTGCAGTTTTGGGCATCCCACATCATGCCGGCAAAGGCGCCATCCAACTCACATAACAACTGGGCGGCTTGGCGATACTCAACATGAACAATTTGATCGAGACGCGCATCTAGCGGACCTTCCAAGTCAATAGGGACGCCAGTCAGAGTCAAAAGATTGTCCGCGTTGGTCGTCCGAACCATCTGATTGAGAGACGCCTGACCGGATGTCGATACACAGCCAATTGCCCCACCGGACATATGCATGATCCGACACTCATTGTGTTGGCTAACCTGCATCGCTCGAGTCATTCGGGTAACGATGTCTTCGCAGTCTAGATTATTGTGAGCAAAACACACTGCAATTTTCATTCTCAGTATCTACCAATCAAAGGTATTCTTACACTATTAGAAGCCATGCCAATATCGGAAAAGCCTTATTAATTGAACGACAATTGGATCAGGTAGCGAGCGGCGAACAACGGATTTGAATATATCAATCAATTTGTCGAAAGGCGAGAGCGGCGGCTTAGGAGGATTGATAGGCTCCGACAAGCCTTCAGGCCACATGTGTTTAATCAATTGTTGGTAAAGTTCATAATTTGGTGCCCGACGATACTTGTTATCTACTGAGAGCATCGTCGTTAATAGTTCGCGACAATTGTACAATGGGAATGCGTCGTGCGCAATTGCTAGTTCGTCGTGCATTGCCGCCGCCCAACTGCCAGCACGCTGCTCCCAATAAGCCATGTCGAGTGGATGGAATGCCTTTCCAAATTGTGCATCCGAAAGCCATTGTTCGAATGCATTAAGCGTAAACCGCGATCGACCTAGCAATGACTTCTCTGTTAGTAAATAGGGCGTGACTTCTGGTGGGGTACTGTCATCCCAGTAGAAACAACGACATACTTCCGAAATATTACCGGTCACGATTCTCAATTCAGCGGGAAGCGCACGGAGCAAACCCTCAGACATTACTCCCCAATTCTCGTGTGGCGTTTCCAAACTGGCGCGATATATCTGCGCAAATTCCTCACTCATGACTGGCGGCATGTTGACCGTGCGGTGTTTTAGATTGGCCCGAGAGAGAAGTCTCTTCGGTACTGCGATGTCCGGGTGATGACGTGACCAATAATATGGCTTGCGTGAAAAGTAAAACACATCGTCTCGAACGACTTGTGAGGCGGCCATGAGAACCCGTGAATCCCAACCAGCCGAACATGCAAGAGCGATAGGGAATCGATTACGAGCACTGAGAAAAGCACCTTGCAGTAACTCGGTAGCTGTTCGAACTACCTCTGTAAGCGGGCGACTCCGATGATTTCCTCCTTGACCAAAGAAACGCTGCACTGCTCCAGATCGTAGATTGATGCTGTTGTTTGGCAGCAATCGCCGTATGTGCCTGAACATCGTTTTGTCACCAGGCCACCAGAAATGTTGATGAAATCCTTCATCCATGATATCCCGGACCATATCTCGCATCTCTACAGCCTCAGGATCGGGTGCGAATTCAAGATGTTTAGCAATAAGATCTGCTTGGGAGGCGCACCATACAGAACCATTGCGTATCGTGTAGTGAACTTGCCGTTGTCCAGTTGCATCCCCAAAGAGCAAGATGTCTGAAGGGGACGTCACGATCATTACCCAACGTCCGAAAAAACGATCCGTAAATCGCGGGAAATTTTCGAGCTGCACATTCGGCCTTAGTTCACGACTCAACTGATGTAAGATTTCTGTATTGGTCGCCTCCGTCTCTCGGGGATCCAATATATCACCAAGGAGCGTTAGAGATTTGGTGTTGTCGCTTACATGGCATACAGACAAATCCGGATGCGTCGACAGTTGTAATCCTGGCGCGATTTCGCCGGTCGTCCACCCGTTGATCGTAGGGAAGGAGGGTGGCCCAAGGATAAACTGTCTTCTACGATAGAAACAGTCATTCATCTGACATGCACTACTGCTAAAGAAGCTCTCAATTCCTGGGATCGCCCATTTCAGCCTCGCGAGTCGAAGTACTCGATCGGCGTGACAACCAGAGTAGTATTCGTTTCTTATCACCAGTTGGCACCAACAACCAGAAGGCGACAGGGGCATAGCCCAGCAGTGCCAACACTACTTCTATCCAGAACAGGAACCATGATTCTTGGGTGAAGAAGTTCCGAACTAGAACGCCCCATGTGAAGAACCAAGCACCCACTGTCGTGCCCAAGGCGATCATTGTCAACAACGAACGCGCCGGCAGGCTTGCCACACGTAGGGCGTGCCATGGGATGATCCATACACGAACTAGTAACCGAGCGCAAAGCGTGCCCGCAGCAATGCCTATGACACCCCAGTGCAAGACAGTTACAAAATAAATCGAAAGTCCAAGGTTTGCTAGAGCCTCGACGCATGCGATCAAGGAAACAAACTTAACACGATCGACAGCGGCAAGAACCCACGAAGCCCCCAATGTAGGCAGGTCGACCAGTCTCCCCAAACTTAGAATTGCCATGACGGTTGCGGCAGCCACAACAGAATCATGCGGAAATTCAACCTCGTGTCCCATCCAAAGTGCAATGAAGAGTTTGCCAAAAACCACATAACCTAGATACATGGGAACTCCAACCGCCAATCCAACTCGGAGCTGCTGTATGTAGTATAAGCACACTGCATCCATATCCTCTCTTGCAGCGGCACGTTGAAGTGGAGGCCAATAGGTCATAGGGATCATGCCAACAATCGTCCCAGAATAGTAGATCAACATCGCTCCCACTGAGTAGACTGTGACATCTGAAATGCCAATAAGTATTCCGACCATCACCAGATCTAATTGCCCCATGATCCAATACGCATTCGTGGCTATTGCGGCCCATATACCGTAGCCCAGCAATTCACGAAGACGAGTCCTAATGATAGACAACGGCCAAACTTTAAGCACAGGATATATTCTATATGCTAGGATCCAGTTGACTCCAAGAGAAAGAATACCGCATATCACAATGACGACTGTCAGACCAATAATTCCGTGGCCCCATTTCAGGACCAGAACCGTTCCAGCAGTCCGAATGGCGAGAATACTAATATCCGCAGCCCGCGCCACCTCGAATCGATCGTGCGCCGTCAGAACACTCGAAAAGATAGCAGATAGCGTTGTCAGCCATAGATTCAAAGCCAATGTTGGCATAAGGATCATTATAATGCGATGGTATACTTTTGGCGTGGATTGGAATATGCTAGGAAATTCCCATCCAACCACGCAACCTACAACTAATAAGAAAACCCCTAAGACTGTGAAGAAACTCAGGCTGGTGCGAACTACTTCTCCCAAGCGTTCATGATCTTCACGCCCCAAGTAGAGGATGATATGGCGACCAGTGCTTGCCCGTACTCCCAAGTCGCAAATGCCCATGTATCCTGCAACAACAGTTAGAAGGCTCCAAATACCGTACTCGACCTTGCCAAGTGTATGGATAACAAATGGAGAGAGAAAAAACATAACCACCAAGTTGGCACCAAAGCTAATCCAGTTGGCGAATAAATTGCGTGCGATTATCTGGGCTGTGCTCATGTGGTTTGTATGTGCGATCTCACCATGATACCGGCTGATGCACTGCATCAGCGTGCGTTTCCCATTCCCTACTATAAAGCGCGAAGTATTTCCATCCTTGACATCCAAGAACGTGTCGACCAAGATTTTGCGGGGTGAGGAGCATCAGATGTTCAAAACGGCAATCGAGGCAGAGGAAAAGTTCAGCATGAAGATTGTGACGCCCTATTTGCGTAAGACCAAGAGCATCGAAGACCTGGTGCCCCGGCTGTACCTCAAGGAAATCAGCACGGGTGACTTTCCCTAGGCACTGGCATCGCTGTTGGGGCCAGACGCTACAGGATTGAGTGCCACGGCGGTAACCCGCTTGAAAGCGCACTGGGAGGACGAATACGGCGACTGGAGCAAACGCAGTCTGGAAGGCAAACAGTACGTATATGCGTGGGCGGATGGCATTCACTTCAACATCCGCCTCGAAAAAGATCGACCGTGTGTTCTTGTTCTGATGGGAGCCACACCGGACGGCAAGAAGGAGTTGATCGCTCTTCGTGACGGCCATCGCGAATCAGAGCATTCATGGAAAGATCTGCTCTTGGATTGCACTACTCAACCGCCTGCAACCAGCGGCCAAAGCCAAGGTTCATGACATCTGGCGAGCATATACCAATTGGTGCAGGCCGTCGGGAAGAAGTGGCGGTTATTGAACGGATCACAAAGGATCCCAGATGTCATCCAAGGAGTTAGTTTTGCCAACGGTGTGCGTGAAGACAAGTCCGCCGCATGATAGCTCGGAAGTAGACTGTCTGCTACTTCGTGGACATTGTTCAGTGATTATGAGCAAGTTGCATCATTACAACCTTCAACTTCTCGTTCCAAGACTCGTTGATTATCCAATCTACTTTTTTGGGATTCTTGCCATAACCGTTGATACTAGCCTCAACTCCCCGGACGAAATTACTGGGACCGTCGGCTATGTATACCCGTTGCTGTTCATAATGTCTCACTTCCGGGAGTGGTGTGGAAACGACAGTCAAGCCTGCAGCGAGGTACTCGCGCAGCTTGATCGGATTCGCCGCGCGGGTCAGGGCATTGATTTTGAATGGGATGAGTCCAACGTCGAATTGTTGGCAGTAGGCTGGCAGCTCAGCGTACGGTTTGCGGCCGAGAAAATGAATGTTTTTCATTCCACGATAGGGGGCAAGATTTACTGTTGAATCCCCCAAAAGCACGATGTGCCAGCTTGGTCGTCGCCGGGCAACTTCAACCAGTAAATCCAGGTCCACCCAGTCGCGGATCAATCCAAAAAAACCGAGACGGGGATGGGGGATGTCGGCGATGTCTCGAGGTACAACCAGCTTCTCGGTGATCGCTCGCGAGAAATGCTCGTAGTCAACACCATGCGTGACAAGTATCGTATTGGGATTGAACGGTAGCCTTACCGCATGGAGAGCATGCGATGTTGTCACGACTAAATCAGCACGGCGGCATAGGGCTTCCTCGTCGCGAACGACTTGTTCCCCGTCGTAACCTGTGAATGACGCGTGGTCGTCGACACAGTAGTACACAATCTTCTCTTCGCCGAATTCTCCTAGTAAGTATGGAATGTCTGGTGTGAAAGACCAGAGCTGCAGCGATCCTGTTTGGAGCCGGCGTAAAGATCGTCGAATTTGTTGAACGAGAAGCGTCTTGTTGATGTGCCTGGCCAATACGGAGGTAGGTATTGGGATGACTAGTGGCGTGAGCACATGGAGATTCGGCCGCGGTGTCTTAAGTCCCTGAACAACCTCGCACAACTTCTGGGCCATGTACTTGAAATCGGATCCGCTGGCCACAGGTACTCGTGAGGCGTGGTAATTGACCCACAGCACTACATTCCGCTCTGCGAGCAAGTGCATTACGTGATGCTTGCTGGTTGGTGGCGCGTCGTATCCGCTCGCAAAGCAGAGAATGGTTTGGCCTTCTATCATCCCCTATGACCTATGTATTATGCGATTGAAGCTGCCTCATCACGCCGTGATAAGACATACTCTCAGCTGGCGATACGGCGCCACGATTGATCGAGAAACGATTCAAAAGGCTCCAGGCACAGGTCCCAATTATGATGCTGTTCAACATAGCAACGTGCAGCCATGCCAAGCTGACGACATAACGCGTTGTTGTCGAATAGTTGGCCAACTGCCGCGGTCCAATCGGATACAGACTCGGCCAAGATTACATGTTCGCCAGGGATCGCTGGCAGTCCGGTCAGTGCTTGAGATGTCGCGAGAACCGGCCGGCCGGCCGCCATTGCTTCAAGTATCTTGTTCTGCACACCTCGCGCGATCCGTAACGGCACCACGACCACTCTTGACTTCCACAGGTAAGGGCGTACATCGGCCACATCCGCCTCGACTCGAATCCCAGGGCGATTTTGGAGTCGGCGGATGGCTTTCGTAGGACGCCGTCCCACGATAACCAACGTGGCTTTGGGATGGATTCGCAACACTGCCGGCCAAACCAAATCAGAAAACCACTGGACCGCATCGATGTTCGGCTTGTAATCCATCGCACCTACAAAAACACAGGAATCAGCTAAAGCTGCTTCGGTACGTGCAGGGTAAAAATACTCCAGATCCACGCCGTTGGATACAATAGAGATTGGAGCATCCGCTTGGAAGTCTTGGAAACAACTTGCTTCGGCTTCGGTTACAACGCTGATTGTATCGCAATGTTGTGGCAAGCTGGCTTCAAGCCGCCGCACTCGGCAGCCTTCCAGGTGGTACAACAGTTTCCTCAAACCACGTGTACTCGACGCATATTCAAACCATTTTTGACTATCGACATCAACAAGATCCACTATTTTACAAGTGCCATGGGATTTAGGTATTGAGAGGTACTGCGCCATACTTGAGCAGACGATTACTACTGCCGTGTAAGTGTTATGAGCAGTCCATCTTCGTATACACCGTTGAAGATGCCTTGAGTAAAAAAGCCCTTCCGTGGCTGAGCGGCCTTTGATCAAAGAACTGGCCGCATGGAGCCAACGTCCGCAAGGCTTCACCATAACAATCGCAACCTGTTCCGCTAATACCTCCAGCGCGGCTTTTGTATCCTGAGTTATCGGTTCGTCGGCGAGCGTTGCCAAATGAACCCGGGCTCGCTTGGCTAGGAAACGGAGCAGATGGTAACTGCGAATGCGATCGCCCTTATCGGGTGGGTAGGGAGTACGGTGTGTTATCAGGAGGACCTTCGGTTTGGAGGCGATATCAAGCGATTGAGGCCCCGTATACTCCACCGAAAGGATTTTCCCTTGAGAACGGAAAGAGAATGGAAATCCCATCATTCTCAAGTTGTTGTTTTTTTCAGAACGCTTGAATCAAGTGAGAACGACTTGGGACGATTTGGCGTGCCGTGGGTCCACTCTTTGCAAAGATGCGATCATTAGTCTAAACGTCCACAGTGTCCGCGCGATTTTGGGGGACAATCTGCTGGGGGCCGCTTTTATTTCCGATTCCTGGAGTCGATGTAGTTGATCCACTAATGTTGCCATCGCGCGGTATGATAATTTTTGCGTCGCTTGAAATCAATGGATCTGAATCTCTCCTGCCCGATATGGCTGTATTGTTGCATTTGGGATGAGTAACGGTCTGGACGATATTATTATCATTGATGCCAGCTGATTCGCGGACGGTATCGGCTTGACATGGATTACTTTTTGGCACGCGCCGTTCGAGTCCAAACCATCGGACTGCAGAGCCACGATGAAAGCCAAACATTCTCAATGCGCTGCATAGGATAATCCGTATATCTAGCCATAGAGATGCTGTGCGTATGTACTCTTCATCCAGAACAAGTTTAGCACGAACCGAATCGAAGTTAACATCAGAAGGTACGTTGATTTGGGCAAGACCAGTAATACCCGGCAGGACTCGGTATCGTTCTCGATACCCAGGGATCGCTATGATAAGGTCGTCAATGAGTTCAGGGCGTTCAGGTCGCGGTCCCACAAGGTCCATCTCGCCACAGGCAACGTTGTATAATTGTGGAAGTTCATCCAAATGCAGAAACCGGAGTAATTTACCAATTCGACAATAACGCGAGTCATCCGGTTTCGACCATACAGGCCCCGTTTCCTTCTCAGCATTGTTGCGCATCGTGCGAATCTTATATATTGTGAATTCCTTGCCATTTTTGCCGATACGCCTCTGCCAGTAGATTCCTAGCCCTGGGGAAAAACAGGAGACCAACAAGGCAAAAAAAAGTATAAATGGGATTGCGATGATGAAGAAGATGATGCCAATCATCCGCGTGAGTATTACTTTTTGATTGAAATACTTGGGTATAGGGTAATTCACGCTTTCTAATAAATTATATGAATGAGATGCAAACATCGTGTTGTCTATCAAGGGCATCTTTTGCTCATCGAGTTGCATTTCTTTCCACCTCGAAACAAATCCTAGTCCTTTACAGCAAATTGCTCAATGATGAGGCTTATCACCACTAGCAGGTCGCCACGAGACGAAGATTGAATCTCTGTTGCAGTTTCAAGATGTTTGGCATTATAAAAAAGAATTAAGAATCAGTCAACAATTACTTAAAGCGCAATTGTAATTAAATCCGATTCCGTTCGTCGGGCGGTATTTGCAGATTGAGGGCATTTTACCAGCCAAGACTCCAATGATCGGCCAACCTCGATACACTCTTCCATCTCGAAGTAATTAGATGGTGTTTCAAAACTGGGTTGTGGAAACGGGAAGCTCGGAATATCTGCAATGCTAGTTTGGTTTTGAAATGTTTCCTGGTTTATTTGACAGCCACTGTCCAGTCGGATCCCATCAAATCTTGAAGAAATATGAGACACGGATCATCATCCGATGTTTCTTCGAAGGGAATGGAGCCAGCGATCTGTAGCTTGAAGAGAATGGGGTTAGGGGCGTAATCATATCTGGGTTGATCGGATGCAAGCCACGCGTCACCCGTAGTCCAGCCGTAATAGACTCGAAGAGCATCTGCCACCACATTACTGGATCGAAACGTGACTTTCCAAAACGAATGTTTACTGGAATTTGATCCACTCAGAAACACCTTTTGCCGCGGTTCCGTAATATCATAGGCAAGGCTGGAAAAGCACACCTCGGCGATGTGAACCGAGATCGGACCGCCAGGCCCGGTGATAATTGCCACATCGACCATGTCGCCTGTTTGGCGGTTCATATATTGTCGATTGATATACCCGGCACAGTCCAGTACCTCGACCGCCCTCTCGTTCATGGAGTATTCTTTAACCAGTTGCCAGTCTCCAATCTGCTTGGGCATTGTCTGCAAGTGCTTGCCGGCAGCCTCTAAGTTGGCAGAGGGTCCCCACCGCAGAGAGTAGTGGCCGTACAGAATGCCAGAAATAAGTGTGAGACCTATGCCAATGGCAACATAAATCCATAACCGTGAGCGTGCGAGTGAGTTGGCAGGGGATTCCTTACGGGGAAGCATCAGTCGTGACCTTCTTGCAGCAGTAGTTCTTGCCTTAGTTGCGTTAGCAAATCCTGGTCAGCAGTCGTTAGAACGGAGCGTTCCAGTCCGTACTCCAGGGCCTTTGCGAAAGCATCGCGGGCAGCTTTGGTTTTCCCTATTTCATGATATGCAGCTGCCAAATGGAAAAAGTATCGGGGATCATTCGCGCTACCAGCCGTGGCTTCTTCAAGGCATAATATTGCCTTATCGGGATGACCTGACCGAAGATAAATAGTTCCTTGCGTATCAAGCAGTGCCGGGCTTCGGCCTCCCATCGATATTGCTTTCTCAATCCACTCCGTCGCCTCCGCGTATTGGTTAGAGTCCTCTGCAAGCAGTGTCGCCAAATTATTCATCGCCAACGTGTCATTTGGCGCCAATTCCAGTACCTGACGGAAGAGGCGGATTGCCTCATCATTCTTTCCTCGGCTAGCATGTAGGACCGCAACCGCGGATAGAAGCTCCACGTTATCACCATGGCTGTCGATTGCGGATGAGATCAACTTCTGTGCATTTTCGTTTGTCTGCGATTTAATTTCTGAGGACATCAACAACTTGGCAACGATGATGACTAATTCTGGCGAGGCATTCTTTTGGGACTCCCGTAAGCAGACTTCCAAGGCGTCTTGTACTCTGTTCTGCTTGGATAAGGACTGAACAAGTAGTACATAGGCGCTTGGTACAATTGCTGTTAATTGACGATACCAGGTTTCGGCTTCCTCCTCCCGACCAATGGATGAGTACAAGTATCCCACTCCTAGATAAAGGCGCGCCCGATCGACGTCTTTGTCAATCTCCGCATTTCTCTGTTTTGCGAATTCACCAATCAGCGTTGCAGCCTCGTCGTTCTGACCTTCCGCTTTCATCAGATCAACTTGCAAACCGAGACTAAGTAATGTCTCACGCGTCCCTTTAGAGCGTTTTTGTGTGTTATGGAGTTCATCCAACCGTAGCCTTGCGTCTTTGAGATACATTGTCCGTATCGCCAGCGGATTCGTCGATTCCTCGGCCGTTAAGAGGGGTGACTTGATTTGTCGCAATAGAAACTGAACATACATAACCAGATAGTGTTCTTGAGGTTCCATGCGATCCACTAGATACCGTAACTGCCCACGTGCCGCCTCAAGCAATGCCGGATTGTTTCGTAGATGAGACTCCTCTTCGTAAACTCCAGCCAGTAAAATCCGGTCGATGTCCTCTACTGGAGTACTGGTACGCTCAACTTGATTTAACAGGATCTCACGGGCTGCCTCCAAGCCTGCCAATCTCTCTTCACGCGTCCGGCCTCGACGCCAAAGGATAACGGCCCTGAGACGATCATCGACCGCTGCAGATGCGCCTGTCCCCTGACCTTGACCTAGCAGTTCAAGTGCCCGATTCCAATCCTCATCGCTCCCCGAAGACGAAAGAAGAGCTGCCAGGCGCTGACGTGCTTCGTTGTTCTTGGGATCGAGTTGCAGGATTTGTTCCAATTGCTTTCGCGCGGCGTTGACATCGGTTGAGAACAACACTCTTGCCAGACCTAGGCGGATGGCCGTGTTATTGGGATCAATCTGGATCCCAGTCTCGTAACATTTCCGCGCCTGGTCCACATCGCCAAGTCTCTCGTACCCTTGCGCTTTCACAAAGAGCCGAGTCACATCAGGCCAACTAGGTTGATCGACCATCGCGTTTAAAACCTGACGCGCCGCATCGTTTTTCTTGGTTTTTACTAGCAATGCAAATAGGCCGTTCAACAATCGATGGTCTTTTGGAAACCGTTCCAGGGCCGCGCGAAAGACTCTTTCCGCCTCTTCCTCTTCACCCTGGATCGACAACAAATTACCCAGCCATACCCGACGCATGGCGTCGTCGGGATTCTTTTCAACCGCAGCCTTGGCAATTTTCATCGCCTCTTCGGGCTGATCCTGTTTGTAGGCTATGGAGATCGCCATGGATTCCATGACAGAATTGTTTGGGCTCGCCTCCATCAATCGAGATAGAAATTCGTATGCCTCTTGGTAGCGTTTCTCACCATAAAGCAGTGATACCAATCGTTCTAAGACGGCCATGCGGCCATCGCCGAGCTCGATGGCCCTTTGATAGTCGGTAATAGCCTTCTGATTATTTCCTTGCAATTCAGCATGCCTAGCCGCTATGGTGACGACGATAAATGAATTCGGTTGCTCCGACCGTAGTGTTGTGACCAAGTGTTCGAGGTTGGTACGCTCTTGCGTCTCAAGATTGGTATACTCTTCAAGCAGGCGGCGGGCGCGGAGAACACGAAACTCGAAGTCATTGCTCAGATCCAATCTGCTAAGGGACGCTTCCCATTTTTTTGCAGACTGCAAGTCCTTTGCCATGAGAGCTACTTCCATGCCTATCTTGAGTAAATCCTCATCGCTTGGCGCGGCATTGATAAGTTTGGTTATCAGCTCCTTTGCATCATCGAATTTACTTGCGGCAACAGCAATCCTTACCCGCTGCCGGTCGATCTGGATACGCTCGGCCTCGCTAAGGCCAGGGATGAGTCGGACAAGTAATTCATCCGCTTCTTTGATTCGATCGGTACGGATGAGTAAATCTGTTCGCAGCAACACCCGGTCAACTTTGGAGGATTCCAGTGCCTCGAAACGCTGCAGGGCACGCTCCGCATCTTCGGTTTCTCCCAATTGCCCGTAGAACAACACGAGGCGGCTCCAGAAGAGAGAGTCTTCAGCATACTGTTCCTCGCATGTTCTGAGTATTGCTAGTACGCGTTGTTGAGCATCGGCGGCATCCGAGTTCAGCAGATGGTTGGCCTCTGCTAAAAACAGTTCCCAGTGATCGGGATCTTGTTTCTTTGCTTCTTTTAGTAAGGATAGAAATTCCGTCCAGTTTCTCTCACTGCGAGATCGACGGAGTTGCCGCTGAAGGTGCGCCTGTACCAAATCAACAAGAATCTCTTTCGAAGAGGGTGATTTCTGTAGGAATCGTTCCAAACAATCGATGGCTGTATCTGGTTGCCCCGCCTGCAGGTATGCATGCCCCGCGAGGCGCCAGAGATCGAATTGCTGTGGTACTTTATTTACCAGTCTGGTCCAGTAATGGGCCGCCATATTCCATTGCTTCTGAACCGCCATCACCTGACCAAGAAGGAAGATAGCCTGGCGAGTATCGGGGAAAAGGAAATCCACATCTTCTCGTTCAGCCGCAGTAACAACGACCTTTAGGTTCGAGGTCGCTAAGTTCCATTGTTTTCGTCCAAAAGCGATTCTGGCATGCAGCAGACGCAATCGGTTATCCAGGGAACGTTTTGCATTCTTCGAGAGCTGTAGTAAGCGATCACGAATGTTTTTTTCCAGTTGCTGTAAGTATTTATCCGCCGAGTCCAGCTCATTATTATCTATCAGCACCGCTATGAGAGCCGACAACAACTCTATATGATTTTCTCCAATGGCTTGACAACCCTGGTGAAGTACCTGCTTGGCAGTTTCATGGTCGCCAGACTGCGAAAGCAGTTGGGCATATGCAAGATAACCACGTTGATCTTCGGGTTGCGACTCGATTACGCGCCGAAGATATGCCATTGCTGTATCATAGTTTATGCCGGTGGATGGATCGATCGCTCGATTCGCAGCAAGCAACAGCGCCTCCACGTGGTTTGGATTGAGTTCCAGCGCTGTCTTGAGGTCACTTTCGCGCGCTTTCGCTGGGATATGGCGTTTGGCATAAGTATATCGAGCAACAAGAGCATCAGGATTTCCAGGATTGGCTTCCACCATCCGATCGATGATCTGATCGGCGTACGTGGCTGGAACGACATTTTTTTCCTCCAGACTATCTGGATACCTATGAAGAAAATCTGCAGCAGTCGACGCTAGCTTGATATCTCCCGGTTGATACGTCAGTGCTTTGTTAAGCTCGATTATCGTTTGCTTTGGAGTGATGTTTCCATCAGGGCGTGCCCTGGCAACCAGCGAAAGGGCGATGACTCGACGTGCAGCCGAGGCGTTCTCGCTTTCTTTCATGACAAGTTTTCGAGCTTCTTTCTCAGCGGCAGCAAATTCCCCCAACTGTAGAAGGTTCTCGGCCAATTGTAGCTGGAGGTCACTCCGCTCCGGATTGAGTCCAATTGCCTGATAGAGATATTGTATAAGCCGCTGCTTATCCCGGGCAGTCTCAGCTGCCTTTGCATAGACTTCGATGGTTCTAATGCGCACGGCACTATCACCTGGGTGCAGTAGTAAGTAACGTTGCAGAGCGTTGGCCACCTTGCTCCATTCCTGCGTACTTTCCAATGCATCCGCCCGCGCAAGTAATGCCACTGATGTGCGCTCTAATTGCAAGCGATACCACCAATTTGCCAAAAGATAGAAGACTCCAAGAATAACCAGTGTGGCGGCTAGAAGTCGTAGATTGACCACCCGCTTATGCGGTGGATGATCGCACTCTTGGCGGTTAGAATTTTTTTGATTGGAGCTCATTGCAGCTTCTATGCGAGCCATCCTTGAAATGGGCATCGAATCATTTTAATAAGGGACTAACTTTTCTTTGGGTAAACGCCATAGGAGTATCCATAACGCTTGACCGTAGTCCCGCTCAGGACCGCTCCAAGGAGGTTAGCACCGGCAAACTCCAATCGTTCAACAGCGGCGCAAACTTGCCGAGAACGGCTCACATCTCGCAGTGAACAGAAAATAACGGCATCTGCCGCTTTAGCAAATACAAGGGCTTCGCTAGCTGACAGGACTGGCGGTGTATCAACTACAATGCACTTGAACATCGGGCGTAGTTCGTCGAGCAACTGGGTGATGCGCGGAGTCCGCACCACGCGATGAGGATTCACTTTGGTCTTCCCTGAAGGTAATAGATAAGTGTTACTATTGTTTATCTTGTGAATGGCATCCCGGAGCGATGCTTTGCCCGTCAGCACCTCAGTCAATCCAGGTTGGGACTCCGTGTTGGGAAAGAGGTACGAGTTTTGCTTTCGTAAATCCCCGTCTATAAGGAGTGTGGATTGGTTTGTTGCATTCGCAATGCTCATGGCAAGTGAAGTCGCAACGGATGTTTTGCCTTCAGCTGGAGAAGCGCTCGTGATAGCAATGACGTTATGAGAACCAAGGTACTCCGAAAGATCCAGACTTGTCCGCAGACTGTCAATGGACTCGGTGAAGACGTACATTTCTTGACGCAGCCGGTTCGGGAGTGTATTTGTCTCAGATGCGACATAGCGTACGGGAATTCGAGCCACCTCTCCAAGCACGCGCAGCTTTGATTCCTGAGCCAGTTGTTCCGTATCGGTGATCCGACGCGTCACAATCTCACGCATCACTACAAATGTGAGTGGGATGGTGAACGATGCAAGGATACTGAGCGTTAACAATTTATAGGGTATCGGGTTGATTGGGGTGGAAGGGAGATCCGCCTCTTGTCTTAGACGTACGCGAGCCGGTGCCCGTAGTTCCGTTTGCAACGCAAGCTTTCGGAGCATGATCATTTCAAATACTTTTTCCTCTCGAGCTAGCTCTGCTTGGGCGAATTCAAATTCTACGCTTCTCGTGCCGCTCTCCCCGAGATCTTTAACAACCTCGTTGAACTGGGCAGTCAGTGCTTCCTTCCTCGCTTCAATCTGGGCTATCTTCCGCTTATAATCGGCGACATATTGTTGATGCTGAAGCTCACGTTCTCTCTTCTTATTTTCACGAAGCTTTTCACGAAGCTCAGCTTTTGTTTCTTCAAGCTCAGCTTTTCGTTTATCACGATTATTCTTGAGCCGAATATAGTCCGAATTAGTACTCCATCTGCGGGCGACATTTCTAATCTCTTCCATTCGCAACTCGATATCGGCAATCGCCTCTTCGCGTTCTTGAACTTGTGGATGATTCGCGATTTCAAGGTCCAGAAGTCCAGAAGATTCGGATTGAGAAGGCATCATTACCTGAGACTCATATTCAGCTTGGATTTCAGCCTTGGATATTTCTTGCTCGACATCTAGTTGCACTAGGTTTTGAGCCAGCATGGCTGCAGGGCTGTTTGATCTTTCGACATCTGTCACTGCACCATGACCAAATGGATCTTTACCTGTGATATTTTTGGCGAGCTCCAGGATGCGATTACGGAGACGTTCTAATTCCAGAGATCGACGGTTATGCTCTTCATCGAGAAGATCAATCACACGTTGCGTCCGGCTATAACTCTCATCCGTTTGGAAATCCAGATATTCCGCAATAACGGCATTCACCACAGTCCGTGCAGTCATAGGAGAGGGACTCGTGTAATGCACCTGGTACAAGTCAGATTGGTTGACCTGCGCAATCGATAGCTTCTCCATCAGACAATTGATTGGATCTGATTGTTTCTTGAGTTCGTCAATTGCCGAGATTTCCGGTCGGCTGATTACATTCCCCAATACAATAGGACTTCTAAGAAGTTCAATCTGCGTTTGTATGAAACGGCCGGAATTGTCGGTCCCGCCACTTGAAAATGCAATATATGGCGCCGTTGACTCGATGGTAATCCATCCGGATGCCTTATATTCGGGTACATGATAATAAAGAATGACTGCCCCTCCAATTCCGGCCAAAAGCAATCCCACGGGAACTACCAGTTTCCACCATTTATGGAATACCCACAAAACAAATCTGGCGCTGATTTCAGTTTTTCTGTCACCGCTCGGTGAAAAGCGGGCTGGGACGCGAGAACGTGTAGATCTTGACTTTTCCATTGGCTGCCCTTGCACCGATGGTATCAACTGATTGTCTTTCGGTGATTGTTTATTCATCTAGACACTCCTATACCCACCATCATTTCCAACCTGGTTTCTCTTTCATCTATTCGTAAAGACTGGCACTATCAACATCCTTCGAGTTCGTCGTTAAACTCACCGAATAAAGGAGGCGCGACCTCCTCGATTTCAGGAAACAATCGCTCGAGATAAATAAGAAATAACCAGAAGAGCCCCGCGGCAAATGGGATCATGACAAAGCCGGAAATATCGTGACAGAATCGCATGGCAGACGATTGAGAGACCAACTGGTAAAGCAACCCCGTCACAACAATCCTCGTGACGTTGGCGATAATTGCCACGGGAACCGCTGCTACTAATACCAATAACTTCTGCCAAAAGCTCCAACGCGAAAATAATACGAAAGCAAAGGCCAGTGCAAATATCCCAAAGAAAATGCGTAGTCCGGAACACGCATCCTCAACGAACAACTGATGTTCACCTAACCAAATCGTATGACCTTCGGCCACGGCGGATTGTCCGAGCATCTGCAAAACCACCGTGCTGAGCTTTGTGGCAATCCCTTGCGCTGGAACGCTGAGCCACCGTTCGGCAGCGAAGGGAATTGGGACCATGAACCATAGAAATATGATTGATGGCATACTCCAGAAAAAACAACGCTTGCCATAGAGCAGCCATACAGATCCGGCTACCCAGAAGGGAATTGTCCAGCCATCCAGTGGTGTCAGATAGTATCGACCAGCAAGAATCCGAAGCACGCATGCCAGTAGCAGGAGAGCTCCTCCGAAGATGCTAGGACGCAAATCGCTTTTCGGGAAACTCGACCGGCGCGCCCAGAGAAAAAGGACAGCAATCGGAACCACAAGGAATCCGTGAGAATAGTCTGGTGTACGGTTCCATTGATGCACTATCTCTCTCAATGTCGGCCAGTAAGCCCACGCACCTGTGGTGAGCAAGATAAAGCCGCTAAAGACGTGACCAATTGATGCGACCGACGGTCCATCCCGTCCGCCTACACGCATGTTTTCGGCCGTTTTTTCTGGCACGTTTTGGATTCCAGTGGAATTACGACGATGTGTTTTACGACGAGCCATCGTTCATTAAGGAGGATAAATAAGTATATCCAACTGCCTTCCCCTGTTCCAACTCCTTGTCCAGAAATAGGTGGATATCGAAAAGGAAGCTATTTTCCTCCCCTTATTGGACGGAGGTACAACGAATACCTATTAGGTGAAACAGGATAAGGATGTTGGCTTAAATTAATGTCCATCCATGAAAAAGATGGGATGGCATAGTCGATGATATCTCTGTTTTTTCAAGAACTTGGCAGCCACTCAATTCGCGCAGACTGCGTCCCCATCGGTTGCGCATCGCACAACTTTCCAATTGTCACGGCCGCTTGGCCATGGCATAACTCTGGGTTAATAAGTCCTGTCACGGTATGTACTTGCCATCCTGACAATACTGTTCTCACTCACCTTCCGAGGGAATCAGCTTGGCCGGATTTTTACCGTCTTATCTTCCTGATTTTTTCTCCCACACGAAATGTCCGCGGTGAAATTCTCCATCTATCGAGTCGTAGCCTTTCTGCATTTTCAACCGGTTTGCTTGTAACATGAGGATTCATTGTTCCCTGGCACCCGCTTGCCGACGGTTCCCTACAGAAAGCAGCCTCGGAATCATGGCACTTGGGCAGGCTTTAACCGATTGCGAGACCAAAACTGGCTCACAATGAGTGGAAGAAAGTGATACGCGTCCACGTGTTATAAAACCAAATTCTCTTATCGCAATTTAATGAAAAACCGGCATGAACATCAGGTGGATATTATCCGAAAGACCAAGCTCTTCAGCCTAACAAATACAAAGGTTCATTATCGACAGCTATCAAAAAAAAACAAGTATCCATTCGGAAAAACCGAATTGAACATCGTTCGAAGATTCTTCGCAACTGATAAGAGGAAAACAACTTATGAAAAGTGGCCCTATAATCGCTGTTATCGATCGAATGCGTGAACACAAAATATTGCAATATCTCGCACTAAAATATTTGACTCCTAGGCCATTTCCTGGATTGGTGTGAGTCTATCTAGCTATCCGGTCTACGAATGTCCGGTTCATCGGTTGGTTCGATGTCGGTAAAAAAGGCACATATCATTGTTCGCGGGTGAATTTGGTCCGCGTGCAAGAACGCGACTCGGCTACAGATCGCCCGGCTCCTCTCCTTTACCGATATGTCGAGGTCTATGCAGCAAATGGCATGCCATAGAGAAAGAATACGCAATCGGTCAGATTCTCGAAATGCAAGGGAGGGTGGTCAACAAACCCCTAATCCCGCCAGATGGTCGGCATAGACATCGTCAATGGAGCCAAAATGGAGCTGTTCCAGGAGCCGGTGGAAGCGGTCTTCGGACCGATGCAGGTTCAGGTAGTGGCGGAATTTCGACTTGATTTTTGCTTCCTTGATCCGTGGTTGCCCAGGATCGAGTTCCCAGGGGTGCAGATAGACCACCGCCGGGTACCCTTCTCGATTGATCCGGCGGATTGCCCAGAGGTTGACCCAAAAGGGATAGAACCGGAAATACCCCCCCCCGGCAACGGGCACGTTCCGTTTCAATAAACAGACCGTGCTGACTGGGATTTCGAGCAACTTGGGGCGGGCTTGATATACAAAACGGGAAGCACCGGGGAACCCATAACAGTCATGGCCCCCAAATGGGAAGATGCTGGAGTCGTACTCGAAACCTAATTTTTGCAGGATATCAAGGGCCCATTCGGATTCAGGCGTGATCGAGAATGAAGGTGCTCGGTAACCCCGGACAATGATATTCGGATCGGCTTTATGAATCGCTCCGCGCGATAACAATAGATCGCTTTCTAATGTGTCGACGTTGAGCTCGTAGACAAGCTGATGCCAGTATCCGTGCGACGCAATCTCATGACCGCCGGCAAAAATGGCTCGAATCAAGTCAGGAAAACGATCGGCAATCCAACCGAGAACAAAGAACGTCGCTCGAACATCATGCTTATGTAATATCTCAAGGATATGATGCGTATTCCTCTCAATCCGCGATGGCCAATTATCCCACTCAGATCGTTGAATGACGTCCGCGAAAGCTTGAACATGGTAATAATCTTCCACGTCGATGGTTAATGCGTTCTTCACGATAGAACAATCCGGCTGGACATTGGAGATACGAGTACGGAATACAAATATAAGTCAAGTCCACTTTGCGCCATGGCTTGATTATTTTACCATACCAAGACGCGGCAAAAAACCACGAACAAAAATTGGATAGATACCCAGTTCTCTCCCAAGACACAGGATTCGTGGAAGGTTGCCGTCCCATGAAGATGCGGGGGGGATACTCAGACCATAAAGATTCACAATGAAAGGAATCGTCATGCGCCTGTTCACAGTGTCTCAGCTTCTTCGATTGGGGTCGACAGCTGGCTTGCTGCTCTGTGGCAGCTGTTCCACAGAGCCCGCAAAGCTGAATAGGCCGAAAGCCACTCAAGAGAGCAATGCCCAGAAGGTTCTCGACGCCATGTTTGCGGCTTATCGCCAATCCAATGCCTACGCTGATAATGCCGTGCTCCATTTCCAGGTAGTCGACCGGGCGGACCATATCGAGCGCCGCAATCCACCCCAGAATATCGCCGTTTCTTTCGAGCGTCCCAACCGGCTCCGTCTAGTGAACCAGGTATTCGACGAATCGGGACAATTGGTCGGGTCCTGCCATATAGTATCCAACGGGACTTCTCTACGAGCAGCCATTCCCGACTTCCCAGGCCAGATTCTCGAAACCGAAGCGCCCGCCAAGCTTCGTGTGGAGGATATTGTCACATCGGAGCATGTCCGCCAGGCCGTATTGCCCCTCCCCTTGACGGACCTGTACCCCCAACTGGACCTGTTGATCTCCGATAATCCCCAAGCCGAGGCCTTCGCTGACAGCCGAGTCCGCTTGTTGGATGATGAAGCCTTGGATGGCCGGATCTGCCGGCGAGTGGAAGTGATCCAAGGCGGCAGTCGACGCGTGTACTGGATCGACAGAGACACACACTTCCTGCGGCGGCTGGACTTGCCAACGGACCAACTCAAGCCAGAGATCGATCCGAATGATCAGCTTGAAAAAATCGAGTTGTGGATCGAATTTCGAGACGCCGTGTTTCGCGAGAAAATTCCCATGGATGCATTCACAATGGAATTGCCACCCCAGGCGGTCCGCGTCCGACAATTGGTCACATCGCTCCCCAGCCCGCTGCCTCCCGAAGTGGGACAAAGTGCTCCCGACTTTTCATTCATCGATCCGGAAGGAAAGGTCATCGGTCGAGATTCCCTCGCCGGAAAGGTCGTTGTCCTCGATTTTTGGTTTACCAGCTGTTCCCCCTGCCAGGCGAGTATGCCGGCACTCGAGAAGGTGCATGCAAAATATTCCGGCGACGATCGGATTGTCTTCTTTGCCGTCAGCACGGACCCGCAAGATACTCCAACCGGCAGTATCGAAAAGCGGTTGCGGGATTGGGGTTCGACATCCCGGTCCGTCCGCGATCCCGAACAGCGGGTGGCAGACCTATTTCAAATCACCGGTTACCCGACGATTGTTTTACTCGGTCCTGATGGAAAAATTCATGGTTATGAAATCGGGGGGCGATCCGATTATGCACCGCTGGCCGATGCAATCGACCGGCTCCTTGCCGGCCAGGACGTTGCCCAAGAGATGCTGGATGAATACCGCAATCAACGGAAACAGTACGAAGCCGATCTGGCGGCTGTTGCCGTGGACCGTCAAGAAATCCAAGTAGAAATCACCCCAGCAAAGATCGCGGCAAAAACCGAGCCGGCCCACTATCGGCTCCAACGCGTTTGGAAAGCCGAAAATGTCCATCGGCCAGGGAATTTACTCGTGATCCCATCCGATGGCGACGATGAATCGGCTCAGAATCTGCCTCGGATCCTAGCCATCGACGGGGATCGGACGCTCGTGGTATTGGATCTAGCTGGCCAGGAGCTAGGCCGCTACGAACTCGATTTGCCCCAGGACGAGGTCGTTACGTTCCTCCGCACGGCAATCCGCCAAAACGGGGACCGCGTCTTCCTCGCTGCCGGTGTTGGGCGGCAACAACTGCATCTGCTCGATCCGAACTGGCGGCGTATCATGAGTTTTCCCAACGATCTCCATCCAGGGATCGCCGATGTCCAGTTCGCCGACCTCGATGGGGACCACAATCCAGAAATCCATGTTGGATTCTGGGGTGATGTCGGCGTCCAAGGCGTTTCGATGGAGGGAAAACGAATCTGGGCCGACCGTACCGTATCCCAGGTCGTCCAGATCGCGGTTGAACCAAACCAAAGCGGGCGAGATGTCCTCTGGTGCACCAATAGCCGAGGAACCTTGTTGCCCATTGACCATCGCGGGCATCGTCCCGAGGTCCCCGTTGACAACCACGCGATAATCCATTTGGTTATTGCGGATGTTGACCTGGATGGATCCGCCGAGTGGTGCGGGCTGTCGGCTTCCATCGAACCCGGTCAATACGAAGTGATTGGACTGAGCCCCGACGGGAAAATGGAATGGTCCTACACGCTGCCTCAAGGCGAGTATCCCAATCAGGTCGAGCGGATCCTTGCCGTCCCGGCTCCGGATGGCGGCGCGTGGGCATTTCCGGCCGCGGATGGCTCGATCCACGTACTGACCCATGATGGCCAGCTCGTTGACCGGTTCAACTACGGTTCGGCCATCACCGGCCTGGCTCTTACCCCTGTGGAAAATGATAACGCTATGTTGCTTGTATCAAGCTCCGATGGCCTGGTTGCCTGGAAGGCAACGCAAAAGGATATGTCCGAATAATTACGACCCAATTTTGTTGCAGTAACTCTGACACGTTATAACCGCACAAATGCAATCAAAGGGATGAAAAACCAAAGAGTCTGTTGTGGGCAGGTCGGAAGACTAGACAAGAACGCACCACAGAGGTCACAGAGAATACAGCGAGGAATGTTTTGGAATCAGATCTCCGTGTTCTCTGTGCCCTCTGTGGTGCAAAAACAATAACGAAATACTTGGAATTACCACCTTGCATTCGAATCCTAAATGATGCGCGCGCCGTGCGCACATGTTACAAAGTAAGACTTTAGCCCCAAAAACATGCCATGAAAATCACAGCTGACCAAATGCAGTCCTGGTGCCAAACCCTTCTTGCCGGCAAGGCCGCCGCGCCCGATCTGACATTATGCGATTATCTCGACGCTATCCCGAAACTCGACTCGCTAGCCGACTTGCCGGAAGGGACGGCCGTGCTGGTCCGCGGTGACGTGGATGCGAAACCGGGCGAAAAAATTGGCGATGGGGATATCCGCCTCCGATCGATGGTTGAAACACTCCAGTTCGGCCGGGACCACGGCTGGAAACAAATCATCTTCGGGCATATCGGCCGGGATCCGAAAGAATCGCTGGTCAAAGTTGCCGAGCGGTTCGCCGCACTCCTCGAAACGGACGTGCCCCTCCTGACCGACTGGCTCGATGAAGAGAGCATCACCATCGCCGACGCGGCGGTCCAGAGGATTGCCGATTCGAAACCGGGCAGTCTCTTCGTCCTGGAGAATACGCGACAGTACAAGATTGAGCGGGTGCTGTGGAAAGCGAAACCGGCTGATCTCCCGTCGCTGGCCGAACCGCTCGCGGGCCTGGCCAACCAGTTCTACGACAAAATCGCCACTGTCTTTGTCAATGAAGCATTTTCGGCGGGCAGTTTGGATGCGTCGAGTACCGTGGTCCCCGCCGTCATGGACCGGGTTGCACTTGGCCGCTATGTGGCGGACCAGTTTATGGGGCCGATGATGCAGTGCCTCAAGACCCAGCTCGTTGTTTTTAGTGGACTCAAGATCGACAAACTGGACGACCTCGAAGCCATGGTGGGACGAGGCACGATCCGACGGGTGCTGGCCGCCGGATCGCTGGCGATGGCCCTGAAAAAGGCGATCGCCGAATTGGATGGCAAAGCGTGCTGCCTCGGCGTGGCTGAAGATCTCGCCCACAGCGATCAGCCATACTATATTCCGAGGGAGCGTGTTGACCAGGCAAAGCGGATGATCACGGCCGGTCGGAAGAAGGGTGTCCGATTCACCGTGCCGATCGATTCAGTCATTCAGGATGGATCCATTGTCTCCACGCTGCGCCCGACCGACCAGCAGTTTGATATCGGCCCTGAATCAAGCAAGCTCTTCGAACAGGAGGTCGGCCAATTCATTGAATCGCGCTCGGGCGAGGCGGTGGCATTTCACAACGGGGTTTTCGGGAAGTTCGAGGATCCTCAATTTGAAGAAGGAACGCGGCGATTTTTTCCGCAGTTGAAACGGATGAAAGATGCTGGGATCGAAGTCTACGTGGGTGGCGGGGAAGGTGGAAAAGGATTGAAGAAGTATGGAAAACCGGATTGGGTAACCCACGTCTTCACCGCCGGCGGGACCGTCCTGAACGCCCTCGGTAGCGAACCGGTCCCCTACCTGGTCGCCCTCCGCACGGCGAGCCTCCCAGATTAGTGCTCTGTCAAGTTGATAATTTGGGATCGTTGTGCTCGTCAGAGGGCGATATGCCGCGGTTTATCGACCGTGGCTACCCCAAGATGGAAAGTTGACAGAACACCAGGCCGCATATTCCAGATACAATCCACGACGCGGCCATAGATGCCCCTTGGCCACATCTAAAAAGTACATTACGACCCTCATCGTAGCGTTAAGGCAATTCGCGCCATTGTCCTGGAAGAAGTTCGGCATTTAAGTATATATCCCATAAGGGATTGCGCCATTTTCCACACGACATATTTATTCATTTATTATTTTATTTTTATGATTTATTGTTGCACTCTGGTTAGAAAATGTTTAAACTCACAAGGCGATCACCGATCCATAAGCGTCCTATCCGGTTTAGAAAATATTAGAGTCCTCGCATTTAAGATGCGAGCATGTCCGCAGCCCATTTGGGGGAAGATTTTAGTCTTTGGTCTGTAGTCTTCGGTCTTTTTATTTGCGGCCTCCGGCCGCGTTGGGGAAGCTTGCAATGAAAATGACATCAACCATCTGTTTGACTTTAACTTTTCTACTGGGAATCTCCATATCTTCCCTCGCGTCGATCACTGGTGCAGGAGATTTTGAACATAATTCTGAGTTTCTTTTTGGTTGGAGTGGTGGCTCATCCTACCCTCAGGAGAACGAGCTCGACCTGGTGTTCCAAAGCGGTGGAACCGCCACGCTGGACACGAACACGAATAATTTCACTGTTGGCGTTCGTAACCAGGGCTGGTGGAATCGGGAGGGGAATTTTGCAAACGCCCAGGACACAAATGACAACTACTTTGTCGGTGATTTAAGCAACGACGGTACGCAACTCCTTAATAATTTCTTCACCTTCGATATCTCCAATTTGAGCGGGACGGTTGTTGGAGCGACACTGCAGTTAGTACGCTGGCACGGAGGTTCGGATTCAGG
>JAFGFZ010000360.1 GCA_016930815.1 Pirellulales bacterium | reverse complement strand
TTTGGAGGGGGATGCTCGATCGTTCTTCGCCCGGTTTGTGATAGCAGCGCCCCTTTGGGGCTTTGGATCGAACTTGTGTAAAACAACAAGTACAAATGGAATGGGATACCAACACTGGGCATCTGGAATCATCCGGCGATAGGAGTGGCCGTCCATAATCCCAAGGCCGGATCATTGATGAAGTAGAATGGCCTGCCATCGGGACATGTGTGGGGCCCGTTTTCCAATCCGTCGATTCCATAGATGGCTTTGATCTTTCTGTGGTCGGCCCACTGGTAGCCGACACCTGTGATCTCTTGTTCCGAGAGACCACCGGGACAGAACGTGATACGAAATCGATTTTCGGATGAACCGTGGATCAGATGCGCGGCCGCGGACAGGTTGTGGCGAAGATCTTCGTTTTTCAAAACAAAGGAAAGTATTTCAGGCGTGGTCCGATAGCCATACTTCCGAATCAAATGGTCGATCTCGGGATCTTCCCCGAATGTTTCCACTCCAGGCGCGATCATAGTCAGTTCACCTTGATCGGCCATGGCCATGCGTGTTCTGTAGATTGCTTTGTTCCCGAGCCAGGTGCTTTGATACTTCTCGGGATCCAGATAGACGATCACCCTATCGAGGGGTTTCGGGATGTACGTGATATTGACCTGCTGGGAAAGGTCGCAAGCCTCGAGGAAACATTCCTTGTCATCCCCGGCAAAGAGGCCGCGGACAACCGAATTTCCCGCTTCGTCCGGGCCGATGACCGTGAGGATATAGAGGATTGGCAGATGTGAGCAGAACCGGTCCTGGGCCTCGTTGAGTATTTTACGGAGTGGCGTTTCGGCACGGCCCATGATCCGTTCCATGCCATAGACGGCGCCGATGTAATGGCTTTCGTTGATTCCCCGTTCGCCGCCGACTCCGACAAACAGGTTTTTGTTGTAATTGGCCATGCCGATCACCTCGTGCGGGACGACCTGGCCTATGGACAGGATCAGATCGTGGCGACCTTCCCATAATCGCCGGTTCAACTGGACCGGCCATGCATACGAGTACGTTCCCTCAGTGACTGCGTCGACGAATTCAGCCGGCACTTCACCGAGCGTCTCCACATCGGTACGCCAATTGTGGTAACGGAAGAGTGATGCGGGCACGCCGGGAAACATCTTTTCACGCTGTTGGAGTGTCATCTCTTTGTGCGTCCCCAGGGCTGGGATCACATCGACGAGGGAATCGCCATAGTGGTCGTAGACCAGTCGCGTGATGTCGCCCGCCCGGCTGGCAGCGCGCGAGTAATCGGGTGGCACGGCCGCAACGCGATGGCGCGGGCCAAGATCCTGGAATAGACTCGAGAGCGCCTCGCGTATCTCATCGTGAGTTAATGCGTCTGTTGGAGAACCAATTGCCAGAGAAAGGGCCATTGTCATGCCTCATTTTGTATCCTACGCAATGTGTGATTCGAATTGATGCGCTTGGAGATGAGTACCGAATCCGCGGAACGCTTCCTTAACCATTCGTATCCGAGATATTATCCCAAACAAGTCCGAGCTTCCGGGCGGCGTAACCGGCTTCGCGGAGGTAATCGCCGTAGGCCATGATCCAGTGGGAATCACGGGTTTCGGGAACGAGCCGTTTCCAATCACCTTGGATCAAAATATCTTGCTGGCTGCGGCAGATGGCATGGCACGGATTGTCCTGCACGGTCGCCTTGATACCGACCCATCGGCCCGAGGCGAATTCCGGACTGATTGCCGAAACCTGCTGGCCGATCGGCATCTCGATTTTCGGCGCGGCGCCAAAGTCCGATTCATAATGCGTCATGATCCGGGCAGGCTCGTACCGCGACCCATCCATGCGGCGCGGCGCGGTGCAATGGGCACAGGTAACTATCCCTTGGTGCGGGAATGTTGAGTTATGCATGAACACAGGCTTCCCGGAAATGTAACGCAATAGAATGGCTGCCGGAACGATCACGAAATCGGATTCGCACAATGCAATGGAACCCTCGTCGTTCAGCCAACTGAGCGGCATGCAAGCGGTTGTTTCGGACATTGAAATGATGGTTCCCATACAGGCGTTGATTGTGATGGCCGGAGCCTCGTGTTCGCGAAGCCATTGGCGGAAAATCATATAGAGTGCGAACGCATTCTGGATGAAATGCTTGCCGGTTTCCAACTGGGTATGGGGCAGGGCCAGATATTGGTCGGTCCAGGCGGCGAACCTTTTTTGGAGCTGCGTGTCGGAGTGCACTGATTGGAGGCGAGCTGCAAATTCCTCATAGGGGATCTCGATGATTTTGATTTGGAATCGTCTGCGGGCGACATCGGGTGCCGTGGAATCGTATTTTCCCTGGGCGCCACCGAGGGCGATGATCCGCTGCCCCACCAGGTTTTTCAGCCCATAGAGAGCCCGCAACCGCCAGAGGACATCTTCCAAGTCATCGACAACCACATCGTCGAGGGTGACCGGCCCGTGGTTGTCCACGCTGTTTTTCCGCCAGAGTTCCGGAGTTGGAACCTGGAAGTAGCGGACGCCGATACATTCATAACCATAGTAGGTAGGTCCCGACTTATGGCGGACGAACACAACGGTGTCGCGCTGCGGGGCTGCCGCGCAGCAGGGCTGGAACAACTTCCCATTCGTGGCCGCGAATAAGAGGATCGCATCAAATTCGCCCCGCTGGATGTTCGCGGCCTGATCGGCAGTCGTCACCTTGGCTGTCGGGAGCAACTCCATTGGGAAATCGGCCTTCGCTGACAAGTCTCTCAAATCGCCAGCAATCCGCTGCATTTCCTTTTCGGCTGCCGGTTCGTTGATGATTTCACTCCAGGATCGCCATGATGTCTTTTCCTTCGGTTCATAGAGAGCATGCGTCAATATCGGCTGGACGCGAAGTGGCCGGCCCGTGACGATGAGGGGCTTGTCAGGATCCCAGGGATCCGTGGCTGCCACCTCGGCCAGCGTAGCCGAAGCCCCAGTGCCCAGGAGGTTCCCGGCCACTCCCGCGGTTGTTAACGCCGTGAATTGCCGGCGATTCATGCAGTAGTCAACCATGGTCAAGACCTTTATGATGTGCAGTGGCCCCAGACGGTCAGAAAATCATTGTCAATGGAACATGAACATCGGTCAAGGAACCACTTGAATGACGCATGAGATCGGCTCGAAATCCTGTCAGGATCTGTGGCGCTTGAGTCCAGGAGTAACCTATCTCAACCACGGTTCCTTCGGCCCGCCTCCCGAATCGGTGAAAGCCGCCCGGCGCGTTTGGCAGGATCGGTTGGATTGCCAGCCGATGGACTTTTTTGTGCGGCATTATGAACCGGCCTGGCGTTCGTCGAGGCGGGTTTTGGCCGAATGGATTGGGGCGGATGAACGGAACCTGGTCTTCGTGGAGAACGCCACCGCGGCCATGAATGTGATCGCGGACGCCTTGAAGCTGAACGCTGGCGATGAGGTGGCTCTGACCGATCACGAATATGGAGCCGTTTACCGCATTTGGGAACGTGCCACCCAGCGGGCAAAAGACGCGAAACTGCGCACCATCCGCCTGCCGTTGCCAATCGAATCGGCTGAACATCTCGTCGAATCGATTTTTCAGGCCACAACCGACCGCACGCGAATTCTCGTTGTCAGCCACATCACATCCCCAACCGCGATCACCCTTCCGGTCCAGGACATGGTGCGCCAAGCCCATCGCCGAGGAATCGCCGTCTGTATCGACGGCCCGCATGCAATCGCACAATTGGCGCTGGATTTGGAACAGATTGGATGCGACTTCTATTGCGCAAGCTGCCACAAATGGCTCTGCGCCCCGTTTGGAAGTGGCTTTTTATACGTTGCCCCCCAGTTCCAGAAACTGATCCAACCACCCTTGTTGAGTTGGGGGCGTCTCCTGCCCAACCGAGTTGAAGTCTGGAGCGATGAATTCATTTGGAGTGGAACTCGGGATCCGTCCCCCTACTTGACGATCCCGGCGGCCATTGAGTTCCTCGAGGATGTGGGACTGCCCTATTTTCGAGAATCAACGCACGCCCTGGCCCAGTATGCAAGGAAACGGCTCGTCGAGTTGACTGGCAAAGAACCGCTAGTGCCCGATTCGCCTGGATGGTACACAAGCATGGCTCATGTGCCGTTGCCGCCCGGCAATGCCGAAACACTACAAAAACGTCTCTGGGCTGAATATGCCATTGAGGTTCCAATCATCGCATGGAACGATCGCCGCTGGATCCGAGTATCCTGCCATCTCTACAACACCCGTGAAGAGATTGATTTCCTGATCGATGCACTCCAGCAAACGATCTGACGGATAAACGGCGTGATCCTGGCGTTCGAATTGCCATATTCCTTGCCAGAGAACCACTTGCGGCCAATCGCGACGCCATCCATGAAATATGCGGATCAGTGGATTTCTTAATCCCCATTTACCCGAAATCCCCCATGTTCTCGTCCAAGCATGGGGATGCGAGGAATTTGTGGAAGTGAAACGATGATTGTTGACAGGATTTCTCTTGTCGCCGGACCCAGGGAGGTGATAGACTTTGCGGCACGAAAAGGACTGTTGGGTGATGATTGCGTTCTGGTATCAGGGACGACGCAATCCGAATCGAGGATGGAATCGCGGGGTGTGGCAAGGCGTAGGATCCCGCCGGAATGCCTGGGTGATATCACGCCTTGGCCGAGCCACACCATGGAGCGACAAGGAGGTCGCCGTTGCCTGCCAAGTGGCCAATTCGATCAAAATTATGGGTCGGGCTCGGCCTGTTATTGATTATTGTCCTGACATTATTTGGCAGCGGCTCGTATGGACTCTATGCATACCGTGGCCTTGTGAAAGGATTGAGTGCGCGGTCGACGGAGTTACCTCTGGCCGACCGACTTAGCCGTCACGTGGCCGACATGCGGATCACTCTCAGCAAAGTCCGCGAGCGGATGTTTCAACAGGGAGGAGAATCGAATCTTGCCAATTGCTCGGCTACGGATGGTGGTGCCACGCTTCCGCCCGACCGGCAACTTCTCCGAAGCGAATTTTTAGCGCAGTTCGATTTTGTTGTGGAGGCCCTGGACCATTATCGGAAACAATTGAATGCCAACCGTCTGAGGAGTGGAGGGCGTATCGCCGATGATCGCCGGGAACGCGAGACACTCGGAAAAATCGATCGGATCATCCGGCAGATCAGGGATGCCGAATCAGGAAAGGAATGGCTGCTCGGCTCGGTCCCACTCGCGGATCTAGATGAGTTAACCGAGCAGCTTCAGGGGCTCACTTCGAAATTGCCGAGCCACATGCATGAGCGGCTCCACGCCTTGGCCAGTGAAAACCGCGCCCTCTATCGCACGGCGATTGTGATATCCTGGGTGACGCTGACCGCTGCACTGGTCATGCTAGCCCTTTTTGTCCGAATGTTCTACCAATGGATTGCCAAACCGTTGGGTGTTCTGGTCCGAGGGACTCGCGTGGTGGCTGGCGGCAATTTTAAGTACCGAATCCAACTCGACGGCGATGACGAGATGACCGAGCTGGCCACGGCCATGAACGCCATGACGGGCCGCTTCTGCGAGATTCGGGACGATCTGGATCAGAAGGTCCGCGAACGGACAAAGCAGGTCGTCCGAAGTGAACAGTTGGCAAGTGTCGGGTACCTTGCCGCAGGTGTCGCCCATGAAATTAATAATCCACTCGCGTCCATTGCCATCTGCAGCGAATCACTTGAAAGTCGCCTGGCCGAAGTACTCGAAGAAACTCCTGAGACAGCGGCCGAATGCAAAATCATCCAGAACTATGTCCAGATGATCCAGCAAGAGGCATTTCGCTGCAAACAAATCACCGAAAAGCTGTTGGATTTCTCTCGCATGGGGGACTCCCAGCGGCATCCCACCGATCTTCGGGAACTTGTATCCGGTGTCATCGATACCGTGCGCCATCTGGGAAAATACCATGAGAAGCGGATTGAATTGCTGGATGGAGACCCGGTCGTTGCCGAGGTGAATGTGCAGGAAATGAAACAGGTCGTGCTGAATTTAATCACCAATGGCCTGGATAGCATTGATGCTGGTGGCCATGTACGCATCGATGTCCGTCATCGTCCGGATCGATGGGTTGAGCTGGTAGTGGAAGATGATGGCTGCGGGATGACCGACGAGGTCAAAGAGCATATTTTTGAACCATTTTTTACTCGCAACCGGAGCGGGCAGGGTACAGGTTTGGGCCTTTCCATTACGTACCGGATCATTGATGAGCATGATGGCCACATTGATGTGAAAAGTGGTGGACCGGGGACCGGTTCGCGATTTATCGTTTCCTTACCCCTTGCTGCAAACCAGAATCAACAGGAGTCTCACCATCGCTACCACGCAGCCTGATGAACATGTGAAA
The DNA here is from genome assembly GCA_016930815.1 of Pirellulales bacterium. GTDB lineage: Bacteria > Planctomycetota > Planctomycetia > Pirellulales > Lacipirellulaceae > JAFGFZ01. The sequence continues at coordinate 8,088 of JAFGFZ010000360.1, read as the reverse complement.
CTGGCCGTCTTGTTTGCAGATGACGAGCCATCATTGCAGGAATTGATGAAACTTGAATTGCCCCGTTTGGGACATCAGGTCACGGTCTGCCCGGATGGTCTGACCGCAGTCGCTGCGATTGAAAAGAATCACTACGATTGTGCCATTGTGGACCTCGATATGCCTGGCCTCAACGGGATCGAGGTCATCGCCAAGGCAAAGGAGATATCTCCTGAAACTGAGGCGGTTGTATTGACCGGCAAATCGTCCCTCGATACGGCAATCGCCGCGCTACGACATGGGGCGTTTGATTATCTGACCAAGCCCTGCAAGTTGGTCGAGCTGGAGGCGTTACTCCGCCGCGTGGCGAACAAGCGGGAACTGACGCAAAAATGCCGGGCCCTCCAGCGGCGGGTCCAGCGATTGGAAGGAACGCCGAAATTGATCGGCGAAACGGCATCCATGCATCGCGTTCGACAGCTCATCCAAAAAGTCGCGCCAACATTATCCACGGTACTCATCCTGGGTGAAACGGGAACCGGCAAGGAACTGGTGGCCCGAGCGGTCCATGAGCAGAGCACGCGAGTGACCATGCCGTTCGTGGCGATCAATTGCGGTGCCCTGCCGGAACATTTGATCGAAAGCGAATTGTTTGGACATCGCCGAGGGAGTTTCACCGGCGCGGATGAACATCGCGTTGGGCTATTTGAAGTCGCCCATGGGGGCACGCTCTTCCTCGATGAGATCGGCGAATTGCCAAAATCAATGCAATCCAAACTGTTACGTGTGCTGGAGAGTGGAGAAATCCGGCGGGTGGGCGAAAATAAGGCGATCCATGTCGATGTCCGTATCGTCTGCGCAACACACCGCGACCTGCAGACAATGGTCACCGAGGGTGGTTTCCGAGAAGATCTGATGTATCGAATCAATACGTTTGAAATCGAACTTCCACCACTCCGGAATCGAATCAGCGACATTCGAATCTTGGCGGAACACTTGCTCAGACGCTTCCGACCGGCAGCCCGACCCGGTGAGGCGCTCATTACCGATGCGGCGATCGAAGCCCTTGCATCCCATGTCTGGCCTGGGAATGTCCGAGAACTCGCCAATGTGATTGAACATGCCACAATCCTCTGCGAGGATGGACCCGTCACCGAACAGGATCTCCCGGCACATTTCAATCGCCGTCAGCTGATTGGACCCGCCCAAGCCAACGCCGGACCACAAACGCTCAAAGAGATCGAACTCAATGCGATCTATAACGCCGTCGAACGCCACAACGGCAATAAACCTAAGGCAGCGGATGAACTCGGAATCAGCTTGAAAACCCTCTACAACAAACTGAACCAAACGGCGATGCCAAAGTCAGCATGAATCGAGGTGGCTCACTTTAACTTGCGGACTACGCCGATCACAATCCCCAAAACCTGAGCGGTACGGGAATAGATCGGTTTCATGGCCGAGTTTGCTGGTTGGAGTCGAACTCGCTTGGCTTCGGGATACCAATATTTCAAGGTTGCCTCGCCTTCATTCGTCATGGCGACAACAATGTCTCCCCGCTGAGCAGTCCGAGACCGGCGGCAGACGACCAGATCCCCGTCCTCAATGGATGCCTCGATCATCGAATCGCCTTTCACGCGCAGCGCGAATTGGTTCTTGCGCTTGGGAAACCAATTCTCGAATTCAAATCGTTCCGCCTGTTCGATGGCTTCGGATAAATTCCCTGCTGCAATATCTCCGAGCAAGGGAATCCCATCATTGTGAGCCGAGACATTGAGCAGTTGGATGGCCCGAGACATATTCGGTTCGCGTGTGATCAAACCCTTCTTTTCCAAAGCCTTCAAATGGCACATGACACCATTCGGAGAACCGATCCTAAAACGCTCGCCTATCTCGCGGACGGTAGGCCCATAGCCCCGCGACCGGATTTTTTCTCGGATAAATAAGTAAACATCTCGTTGTCGACGAGTCAGACGCTCTAATCCCATGCGATTTTTCCTCCCTTGGATAAAGAACTGCAATAACCGTGCGCCCATCCATGATAATATACGAACGTACATTGTCAACAGCATATGTTCAGGCATCGAGAATTCTTTTTGCCTGTTGGGATCACAGGTCGTGTTTTGAAATTCAAAAACACCCTTACCCCAACCCTCCCGCAAGCAGTCAACGGGGCATCAGGACTCGCTTCACGGGCCGTTTTTTCAATTTTAAAACACGTTCTTAGAAGCCCTAACGAAACGTTGGGAAGATCTTTCATCAAAGCATGTGGCACGATCGGGAGACCGGCCACAACTGCGGGAGACCGGCTACAACTGCTGGTGGTTCCAGTCACGTTCGCAATAGGAGGACCGATTTTGCGGGCGAACAACATCGAGTCATTGCTACAAGACAGCCTTTTCATGCATGAAATGGGCCTCTTTCTAAACTTTCGCTTGTCGTTTCGGCTACGCCCTGCGAAAATGGGAGTATGCGGCCAGAAGCGGTTCTTGGTGGCAACCCAGACTGGGGATCGCCAGGAGCCTTTTCCAAAGCCCCTATCTTCCGTATTATTCCATTTTCCGAAAAGGCACACTCTGTGTTTCCAGCAGTGATTGCATTCCCCTTCATTCGAACGCGGTGCCGTTGGTTGCGGCTTGGTTTCTGGAATGACAGGCACGGGGCCATTTCGTGCTTGGTATTCTTTCTTCTTTTTCTTTGCGAGCCGACAACAGGCAACGATTTCCGAATGATCGGCCGGTTCCCTGCCAAAGGTGGACCGATCACGGACCCTGCCTGGGTGATGGGGACGGATGCCACCACCGAACAGCCAGTCCCACCGGAATCGGCCAAATCCGAAACGCAAGGTGCCCAACGAGTCGATCTACCGCCCGAAATCGCGGCCGCGCTGGCAAAAAAGTACCCAGAAGACATTGAGGATCTGAGGGCTATTGAAAGGCAGATCGGCCGTGTTTTGGCGACTGCGATTCCCGCGACCGTTGGGCTGCAGATTGGAATGTCGGCAGGTAGTGGAGTTCTTGTCCGTGGCGATGGTCTTATCCTGACTGCCGGTCACGTAGCCGGTATCCCAAAACGCGATGTCTGGGTGATTCTATCGGATGGGCGACGCGTTCGTGGGAAAACACTTGGCATCAACCGTCATATCGACAGCGGGCTGATTCAAATTACTGAGCCGGGCGAATGGCCGTACGTTCCGATGGCCAAAGCAAACCAGATCAAGCTCGGGGAATGGGTTCTGGCGCTCGGGCACCCCGGAGGATTCCGCCCCGATCGTTCCGCTCCAGTCCGTTTAGGCCGAATTGTTTTCTTCAATAGCCAGGTGATTCGTACGGACTGCACATTGGTCGGTGGGGATTCGGGCGGGCCACTGTTTAATATGCAGGGTGAGGTGGTGGCCATCCACAGCCGGATCGGAACGCATATTCGGAGTAACTTCCACGTCCCGATTGCTACCTACCATGCGACATGGGACCGGCTCCTGGCCGGTGAAGCATGGGGCGGCCCGCCACTTGCGGAACAACCGGCCCAAATCCGGCCATTCCTCGGAATCCATCTCGACGGCCGGCAGGACCAGCCTCGTATTATCCAAATCAATCCGGACACGCCAGCCCATCTGGCCGGTATCCGCGAAGGCGATGTCATTCGAACCTTTGATGGGCATCCAGTCCCATCTCGAGAGGATCTTGCCCGTCGCCTCCTCGCCAAGAATCCCGGCGATGATGTCAAGATCGAAATCGACCGGGCCGGGGAAACCATTCAGGTGGAAGTGAAACTGGCAGCCCGCCTTCCATCTTTTCCCGGAAGCCCACGAGAGAATGGGGATGGGAAACTAGAACCACCAGAGAAGGATTCCCCCAAACCAGACAAAACCCAGCCAGCCCCGCCCGGTGCCAAGCCATCCCAACCGCAAAACAGCCCGGACAATCAAGAGATGCCCGAAGGCCAAGAAACACCTGAAAGTCCATCCGGTCCCAACAAACCATCGGAAGAGGGTAAACCTCGCCAGCGATCCATGCCGGAGAATGAATCCCAGTCGGAACCTGGCAAGGAATCCGAATCCAAATCCAAAGACGATTCCGATGCCGGCGGTGGCGAGCCAACTGGGCCAAAAACTCCACCAGCGCCAAGCGTGCCACCCGAGTCCGGAGCTCGATTGCTGGGATTCGAATTGGACCAGGCCGCCGTGAAGTGCATCGTTGCCAGGCTGATTCCGGGGTCCCCCGCCGACGGTGCCGGAATACGGCCGGGTGATCTGATTGTCCAAATCCAAAGCCATGCGATCTTGAATGCCTCGGACCTGGATCGTGTCTTGTCCGAACAAAAAAGGAATGCCATCAAGATCGTTATCCTCCGTAACGGATCGATGCGAACCCTCTTGATTCCATTGAAGTAAGCACCGGTTGTATTGAACTATGCCTAACGCGACTTCCTCCATTTCTCACAGGCTTTCCATCCAGCCGTTCGACTCGTTCCAGGGGTTCTGGGTCGGCGTTCTCATTCTGATTTTTATGGTTCCTAGTGCACGGGAAATCCGCGGGCAGGATCCCAATCTGGACGAACCGAATCTATTGGAAAGAGCCGGTTGGAGTTTTCGTGAAGCTTTACAGCAGATGACGATTCCGAATTCGCGTCTGACGGATGGGCCCCATGTCCGAGCCGCGTTTCGCGGCGTGATCGAAAATTCCAGCGAAGCGACTGTTCGCGTGGAATGCCATGGTCGGGAAGTAGCCATTGGCGGAATTATCGGGCCGGACGGATGGGTGTTGACCAAGGCGAGCCATCTGGATGGGCCGATTCGTTTGCGATTGAAAGATGGCCGTACCTTGGAAGCCGAGGTAGTCGGGATTCAAGACGATTACGATTTAGCCATGTTGAAAGTGGATGCTCGGGATTTGCCGATTCTCGACTTGGCACGCCAGGAACAGCTAAATGTAGGTCAATGGGTGGTCACGCCGGGAACCGACCGCGATCCACTCGCGGTCGGTATCGTCAGCGTCGGTCCGCGCGAGATCCCGAAACAATCAGGGATTCTTGGTATCCAGATTGGAGATAGTGATGCCGGCCCTCGCGTCGAACGGATTTTCTCAAACAGCGGAGCCGCTCAAGCTGGAATTCTTGTCAATGACGTGATCACTAGCATTGATGGGAAATCCACGGAGAATCGGAACGCACTGACCCAGACGATTCGCAAGTATAGCCCTGGCGATATCATTCAGGTCGGGATTCTCCGCGGCCAACAGAAACTGACTCTCAATGCAACTCTTACCGAACGTGTTGATGGCATGGCCCCCGACCGGGGCGCGATACAGAATAGGATGGGCAGTGAGCTCAGCAAAAGGCGTTTTGGTTTCCCAGTGGCACTCCAGCATGATACGGTCCTCAAACCGGTCGATTGCGGTGGGCCGCTTGTCAATCTGGACGGCCAAACGATCGGTTTCAATATCGCGCGTGGTGGACGCACCGAGAGTTATGCCATCCCCACACCAGTCGTCATGACGCTCCTCTACGATCTTATGTCTGGTAATCTTGCGCCCGCCGATCCTGAATCAGAACAGGCGGCGATGCTCCATCCCATTGGGAATCCAAACGGGTATCCGCCGGAACCATGAGGCGGCATCCCGGATGTGGCATCTTCGGAGCGAATGGATTCGATCAGAATCGCAACACGCGGCGTAGTAGCCAGATTCCCCAGGCCGCGAAGACAATGTTTCCAGTCCAAACGGCGACTGGCGGGAGGATGCCATCCTTGGCCCATTCGATGCCGAGGAATAACATCGGATAGAAGGCGACAAGAATCGGCAAAAAGCAGACAAAAAAACTGGCCAGGAACTCGCCATGCCGACGGCGGATCGCAATCGGCACGCCGACCAGAGCAAAGGAGAGGCAACAAAATCCATTGGCCCAACGGCGATGTGGTTCGGTTTTCAGCCGGGTGAGCATGCTCGCGGCACGGCTTAGCTTTTGTTGATGTTCCCGCCAGTCTTCGCCCGACAGTGAATCCAAATCACCGGTCACGAGAAAATACGTCGCCACGGCAGCCATTTCCTGACGCGTCTGGACCATCAACGCTTCCTGGTCTCCAATCGCGTTGGGAATTTTCGAAAGTGGGCAAGTTGACGCATCGAGTGCCTGGCGTTTTTTTCGGCTGAAACTTTCGAGAGAGAAATCCAATTCTTCGACATCGGGCGAACCAATTTTAATTTGTCCACGCAGCCGACCTACCAGATTGACCAGCCGTAACGTCACCGTGCCTTTTCCGGGATCGGCGATCAATTCCGCCTCATCGGCGGTCACGATGCTTTCAGATTCCCCCGACGATTCGCGGATTGTAACCGTTGGTTGAATCATGCGGCGCCCGTCAACGCCTAGAACTGTGATCGTGACGCCAGGGGCCGAGAAAGTCCGCCGGCTATTCAATTTTCCATAAACGATCTCTTCAAGCGATTCCAAAACAACGCGTTGGACGCCGAGTCTTCCCCAGGAAACGGCAATATCATTCAGCCAGACCGTGCCGAAACTGATCAGCGCCGTCAAGGCAAGCATCGGCCAGATCACCACCATCGGTGAAATCCCAAGCGATTTGATGGCAGTGAGTTCGTTGGATGCGGACATCCGGCCATAGAGGCTCGTGACGGCTAACAAGACAGTGCCGGGCACGGCGTATCGCATCGCCTCCGGCATGATATAGGGCATCAATCGGATAATGGCGACTGGGCCGAGCCCTTCATCGACTGCCTCCTTCGCAACAAACGCCAGAATGATCACGGACGTCATGCCGCATAGCGTCAGGAGGATGACCTTGATTAAGTCGAGCAGAACGTAGCGAGTGAAAATGCGCACAGGCTGGCAGGAATAGTCCGCTGGATTGAGGTGATGGTAGAAGCCCCTACTGTATCAATCCAAGCAGCAATGACAAACGACAATTTTTTCGTTGAAAGAGACAAGGCGGCAAATGCTAGCATGCCAGCCGCCGGCCAACGACGCCATTACTCGCCGACAATAGGAGGTCGGGTGAATGAACTGGTTGGAATTTCCTTCTGTTCTCCCGCTGAGGCGCAGAGGCGCAGAGGATCATTCTAAAAGACCATGTACGCACCGAATGATCCCAGCTTTCATCACATCCCCTCCGAAGTTCAGATGATAGCCGAGCTTGCAGCCGGTCAACCTTAGGTAGGTCTACACCTGCTTCTTGTGTGCCATGGTCACCTGCTTTACAGACTTTGGTGTCGATGGCTATCGCCGCTTCAATCACCAACGTCTCGATTTTGTTTTCCGTTATCCTCTGCGCCTCCACGCCTCTGCGCGAGTCGTCTTCTTCTCTGGTTCCAACGTGTTTTAAGAGAGCCTCGATCGTCGCGGCGCGGGGGATAGCCGATCTCGAACTGGTCATGTCACGTTGGAATCTCCCTGCTTCTGTTCTCGCACCTGTTTCATGATCAGGCGGATTGCCATGCAATACGCATCGATTGCCTGGCTCAGTTTTCCCTCTTCGACGGCTTGCTGGGCCTCGTGACAATGCGACTCGAATAATGTCCTATTGATTTTCCATATCGGATCCTTGGCGACATCCAGGAGTTCATTTGTAATCTTGGCGAGGGCATCAAGAATCTCTTGGGATAGGTTGCAGTCGAATTTGCGGTAAGGGCCGCGGCCAAGGGGGCCTGCCAAGGGTGGTACGACCCGGGGCCGGTCCATTCGTTGCATCCAGGCGATCAACATGGCCAGCAGAAAGCCAATCCCAGTCGCACCAGCGGCGATCCATTGACGCAGCGCCACGAATGCCATGGTGATCAATAACAACACGAAAACAGCTCCCCAGACAACCGGATGTACCGAGCCGGGGATCGTATCCACGGACGTGGTCGGGAGATCCTCGTCGCTCGAACCGGTCTCGGCTTTCGATGTTGTGTGCCGGACCCGCACGACGACAACGGTGATGTTGTCTGGCCCACCGCGAAGATTGGCGATGTCGATCAGTGTTTGAACCGCAATTTCTGGTGCCAGGCAGGAGAGGATCGATCCGATTTCACTCGCACTGACTGGGCCGGTCAGTCCATCGGAACAGAGGAGGAAGGTATCTCCTTCGCGGAGTGGAATCGGGCCTTCCAG
>JAFGFZ010000359.1 GCA_016930815.1 Pirellulales bacterium | reverse complement strand
TAAATTGCCGATTTTGGCGAGGCGAGGACAAGGTTGCGAAGGAAGGCGAAGCAGACATATTGCTTATACGTCGATGCAGCCTGACGCACGCAACCGCAGCCGGAGCCCGCCACAATCCGGTAAGTTATTTTCTTACGGGGCCTTAGCCCGGTCGTTGCCCGTCCCAGGCCATTTCGAGCAGCATTTCCACGAGTCGGGGAAATGAAATCCCCAAGTGCGCGGCAGCCTTGGGAAGCAGGCTGTGATCGGTGAATCCGGGAATTGTGTTGATCTCGAGCAGTTGTGGACCGAAATGTCGATCGAGAATCAAGTCGATCCGCGCCAGGTGGAGGCAGCCGAGTACATCAAAGGCCTTCACCGCTAAATGTTGAATGGCCTGATACGTTGCCCGATCGAGACCCGGATCGAGAAAGTAATCCGTGTCGTCTCGCTCGTATTTCGCGGCATAGTCGTACCATCCAACCGCCGGGTGAACCTGGATCACCGGGAGCGGATCGTGTCCTAGGACTCCCACGGTCAGTTCCGGCCCTTCCAGCCACTGTTCGACCAAAATAGGGCCGAAGTCCAAGATCACTTGCGGCAATACGCGGTGTAAAGCCTCCACCGTGTCGCAGATATGAATACCGATGCTGCTGCCCTCCTCCAGCGGCTTGACCACGAACGGAGGTTTCAGTTCGTCCGGCACGGAACCATGATTGGAATCCAGTACCACCCACGGGGCTGTCGGCAGTCCAGCCTCCTTCCACTTCCTCTTCGTAGCGTCCTTGTCGATACAGATTCGCGAGGCCTCGGACCCGCTTCCCACAAAGGTCAAGCCACGCTGTTCAAGGATCTCCTGGAGTTGGCCATCCTCACCAAACCGGCCGTGGAGGACCGGGAAAATAATATCGGCTGGAGTATCTAGGGCAGACAAGTCGTCTGGTGTGATGTCAGCCTCGATGACCCAGTGACCCAGTTCTCGAATCGCAGCGGCGACCGCTCGGCCGCTAGAAAGGCTGATCTCCCGTTCGGCCGATGGGCCACCACACAGGACAGTGATTTGCCACTGGCGAGACGGCGGGCGCAAACGATTCGACATACTTCTCTCCTGTGTACAGAGGCATTTTACTGCCTGCACTCTCAATTGCAATCCTTGTGGTGCGTGGCACCTATTCTGGCACACCGCGATTCTATTCCTATGAGGCAACCTAATAATCCGACGCTTGTTTCTTTTCCCTGGTTGCCGCTCCGCCATGAAAGAGTCATATTTTGTACCATGCGTAGAGACATAGGTGCGCGGTGCGCAAGTGTGTAAACAGTTCTAGGTGGATGATGCTACTTCAGATTCTCGCTGGATTTTTGTCTCTTGCCGTGTGGATCATTCCAAATACCGAGGCTGACGCTCTTTTGGATCTTGATGATCTTGCGGGAAACTGCGAACCGATGGATCGCGGTACGGGGAAGACCGCTATCGCCAACCATGAAATGGATCCGTCCACCGAGATGGAACCGACGCAAGGTACGGATTTATCACCTCTGCGTGTCATGATTCGTCCCATTCCGACAGATATCCTGGCACCGAAATCCTCAGTCAAAGTCACGCTCGAATTCATTGGAAAATACTATGAATCGGTTCATCGCTGGGGAGGCATTGTCAGAAAGCAACTGCAGCCGGTGCCTGGACATCCTGATTGGTATTATCTCGGATTACCGCAACACACCGAGGACGATGTGCGGCCAACAGCCTACTCCGCCATGGTGCTCGGTTTTTTGGCGAAGTATCAACCACCTCATATGCAGGTGGAACCAAGCGATCGGGATCGATGGAGAGAATCCGCGATTGGCCTCTTGCGGTATTTGACGTCGAGCCACATTTCGGGCGGCGGTGCCTGTTTGAATGGCCAATCGTGGGGCAACCAGTGGCAGTCGGCCATGTGGGCTCGAGCCGTCGGCATGGCGGGATGGTTCCTATGGGACGATTTGGACGAAGATCTCCAAACGGCAGTCGCCCGTCTGATCGAATTCGAAGCGGATCGATTTCTCCACAAGGCGCCTCGAAGCAGTTTGGACAACAATACCGGCGCGGAAGAGAACGCGTGGAATGCCCTGGTCACCTCGCTGGCGTGCCATATGATGCCTACCCACCCACGCGCCAAAACTTGGGAGGAGTCGTCTCTTTGCTACATGTATAACAGCTTCTCGATCGCCGCCGATACGACCGACACAACGCCCGGCGATTGGGGAAGGCCGGTCAAGGATTGGGTCACCACCATCAATGCGCATGACGATTTCACCGTGGAAAATCATGGCATGGTGCACATGGGATACCTGAAGAATACAGCATCGGAACTCCAGGAATGTGTCTTACCCTGGCTGATCACCCGGCAGAAGGTCCCGGAGGCGTGCATGCACCATATTCCCGAAGTCTTTGAACTGCTGATAGACTGCATGGCTTGGGATGGCGGTCCCGTTTATTTTGCCGGAACCGACTGGAAAATCTACCATGAGCAGGCCTGCGAAGCCGTCCTGTATGCCATGTTGAGCCTTTTGAAGGCCGACCGCCGGGCTGCATTCCTCGAATGGAAGGCCGTGGAGTGGATTGCCCGTCAACAGCAGGCGGAAGAGGGATACTACAACGTCCGCCGGGACCTGGAATACGGTGGCCTGTGCGCCACGCGACTCATTGTCTGTTGTTTGGCCCATGGCATTGTCAACGCATCGCCGGAACCGATCACTGCCGATGCATTCGACCGGCTGGCTACGGGGACGCGGCAGATGACCGCGGGCAAGGCCGTGGTCCATCGCACGCCGACCAAATTCACCTCGTTTGCATGGGCCCAGAAACGCATGGCCCTGGCCCTGCCCCGGGATGGAACGTGGGTGATTTGGCCCCACTTCGCGTCCTACCTCGGGATGGTCAATGGCCACGATTCCTCACACCGCCACGCCCGTCTGGATAGAATCCAGCTCGATGTGCGACCTGACGGATTCGAGGTTACCGGCACGCTCTTGCGATGCAAGACACAACTTGTCCATGATTTCTATTTCGCCTCGCCACCAGGGGACTACGCGGTCTATTTCGAACGACTGGCAGCGCGCGGGCATTTTCAACTGGACTCGCGGGAAACGGGCGTGATCGGTCTGGAATACCCTCTCGGGTCCAACCATTGCCTGTTGCACGGGCCTTGGGGAACTCGAACCACCACGGCGTACGGTGGCCAGGCCAAGATAGACGCATTGGAAGGCAATTGGCTCAATATCGACGGCCGTGTCGGCTACGTCGTCGTTCGCTCCGACGGTCAGCGGAACATCATGCATTATCACGATGAGAACCAAGGAATCGGCCGAGTGCCGCAATTGCAGGAGTGGATCAGCCTTGTCGGCGAAACGGGCCCGATATCGCCATCGGCAGCAGATGGTGCCTGCGTCGTGACCTTTCTGAATCAGCCGGCCCAAGAGACGGCCCGCTGGGTCGAACGAGTGCAATTGCAGCTCCAAGACAATGAGACCATTTGCCGAATCGGAGACGATGTGATCAAGATCGATCTCCCGGCGATCGAGACGAAAATTAACCAACCTCAACCATCACCTTGACAACATTCTCGATGAATGCTTCGGGCCTGGACATCATAACAATCATTGTAACCCTCTTGGTTGTCTCCATCGGCGGATTCATCCAGGGAACCGTGGCTTTCGGAATGGGAATATTCATGGTGATCAGCCTTGCATGGCTGCTGCCCAGTCTTGTGCTCGTTCCTTTTACCACGCTTGTGTCCGGGGTGAACCTTGTGGAAATGGCCCGAAGTCGCCGTATCTCCATCGTCTCTTTTTTCTCACCGGTCCTGTTTTTTCCCATGGTGCTTGGTGTCTTGGTGGGTACCTGGCTGTTGGTTCACCTCCCGGACTGGGGCATTAAACTTTCCCTGGGCGCGGTTATTTTCCTAACCGGTATTTTGTTTACCATCAGGCCCCCCAAACTACGGCCTGGAGAAAATGATGCCGAGAACATTGCCTGGGAACCCTGGTCTCTAGGCAAGGCCTTGGCCATTTTCATCGGAGGCATTTTGGGTGGCTGGTTATCGACTGCCGGTCCTCCCGTCATTTGGTATGGGTATGCGACTATGCATGCGGCAGCCGCCCAGCGATTTCTGGTGCGTACCTTTTTGCTAAGTGTCTGTATAAAAATATTTACCTTTGGCTATGCCGGATTATGGACGCTTGAAGTTCTAACTGGAGGAGCGGTATGCATCATCTTTGTCCTGATCAGTACTGCCTTGGGCCATCGGTTTGCCGTCAGTTTGCCTGCGGAACGCTTGAACCAGATCGCGTGGATGGTATTTACTGGAATGGGATTTTTGCTCTTTATGAGGACCTTGTTGATTGCCAATTAGCCAATCAGAATCTTCCATATACGGAGTCGGGATCTTAAGATATTTTTTTGAAAATGCTCCTGGAGATCTAAAAAATTGTCGGATATCTTGCTTTCCATCCCACCTGGCAGGGATTGAGAAGGAGGCCGGGCCGCCAGACGGCTTGATAGTTCAACGCGAATCAATCATCGGCTTGGGAGGAGGAGACGGCTTGACCGAGGAAAAAGTGAAAAAAGCTGGTTGGGAAATTGCCCAAAAACTCGACCAGGAGAAAACCGCCTGGGAGCGGCTCATACCGGCCAGATCCCAGATCGTCGCGGCGCTGTGGAGCTGTGGCGCCTTGTTCGTCGTGTTCCTGGTCGGCTGCTGGTTGGCCAGCAACCCGTTCGAGGCGACCCAGCGGATCCCATCCCCCTATGTCGAGAATGCTGGATGGGTAGGCACGAATGAATGGACCATCATCTGGTCCGTTGTCTGGATTGCCATGTTCTTCGAGTTCATGGATGCCACGGCTGGCATGGGTTTCGGCACTGCGATCACTCCGATGTTGCTTGTCATTGGCTTCGAGCCAAAACAGATTGTCCCGGTGGTCATGATCCAGCAGGGAGTCGCCGGCTTGATCGGTACATTCCTTCATGCCGAGTACAATAACGTGGAGTGGCGTTTTAAGCCAATGTCGGAAACTATCAAGCTTTGGCTTTATATCGCCATCCCGGGCATGGTAGCTGTTGCCTTCTCAGTCACCTCGGTCTACGCCATCTTCAAATTCGCCATGGTGTGGATTACCCTCTATGTCTGCGCACTGCTGTTGCTGATGGGGATCATTTCCCTCTATCAAGGTGTATCGAAACGAGAACACAGGTATCGGCCGAAAATGATGATCGGTTTCGCAGCACTGGCCGGATTCAACAAGGGCATCGGCGGTGGCGGCTATGGGCCTGTAGTGACCATTGGTGGCCTGCTATCCGGTGTGCCGGCCAAGAGCATGATGGCCGTGACCGCCATCTCCGAGGGCACCGTTTCCACCTTCTCGATTATTGTCTGGCTGCTGATGCTCTCCGGTGGCGTTGTCATCGACTACCTGCTTCTTCCCTCGATGATGATCGCCACCATCTGCTCTGCGGTCATCGCTCCCTGGGCTACCCGGGTCTTCCCCGAAAAAATCTGGCAGGTTGTGGTACCGGCTTACAGCTTGATCCTGGTCCTCTATGTAACCTTCGAGTCCTGGCCGGACATCATGAAGGCGCTCGGTGGATTCAGTGGCTGAATAGAGACCATCATCTGATGCGTTTCCAGATGGTACCGTGAGGCAATTTCTAATCACTCGGGTAATGGCTTCCCCTTGGTTTCGGGCGCGAGCCAGATGAATAGCATGCCGAAGACATAGACGAGCGTGATCGTGGCGCAGGCGCGGGCATAATTGCCCTCGAAATACTGCATGAGCTGGCCGGTCCCGAGGACGCCGATCATGGCAAAGATACGGCCGAAGTTGAAACTCAGGCCCTGGCCCGTGGCTCGGACGCGGGTTGGAAACAATTCAGGCAGATAAAGTGGTAGCCAGCCGTAAAACGAGGCAGTTGTGCCTCCGGCCAAGGTCGCAATAACAAGGAAAAGGGTGTTGTACTCGTCAAGGCCTCGGAATAGGAAGCTGCAGACTATCAGGGAGGCCAGGCAGAGGCTGAAATAGGCTGGGCGGCGGCCGATCGCACCACCCAACAATGGGCCCACCATGCAACCGATAATCGCGCCCACCGAAACCCAAAACTGGACGATCGCTTTGGCGTACGGATTCTGCTCTCCCGCCAACTGGTCGGCCCAGAGTGGCAAAAAGCCCGAAACTCCACCCCAGGTCGCAATCAGGGGAATCGACGCGAAGAGAATGGCCAGGAGCGTGGGCCACAGGAGCCGCGTCGTGAAGATTTCGAGAATGGGTCTGGCGGCCGATTGTTTCACCGATTCCTGCCATCGTTTCGATTCAGGGATGAAGATGATAATAAGGAATGCGAGCAGGGCCGGTGAAGAACAGGCAAGCATCGTCCAACGCCACGATTGCGGAGTGACCTGGACGCACATCGCAAGGATCGAGATGACAAGATACCCCATGTTGCCGGCCGCACCGATGACGCCAGCGAGGATCGGACGTAGTCTATCGGGCCAGCATTCCATCACCAGCGCGACGCCCAACGCCCATTCGCCGCCCATGCCGAGAGCGGCAAAGAAACGGAATACTCCCAGTTGCCAGGGAGCCGTGGCGAAATAACAGCAGCCAGTAAAAAAGGAATAGGCGAGAATACTCAACGCCATGGTCCGGACGCGGCCCACGCGGTCGCCCAGCCAGCCGAAAAGCAATCCGCCGCACGCAGCTCCAGCAAGGAAGAGTGCCACGAGATAGGAATTCCATTGACCGATCAGCCCATCGTCGGTAATCCCAAGCAGATCTTGAAGGGCCGGCCGCGCCACGATCGGGAAAAGCCCCATTTCGAGACCATCGAACATCCAGCCCAACATCGCGGCTGCCAGGACCAGCCACTGGTGACGGCCCAATGAAATCGTCGCAGAGGTGTCGGTCTGCGACGGAGACCCGAATGCGGTCGATTCGGTGCGATCATAGCCTTCCATTGGCATGTTCATGTGATCCTCTACCCATCACTGTAATAAGCGGACACCAGTGCCGTTTTCCTTGGGGAAGGTGATTTTGCCCCGATCGATCGTCACGCCCGTGGCGATATCGTTGGCGATCAGCAGGATACCGTCGAGGTCGGCGTAGTCGACAAGCGGGAGGAGTTGGGCAATAGCCGAAATACCCACGCTTGATTCGGTGAAACAGCCAATCATGGTTTTCATGCCGCGGCGCCGCGCGTCTTCCAACATCCGTTTGCCCGGCGTCAGGCCGCCCGCTTTGGCAATCTTGACGTTGATGCCATGGAACAGCCCGTCGCAACGGGCCACGTCCTCTTCGGTCTGCGAACTCTCGTCGGCAATGACCGGCAGCGCCGATTCGCGATAGACCTTCGGCATCTCCTTCCACGCATCGCGGGGCAGCGGCTGTTCGATGAACTCCACGCCCAGTTCTTTGAGGGCGTAGGATTTTTCGATCGCTTCGTCGACCGTCCAACCACAGTTCGCGTCAATGCGGAAGACGGCATCAGTCGCCTTCCGAAGCGCTTGCATGATCTCCAAATCATTATCGGTGCCCAGTTTAACCTTATAGACCGGAAAGCCGGGCATCTCATGGAGCTTGGCGACCATTTTGTCAATCGAGTCGATGCCAATCGTATAGTCCGTTGGTGGGCAGTGGTCGAGCGAAAGCCCCCACATTTTCCACACAGGGAAACCACGGAGCTTGCCGTACAAATCCCATGCTGCCTGATCCAGGGCGTTTTGGGCGAATCGATTCGACGAGAGCTTGGGGTCCAACTCCTTCCATAGAGCCGCTGGATCGTCGATCGGACGGCCTTCCACGAGCGAGCGGACCCCTTCCAAGGCACTCGTCATGTTTTCAATCGTGATGCCATAAAACGAATGCTGAACCGCCTCGCCATAACCGCGGATGCCGTCTTGTTCAAGCTCCACAATCATCGTGGTCTTTGTGGTGGTTGTTCCACGCGAGATGGTGAATGGATGCCGGGTCTTCAGCTCATGTGTCGATAGCGTCAGCTTCATCGTGTGGGATTTCGACGAGGCAATCCGTTCCTGCTGGCGATCTTCCAGGCCGCGGCGCGGCTCGGCGGCCGACATTCTACGGGCCGGCATGGCACCCATTGCGGTCATGGTGAATAATGATTCTTTCAGAAACTGGCGGCGTGTCCTGGATGCCATCAAAAGTCTTCTCCGGAAAAGCGGGATAGGATGCATGGGGATGTCTTGGCTGCATCATAACCTACCCGACGACCCTGGAAAAGAAATATATTGGAACTTGGAGAAATTCATTCTCGACTACAACGGCGAGGTCGTTGCACGCTCTTGAATCCCCGGACAAAATCAGATATCGCCAAAGTCCTGATGGTGATCAAGGCTGAACTAGCTAAAAATGAACGCTCACGCGAAACTCGTGAATTCCCATTGTCCCAAGACCGGAATTGCGGTTGGATTATTTCGAGTTTACGGATAAAACTTTTGAGGTCTTCGGGGATACTATTTACTATTTGGAGTTTCCCGGACTTGTTCCGCACAGGCCGGGGCTCCATGCGAGGGAGGCAAGTTGCAATGATTCGCGCAACGGTTCTTAAAACCTGGGGGCAATGGATTCGCCGTGTCGTGGTCTTTCTGGCCTTCACAGCGGGTGTCATTTTGCTGATGCTTTGGCTTGCAGGCAAGTTCACTCCGAAGGTGACCGAAAAGGCCGCGTTTGCTACCTCCCCATTCTCGGAAATTCGGGGTGATGTGGAACCAGTGAGGCTCGTCCGGTTGCCTCTTAACGAATCCGCCGTTGGCACAATCCGCGCGGTCCATGAGACCACGATTGGCTCCAAACTGTTGACACGGGTCGAGGAAGTCGACCTCAAGGCTGGCCAGAAGGTCCGTAAGGGAGATGTCTTGGTGCGGCTGGATGATACGGATCTGAAGGCCAAGTTGCAGCAGGCCAAGGCAGCGGTACAGTCCGTCGAAGCGGTCCGCGCCCAGGCAGCCGCGGACGAAAAACGCTATGCCAAACTTCTGGAATCCAAGGCGGTCAGCCAGCAGACCTACGAAAATGCGGTGATGGCGCTACAAACTGCCGATGCGGACGCGCGACGAGCCCAGGAAACCGTCAACGAAATCCAGGCGACACTCGATTGGGCTACCATTCGATCTCCCATGGATGGCACGATCATTGACAAGAAGGTCCAAGTTGGAGATATGATTACGCCTGGCCAGATCCTGGTCACGCTCTTTGATCCCGAGCGAATGCAACTGGTGGCCAGCGTCCGTGAATCGCTAGCTCTTCGGCTCAAGGAAGGCCAGGAGATCGGAGTGCAGCTTGGCAGGCTGAATCAAACATGCAAGGGCACAGTCAGTGAGATTGTCCCGGAAGCACAATCCGCCAGCCGGACATTCCAAGTGAAGGTCACTGGCCCTTGCCCACCCGGCATTTACTCGGGGATGTTCGGTCGAATCCTGATCCCTTTGGATGAAGAAGAGGTGCTGGTGATTCCAGCACGCGCTGTGCAAAATGTAGGCCAATTGCAACTGGTGAACGTCCTGAAGGATGGCCGCACCACGCGGCGCTCGATCCGCACGGGACGCGACCTCCATGGGGATGTGGAAGTGCTCTCAGGACTCAAGGAGGGCGAGCAGATCGTCGTGCCTCTGGAATCAACAGCAAAGCAGGAGGCGGCCAATGGGTGAGCATTCTGGAAGCACGATAGGGCATGAGCACGGCTTCACGAACCACATCGTGAAGATTTTTTTGGAATCGAACCTCTCGATCATCTTGATCATCCTGGCCACACTGCTCGGCTTCGGAGCACTCGGCCTGACCCCGCGCGAAGAAGATCCTCAGATCATCGTCCCCCTGGCCGATGTGTATGTCGATTTCCCAGGCCATTCCGCGGCTGAAGTCGAACAACTCGTAACCACCCCGCTTGAAAAAATTCTCTATCAGATCGATGGGGTTGAATATGTCTACTCGATGAGCCGGCAGAATCAGGGAATTATCACCGTGCGGTATCACGTGGGAGAGGATCGCGAGCGGAGCCTCGTCAAACTCTATAAGAAGCTTGACGAAAACTTGGACATTGTACCGCCAGGTGTTACTGGGTGGATCGTCAAGCCGGTGGAAATTGACGACGTACCCGTCGTGACGCTGACGCTGGCCAGCAAGTTTGCAGATGATATGAATCTCCGCCGCGTCGCGGAAGAAATTGCGCAGCGACTTGCATCGATCCAGGACGTATCCAGGGCCTATTGTGTGGGTGGTCGGCCACGCGTTATTCAGGTGCTCCTGGACCCGGATCGGATGGCAGCGCATCAAGTTGCTCCACTTGAAATTCAACGGGCCATTCAGGGTGCGAATGTGCTCAAGACCGCTGGGTTTTTTCGCAGCAGGGACCAACTGATCCGCGTGGAGGCCGGGCAGCCTTTCGATGACGCTCGCCAGTTGAGTGATATTGTGATTGGCGTTTTCGATGGCCATCCCGTCTTTCTCAAGGATGTCGCGGATGTCAAGGACGGTCCAGAAGAAATCTCGAACTATGTGCGCCACGGCTGGGGGCCGGCCCGCGGATTCACCGAACATGAATTCTTCCCGGGAACAATCCTCGGCGAATTGGAAACCGTTGCGGCATCGCCGGAGCATCCGCCGACCCAATCAGCAGTAACCATCGCGATTGCCAAGAAGAAAGGCTCCAATGCAGTATGGGTGGCCAATGCGGTCTTATACGAGGCGGAACAACTGCGCAATAAGATCGTGCCCGACAACATGGATCTGATCGTCACCCGGAACTACGGGCTGACGGCCGATGAAAAAGTGAACGAGCTTGTTGAGGGCTTGGCCATTGCCGTCTTGATTGTCGTGGCACTGCTCACTCTTGGACTCGGGTGGCGTGAAGCTTTCATCGTCGCGGTTGCCGTGCCGGTGGTCTTCGGCCTGACACTTGCGGTCAATCTCATGCTGGGATTCACGATCAACCGCGTCACGCTGTTTGCCTTGATCTTGTCGCTCGGATTGCTGGTGGACGACCCGATCGTGGATGTGGAGAACATCGCACGCCATTTCGCACTTCGCAAGAAAGCAACCCGCCGTATCGTTCTGGAGGCCGTCGCTGAGATCCGGCCACCTTTGATCACGGCGACGTTAGCTGTCATTGTTAGCTTCCTGCCGATGTTCTTCATCACCGGTATGATGGGGCCGTACATGCGGCCCATGGCCATGAACGTGCCGGTAACCATGCTGATGTCGATGGTTGTCGCGTTCACGATTACGCCTTGGATGGCTTACCATGTGCTCAAGCGAAAACACAAGGATGGCGGCTCGGCCGGGCAGGAAGACCATGATCCCCACGACCTCGACGCCGTCAAACAGTCACGGCTATACAAGATCTTCTATCCTATCATGGCGCCACTGCTGCACTCAAAGTGGATTGCCTGGTCGTTTCTCGTCGGCATGGTCCTACTCACCATGGGAGCCATGGGATTGGCCGCCATGCGTAGCGTGCCGCTCAAAATGCTGCCGTTTGACAACAAAAACGAGCTCTTGCTGGTTCTGGATTTCGACGAGGGGACCACCTTGGAACGCAGCGACGCGGCCGTCCGGGAATTTGAGGAGTACCTCGCCGGAGTGCCCGAGGTCTCTGACTACACCAGCTACGTCGGTCTGGCATCCCCCATGGACTTCAACGGATTGGTACGGCACTACTACCTCCGGCAAGGTGACAACGTAGCGGAAGTGCGGATTAACCTGGCGGGGAAAAAGAATCGGCGGAAGCAGAGCCATGCCATTGGTTTGAGAATGCGCAACGATCTCCAGACCATCGCCGATCAACACCGGGTACGGATGAAACTCGTAGAAATGCCACCAGGACCCCCAGTAATCGCCAGCGTAGTGGCTGAGGTGTATGGCCAGCCAGACCATCGGTATGAAGATCTTCTCCTCGCCGCCGATACTGTGCGCGAGCGCCTAGCACTAGAACCGGGCGTGTTCGATGTCGATGACGTGCGGGAAGCCGCCGAGCGAAAGATGACTTTCGTAACCGATAAGGAAAAAGCAGCCCTGAACGGTGTGACGACGGAACAAATTGCCAGTACCCTTCGAACCCTCCTAGCGGGCGACACCGTCGGTTTGCTGAGGAGCGGAACGGAGCGGAATCCGTTACGGATTGAACTTCGCGTTCCTATCCAGCAGAGAACGAACGTGGCCGACCTGGAGAAGGTACATGTCAAAGGAAGCAGCGGCTCTCTGGTGCCACTCGTCGAATTGGGCCGATGGGAACAAACGCGCGTGGACCAAATGATCTACCACAAGAACCTGCAACGAGTCGCCTACGTGTTTGCCGAGACAGTCGGCCGTCCACCCGCGGATGTGGTCGTGGACATTCTAGCTGACAGGACCGGTACACTCTCGGAATCCCACGAAGCGAAGGCAGTCGGTGCCGGCTGGATATCCGAAGGAACGGCTCGCCCGGTAACCCAGCGGACCTTCTTCTCCAACGGCAGTCACCTCGCCTGGGGCGTGCCCGCGGGCTTTTCCGTCGATTTTGCCGGTGAAGGTGAATGGAAAATCACACTCGATGTTTTCCGAGACCTTGGGCTGGCTTTCGGCGCAGCGATGATCGCCATTTATGTATTGCTCGTGGCTCAAACCAGATCGTTCGCCGTCCCGGTGGTTGTGATGCTGGCTATCCCGCTGACGATCCTTGGCGTCATGCCCGGCTTCTGGTTCCTGAACGCGCTCTGGGCCCAACAAGTGGGTGGTTTCCTCGATCCAGTCTACTTCACGGCCACAGCGATGATTGGCATGATCGCCCTGTCAGGCATCGTTACCCGCGATTCCATCATTCTTGTGGACTTCATCCACTTGTCCCTGTTGCGTGGTCGCTCGCTGTTCGACGCTATCATGGAGAGCCGGGTAGTGCGGTTGCGCCCGATCCTCCTAACCGCCAGCGCCGCCATGTTTGGAGCGGTTCCAATCATCATCGATCCCATCTTTTCCGGCCTGGCTTGGTCGTTGATCTTTGGATTGTTTGCCTCGACGCTTTTTACACTGTTCGTAATCCCGGTCGTCTATTGGCTCCTGTATGCCAACAAGCCCGGACACGGGATGCCCCCATCATCGATGGACTAGCGCTGTGTTTAAAATTGAGGTGAGAATCGTATCAGAACCTGGTACCAGAGCATTCTCTCCGGATATGGCTTTTCATGCATGGCCCGTTTGGTAAAATTCGCCGCTGGCGACGCCTTTGATACTTGTGAACAGGTGTTGTCTGACGCCTGACACGCGAACTGGCAGGCATCATTTCCTTGGCAATTCAATGTCTAGGCGTCATAATAGGCGTCAAGTCCCTGGTGGCAAAAAGTCAAAAAACGAGAAATACGCTATAAAAATAGGCATATGCGCCCGTAGCTCAGCTGGATAGAGCAGCGGACTTCTAATCCGCAGGTCGCAGGTTCGAATCCTGCCGGGCGTGCTGACGAAAAGTCCGATGCTCTAACGACTTAGCCACTTCCAACGATTCTTTTTTAATGGGTGATTCTGGGGTACATTCGCCCAATGTTACTAAAATGTTACTTTTTTCGTCGTCGTGCGCCGTCCATAACTGGTCTGCTACGTCCTGGGCATTCCGACCGACATAGAATTTCATCGTGGTTTCGATGGATTCATGCCGCATTAATTGCATCAGAGCGGGCGGCATAACCTTCCTTGCCCACCTGGCACCATAGCTGCGTCGCAGGTCATGTGCCGAAGCGTACTTGACGTGTGGCTTGCCGTTGCTTTGCGTCCCACGGTCAACCACGACACCCGCAGCCTTGCCGATGTGAACAAGTACCTTGCCCACCCAATCCTTGTCCATGGGTGCCCTGGATCCCGAGTGTGCCTGAAGCTTGAATACCCGACCATGCCGATATTCTTCGGGAACGTCCATCAAGAATTCGGCAAAGTCCGGTGTGATCGGGCACAACGTGTCAGTGCCGGCCTTATGTCCCGATTGCCGAAACCTGAAGACGGGATGCCTTCCTGTCAGGTCGATGGACACCGGATCATCGGAATCCCACGATAAGGCAACCGCTTCGGCCAAGCGAAGACCGCAAAGCCAAAGCCCTTTTAGGAATCGTTGCCATGACGGGGCGGCATCGTCGCCGACAACCTTTGGCGTTGCCAGTAGCATCCGGTCGAATTCTTCGCCGGTGATCGGCCGGCCTTTCATCATCTTCCCGCCTTTCTTGGCCTTTCTAGGCATGTCGATATCGGGGCATGCGTCGATGTACTTTTTTCTAGCTGCCCACCGCAGAGACGCCTTTAGGTGCCGAGAATGAACGCCTATCGTTGCTTCGGCCAATCCGGCTTCAGCCCTCAGCCTAGCTTGCCACGTGGCAATGGATGCGCCGGTAAGGTCGGATAGCATCGTAGGCTTCAATATGCGTTCGATATGTTTGAATGTTACCAGGATGATACTTAAACTCGACTTCGACAAACCGGATACATAGTCCAGCAAATAGGCTTCCTTGAACTCTTCCCAGGTAACCGGTGGAGGTGCATCGTCCTTGTGTTCTTTCAACCAGGTTTCATGCCTAGCGGCCGCTCGTTCCGCTTCGCGTCGCCGGATTTCCCCTGAAGACTTGGTTTTCATTCGCCCCGTCTTTGGATCGGTCCATCGTAATACCCAATGCGGGCGGTCTTTGTACTTGACCACCGAAACTTTCAACTTCTTAGCCATTGCCTTTGAACCTCCGCACAAGAGAACATGGAATCCGGTGGAAGAGTCCGCCGGGAAAGACGCAAGAAATGGCGTCGAATTCGTGAGAGAAACAAGCTAGAATTCTGGAAGCCATGGCACCGATTGTCCCGGTGTTGTGGTAGGGGTGCCGTGGCATTTATTCAACTCAGCCATGGCATCCCGCTTTTTTTGCTGGCCCCAATGCTACCACCCGACCATGCTGGAGGTCAACTAGCTGGTAACAAAATCAGTTACATTGCAGGTCGAATAGCGGTTATCCTCGGGGTTTACGCGTGCCACCGTTTGATTCGTGGTCAAACGGATAAGGAAAAGTGCCTCTTCTCCGTTCCTTGTCGGGATGCAAGGATTCGCTTCTATTCCTTGGAATCCCAAGGTTTAGAAGTCCAGCCCACGCGGGCAGGGATGCGATGCTGGCCCCCCGGATAGCCAGCATCGATATACCGTCGCACCCACGCGGGCAGGGATGCGATGGGCGCCGCGGCGCCCTCCATATCAACTCCAGCATATTGCCCACGGGCGCGGGGATGCGATGGTATAGGCTCGGGCAGACTTGCCCGAGCGTTGTCTAGCCCACAGGTAGGGATGCGATGTTACCCCCAGTCTGGGGCAACATACACCGAACGACTGGCTCTCGGGCTTGGGGGATGCGATTATGATCGTGCAGACTTGCATGCACATCCAGGATATTGAACGCCACCTTGCAGCGGTGATTCGGCTCGATCCTGCCATGCTTGTCCATTTTGGTTTCTTCAAGAAACTCGGCAATCATTGCCATTGTGTACGTGACGCCGGACCCGGCGGCACGTCTGATATATCCCTTTCTTGTATCCTTCGGCAACTCTGGCAGCTCGATCTCGCCACGGTCGTAGGCGTCTTATTGATACAATCCCCAAGAATTCCCGAGAATGCCCCTAGGACGCGCCGGAACGGAATTCGACCAAAAAGACACGTACCAGTCCATCGGAACGCGTCCTGAGCGATTCTGTGCGATGGGCTCGAGAATCAGTCGGTCTGCCCGGGTGTTCAGTGGTGGACCCGGGGACAGCTATTGAGAATTACTATGTCGTTTCCGATGCGCGGCTTGGCGGCATCGGTTCGAACAGTACTTGGCATCGGAACGTGGCGGCGTGAACGTTTCATCACAGATAAGACAGGTTTTGGGCTTTGGTTCTTACCGATGGTATATCTCATAAATTAGCTTGCTTGATTCGCGGGTCTTACGCTTCAGGTGCTTCTTACGGCAATTAGGACATCGCACATCAACTCTGGATGTCATATCCCACACAATCAACGCTCTACAATCCCAACACCATGTCTTGGTTAATTGAAATAGCGGGCTTGGTTGAATAGATGCCCAGCAAACTGGGTTTTCTACAAAGTGCAACCAAGTGTAATAGCCGCAACACACCTCGCACCGCCATTCTCTTGCTCTTTTATGCATCCATTTTCTTCATCAAATGCCCCTAGCGAACATATAATTACCCGTTACGTCATCATCATACCCGTATTGATCCATCTGGCAATCGCCCCTCCTCTGCCCGTGCATTACCGCTTATCTGGCCAAGAATCCTGGGTCGTCGAATGGATGATCGAAATCTCAATCTTGCGGAAACGCTTCCAGGTCGGATAGCAGCTCTCTGCCATACAGTTTGGCGATCCATACCGCATCATCGTGCTGATAGAGTTCGGCTTGTTTCCTGTCGGGCGTTGTGGTCCCATCCCGCATCACACATACCTCCTGCCCCTTTACGCGTTTGATGACAAGATAACGCCTTGGATTGCCTGCTTTGTGAAGGACCATATTTCCCCTCGCAGCCTTCCAATTCATGGGTACAGACGCACTAAGCGATGCCAGACTAACGGCCACGGATGGAAGTGGCAACAGTCTGCTAAAAATCAGCCAATTTCTAAGGTGCCGCCATACAAATGCGGGGGTGATGTTTGCTCCCCCGGTCTGCTCGAGACAGTGTAAAAGTTTGCGATACTCCCATCCTGTAGGTACACTGTCGCACAGAATGAGAATCTTTTATATGGGGGATAGACTAATAGAGGTGAAAGATGCGGTATTTCAGGTTAAGTGGAATAACGCTGTTATCGCTGATCCTCCATACGCAGCTCGAAGCTGCAAGATTTGAAGGACTTGGGCACCTGCCAGGTGGTGGATCATACAGTATCGCGCGGTCTGTTTCGTCAGACGGATCAACGGTAGTGGGAACCAGTGATTCAGCAAACGGCTTCTGCGAGGCATTTCGTTGGAACGAATCTAAGGCAATGGCGGGCCTGGGTGATATCGATGGTGGTGTCTTTTTCAGTGATGCTTATGCTGTTTCGAGTGACGGATCGGTTGTTGTGGGTGAAGGTGTTTCCGCTTTGGGAGTGGAGGCATTCCTCTGGACACAGGCTAGTGGCATGAGGGGATTAGGAGATCTACCAGGCATAGAATTCTCAAGCCGGGCAACTGGTGTTACGGCCGATGGTTTGACGGTTATTGGTACAGGCAACTACAGCTCCGGCAGCGGTCCCCACCCTGTTACAGGCGAGGCATTTCGTTGGAACGAGTTGGAGGGAATGGTTCGAATGGGATTCTTACCGGGAGGTTCCCAACTCAGCGCCGCAACTGGAGTATCCAGCAATGGATCAGTTATTGTGGGGTACAGCCAAACAGCTTCTGGGAGCATTGAAGCGTTTCGCTGGACTTCCACCGATGGCATGATTGGTCTAGGCAGCCTGCCCGGATCCACGGGAAATTCTCAGACCATTGCAAACGCTATTTCTGCAGATGGTTCGTTGATTGTAGGAACGAATATCTCCACCATGGGGGAGGAAGCGTTTATCTGGGACGAAGCCCATGGCATGCGAAGGCTCCAAGAGGTCTTGACCAAGGAATTTGCGTTGGACCTGAGTGGCTGGAACCTAACCTCAGCAACGGGTATCTCGGCTGACGGTACTGTGATTGTCGGTGCTGCCTACGGTCCCCATTTTCAGCAGGAAGCTTGGCGAGTAGTTCTCCTCCCCGACCTGGTTGCCGACTTCAATGAAGACAGTGCTGTCGATAGTTAAGATCTCGATAGATGGCTAGTTGGCTTCGGTACAACTGGCAATGCCTCACATGGGGATGGTGATGCCGATAGCGACGGCGATGTGGACGGAAATGACTTTCTAATTTGGCAGCAAGAATATGGTTCAGGTAGCAGTTTACCAGGAACTGCAGGAATTCCAGAGCCCACATCCATCGTGCTGATCCTCACTGTCACTACCCTCGCTTTCGCGCGCTGCCGATGGAGGGAGGGCATTGGTTGTTGAGAAGGGACGACTTCACCTTCCTCACGCATGCGAGGCTAAGGCATCGTCCCGAATACGTGCTAGAGTTGTATAGCCACATTGCACCCTTATTTAGCTCATTCGTGTGGCTAGGACCGTATCGGTGTGAGTCTCTCCGAGGTGGCCCGCTTCTTTTAGGATATACTGCAGGATAAGGCATGGTTTCCATCAGATCGATGCCACGAATAGAGAAAACTGTGATCACTCTTCAGGCAGGAAGGTCCCAGCTATTTCGTACCAATTCACATCGAACAGAGCAGCATCAAGCAGATCGGAGTAAGGGCTTCTGTCTTTAAGAGGATTACCACCCTCGATTTCTTTCTTGAGCCATCCAGAGAGGATGCGCTGGGCATTTTCCCTTTTGGAGATCTCACCATCTTGCATTGCTTTGAGATATGCATCACGACCGTAGGACTTCCAGCTATGGTAAGTCCCTTTATCTTTTATGAACCACAGATAAACCAACTCCGTTTCGTAATTGGTGCAAACCTTACAGGACACGATTCATTCCCCAGATTGCTGAAGGACGCGAATAATTATTCTATTGGCAAATGTATATACTTTCCCCCAATTCCCATTCAACCAATTTTCAATCCCCGGAACCAAAACGTTTGGGAAAGTGCGATAAATGAGCCTGATAACCAGAATATCCTCGAGAATCACTCCTAACGCATGATGTCGCTATTTGACAAAAAGACACGCCTCCAACACTTGGAATGAAGGAGAAGCGATCCTGTGCAACGTGTTCGGGCATTGATCGTTAGCCGACCAGAGAGGGCAGCAACTCGGAATCCAATCTGCCCCCTCCCTTCTTCTCGCCGGGGCCCTCCGAGTACTATCTTCCTCCCTGGACAGCCGTAGTTATCAGGGATCTCACCATGCCGGAATCCCAACGAGTGCTCGAACAGAAGGACCAAACGTCACATAATCTCCCTGAATGCCATATTCAAAGTGATGGGAAAGATCTCTCCACTGACAATTACCAAGCCAATCATGTGGCCTTGATAAACGGTTCGCATATCTTCTTGATCTACATCCCAGGCAGCAAGAAGAACTGGATCATCGAATCAACAGGAACAGCGGGCCTCCACTCCGATCCTACCACAAGAGGGCATGAAGCTGTCCACCTAGCCCTGATGGCAGATCAGTTCACTGGGCATGCCGCCAGCAAACGCTCACTCCGACTTGCCAGGATACGTTTTCAGCAGCGTTTCCAGCTCCCGTTCGGTGATCGGGATCATGCTGCCGTGTTTCGCCCCCGCGGGCGTGCTTACAGCGATCTTCTTGAATGTATCAAAGTCGGTTGTTTCCCAAGCCTCCAAGGCACTGTGGAAAGGATCTGCGTACACGTACCACTTGTCCTGCCCGATCACCTTGATGACTTCTGGACCTTCGGTCGGTCGCGTGCTGTCTGGAAATACATCCCTGCCAACACCCTTCCCACCGAAGGTATCCTTTTGGGGATCGAGATTCGTAGCCGTCAGAAGCCGATTACCCATCTTGCCTTGGACGTCGCCTGGCTTGTGAAATCCGTAGTAGGTCCCAGCGTGTTGTACGATCGTCAGGTCAATGTCATGGATGCCAAGGTCGTAGTAGATGGTTGAACGGGCGGGTGTGATGTCATTCCAGTCTCGGGTGGTCACGTAGTGGATGGTGTTGTGATCGTCGTAGATCGATGCCCAGAACACGTAAAACAGGCCGTCATCGGCAACGTAGAAGAGCTCTGGTGCCCAGGCCCGTTTGCGGCTCTCGTCCACCACCTGGATCTCACCACCAGTCCACCGGATCAAGTCTTTCGATTCCCAGTGGAAGATCGCCGGATGGTCCCAGCCCTTCGTATGCACCAGGTGGAATTTGCCCAGAACTCGACTGACAAATGGATCCCGTAGACGCACGTGCGCGTCGAATACCGGCTGTCCCGCGTTCAGGGAAGTCCAGTGACGCGCATCTCGGCTGAAGGCGTAGAACAGCTTTTCTTCCGGTCCGAAGTAGGCCATCAGATAAGCCGTGAACACCTTTTCGTCATTCGCCGGTGGTTTCGCGATAACCTGCCTTGGTGCTACCAGGATCAACACAATTAGCAAAACACGGAAGTATCGCATCGTACCATCCCTTTCGTCTGTATAATCCATAGAGGAACTCACGATGATATATTCTGCTCAGCTTGTGGAGTGCATTTCCAAATGTTTCAAAGAGCTGTGATCTTCACCTGGGATGGTTGTATGACGTGCTTGCTATTCCTCAACAAATTCCTCCCGAAACTGTTCCCATAGCCGGTCGAATCGGCTCTCGTAGATTATATCGTAAAGCCACTCCCGATCTGGGTAGAGTTCGAGGCAATGCTCGCGGACCTTATTCTTCTCAATCTCGATATCAATAGCGGGCAAATCGGTGTTGAGGATCAGCACACAGACACGATCTGCCATTCGCTGGAGTTCGTGCATTTTCTTTCTGCGAGTATCCATTGGTGTGCTCTTCGTTAGTTTACAAAAGACTTACTGCTCACCAACCGTCACCCAAACCGGAGCCGACCACAGCATATTGCCATCTGCCTGCGTCACCTTGATGAAGTAATAGTGTTTGTCTGGAATCGGAGTGCAGGTTATCTACCAGCGCCGATTCTCTCTGAATCCGGCTCTGGGATCTTAATAAAGCGAACGCTACGCTCTATCGACGGAACAACATATTCTACCAGACGCACATCTACCGGAGGAAGGTGAGCAGATTAGCGATAGATGTTAGCGCCGAGCTGGGAAGTATTTTCCATTCTTTTTTATGGAATCCAATAGAATATCCTTGTTATTACGTCGGACTCAAGATAAAATTATTTCCTATCAGTCCGTCACTGAAACAGCATACAATCAATGCTTATGAATACTATTGTTTGATCTTGGTTTATTGATCGAAGGGAGTAGCTGATGATTTCCAGACAACTTGGTTGGTTCGCCATGGCAGCAGCAGTTGTAGGGATTGGTTTTGCCATACCCATTTATACTATGGCGAATGAATTGTCGAATCCGGGATTTGAACTGCCCGATGCGTCGGAGGGGGATGTCAACACGATTTCTGGATGGAATATGTTTAATGATCCAAACTTATCCTGGGTAACGCAAACGACACCGGCACATTCGGGGCTCCAATCTTTGAAAATGTTCGGGCCATGGGATGTCTGGGGCGGTGTCGGTGGAACCCAAGCCTTCCCCGCCGCGATCGGGGATGTCTGGGCAGCTGAAATCTGGTCCCGAAACGACCGTTCCGATCCAATGGGCGCCGGTAATTTTGCTGCCATGAAGATTGAGTTTCTCGATCATATGAGCGGTCCTGCCGGCGGTTCATGGTTGGCAGATATTAACGTCTTCGAAATCATTGTTGCCAATGAATTCTCTCCCCAGGATACCTGGGAATGTTTTAGCCTAATTAGTGCACCTGCCCCGGCAGATACCAGCTATGCGCAATACGTCCTGGTTGAAGTGCAAGGCGACCCGATTTCGGGAGGTTCGGTATTTCTAGATGACGGAAATTTCTATCGCATTCCAGAACCTGGTACTCTGGGGCTGGTCGTTAGCGGCTTCCTGCTTGTCGTGAAAGTTGCCTTACTTCGAAGAAGGTTCTAGCTCTATGCTGAATCATACCCTTTTCCTGGCAAAGTTTAACTGAGATCGGTGGCTCCTCGATAGGAGTTGAGATAATCTCCCACAGCTACAGCGTCTATACATATCGTGCAATTTGAATATGGAAACCGCCGTGAAAACGAATTTGGTCAAGAAGAACAGCTCATTTAGGCATCTGTCATCAATCGGTCTGGGATTGGGTATTGCCATCATGATATGGGCCGTGCCGATTCATCTCGCATTGGCTCAACTGTTATTGCGAGATGATTTTGATGATTTCGGCCCGGTAGATACGACAGTATGGCGACTTCCTTTCGATACCGAGGGTATTTATGTAGGCCGGACCCAGTTTCGGGGAAATTCAGCGACCGATATGCCGGAGCAGGGAATTGTTGCCGATGGCGCTGTGGACGATTTTGTTGCCGAAATTCTCTTGGATACATACTCCCCGAACAATCCAGGCAACGAGTTCCTAGGAACTGATCTTTTAACAAAACGGAACTATGCCCGTGGAGGTGGTTTGACCTTGGAAGCGCGGATGCGCCTCGTTCCCCCCACGTCGGGCGGTTTGGTAGGTGCTTTTTTTGCTTACGATGTAACACGGGATTCACCACCTGGCACTGGCAACCTGGTCCGCGATGAAATAGACCACGAACTACTGGGTAACCAGGCAGTCGGAGGATCCCAGGATGTGTTGACCAATGTTTGGAACGACGGGCCTTTTACCGGTCCCGGATCTGGTGGATCTCCGCAGTTTTGTAATCTGGCTGGCTTTGATCTTACCCAGTTCCATAACTACAAGATCGAGTGGACCCCCCAACACGTCCAATGGTACGTTGACGGGATGCTGATCCGCGCCGAAACCAGCACGGTGCCCGATGATCCAACAAAGCTGCATCTCAACTTATGGGCACCGGATAGTAGCTTCGCCGATGCATATAACGCTGCACTCCAGCCCGCGGTGACTTGGGGCAACAACCGAACTTTCTATTTGCAGATCGACCATGTTGAGATCAACCGGATCAATACGAACATCAGCGGCAACTTGCTAGTCGATCCGAGTTTTGAAGAACTTCCACTGATCAACATTGAAACCAGCCCGCCGGCAACGACAACTGGAAGGTGGATTGAATTCAACAATACGTTTATCGAACAGAATGGCGTCCCGCCGGGGAACTTGATTCCGACAGTGAGTGGTGTCAGGGCTCTTAAAGCTTTTGGGCCGTTCCACGGTTATCCGGACGCATCCGGAGCATTCCAAAATGTTGAAGCTCAACCTGGTCAGGAATTTGAGGCCTCTGTGTCAGCAATCACCACATCGGGAGATAATATCCGGTCCTTGGAGAATTTTGCGACGATAGCGATTTCCTTCTTGGACGAAAACGGTAACGTCCTGAAAGAGGCATTTGGCGATCCAGGCAACTATATCGATACAAATGGAAGGGACTTCTCATTATTGGATGGCCGAGATCCCTACTTGAATTCTGATCAATGGGTTCGAGGTTCTGTAGCTGCCATTGCACCCGATGGGACCGCTTTCGCCCGCCTTAGTCTTTTCTTCATTCAGCTCAATAATCAAGCAGGATCGGTATTCTACGACGATGTCTCTCTGATCCGCCTATCCGCAATCCCAGGATTCCTGGAAGCCGATTTCAATGAAGATGGTAATGTTGACCATGTCGATTTCGCCGCGTGGCAGAGTCATTTCGGCGGACAAATTGGTGCAACACACACCCAGGGCGATGCCGATGCGGATGGTGATGTCGACGGTAGTGACTTCCTGATATGGCAACAACAATATGGAGCTTTTCCGTTCGAATCGGCATCTATTCCCGAATCCTCTACCCTTGTTCTCAGCTCACTCCTCGCCCTCACCGCCCTTATTCTTACTTGCTGCCGAACGGGGCGAAGCTCTGGTTGTTGAGAATGGACAGTTTCACCTAACTCACGCATGCGAGGGTCAGGCATCGTCCCGAATACGTGCTAGAGTTGTATAGCCACATTGCACCCATATTCAGATCATTCTTGTGGCTAGGGCCGTTTCGACTTGACATGTCCGAGACGGCCTGCTTCTTTTAGTGTCTATGTATCCTCAACCTATCTCATTCGGGGAAAATAGTGCGGTTGAGTAGACACTCATCAGCCGAAGCAGTCCTCGCGGGATTCAACCCGACCCCCCCTTCTGAATGGGACTCCCTTACATACTGTATCTCCCCGGACAACACACAATATTTTCAGGGCATTTGTCACGCCTCATCTGACAGTGAAGATCTTGTCCCATTCACTGGAGATTCGATGAGTTGATGGCGTTTTGTTTGATGAGATGAGTTCTCGGTGCTGGATGTAGATAAGTTATGAGCTGCCAATTGGTAATGATGATCTACCCCATAAAGTGAAGGTTCTTGAGGCGCTATGTAGCGGTGGTTGGGCCTAGTTTTGACCTCCGCTCTCGGGAGGGGCAGTCGGCGCGGCTATCGCCCAACACGTTTCAATCCAAGTTCGCACGCAGCGGGCCACAGTTTTTTCGCCCCGGTGAGCTATACTTGAGGGGCGGAAACAGCGACCTGGTCTGCGTCCGCCGTGTGCTGCGGCAATTCAACAAGCACTTAGCAAACGGGAGTATTTCGATGAATGAGGCAAGAGAACAAACGGCCGTTGAGATCGTTCCGTTACACACCGAGTTTAGGCATTTGAAGTCCAACTGGTGGTGGTTCCTACTCTTGGGAGTCTTCCTGGTCGTGTGCGGCACGGTGGCAATTGTCTTCCCGCTAATGAGTAACGTCGCCGTGATGGTGGTCCTCGGGGTATCTCTAATGGCGACGGGCATCGCGACCGTCGTGGCGTCCTTCTGGGCAGGCAAGTGGAGCGGGTTGTTGGTCCAGTTGCTAGTGGGGATTCTTTACGTGATGGTAGGATTTCAGATTACCGACACACCCGTGAAGGCGGGCCTCGTGATGGCCCTTTTTTTGGCCGGCTTCTTCATCATCGCTGGCGCGTTTCGTGTGGTCGCTGCCCTGGTGGTCCGCTTCCCGCACTGGGGTTGGGCGTTGCTGAACGGCATCGTCACGTTTCTCTGCGGCGTGGTGATCTACCGGCATTTCCCCGAATGTGCGCTGTGGGTTGTCGGTCTGCTCGTGGGCCTGGAGATGCTGCTGAACGGCTTAACCTGGATCACGTTGTCGCTTGCGATCAGGAGCATCCCAGACAAGGCGGCATGAACCGGAGCGTTCGGCATGTCTAATTTGAGCAGTTGTCTCACTCATCAGCTCATACGTATTGCGAGACGCGCCGAAAATCGACCGCATTGAGACATGGACTGCCATCGGTGAAGGCCATACCCCTGCCAGATGGTTCCACCTATGTCTATTGTGCCCTGCATTGATTGCGAAACAGATGGATCTGAAAACGCTGGGGAAATAGGCAAGATAGGCTCATTTTGTTCCATATCCAATGCAGGACTCAATAGAAATGACAGTATGAACGTCAGTAATACAAATCCAAACACAGATAAACAGCAACGGAAAAGCGCAGCGTGGATGTCGAAATGAAGTGCTTTGCCACACCATGTGCGAGACTTTACTTCTGTGACAGTCATCTGGATTTCGAAAAAAATATCGCGCGCCGCCTGCGGCGGCGAAGAAGGGGTAAAGGGACTCAGGGGTAAGTCCTCGCCAACCGAAAACCGAGATCGAGGAAACGGTAGGCAGGCTGGAAGGCGATGCGG
The DNA here is from genome assembly GCA_016930815.1 of Pirellulales bacterium. Lineage (GTDB taxonomy): Bacteria > Planctomycetota > Planctomycetia > Pirellulales > Lacipirellulaceae > JAFGFZ01. The sequence continues at coordinate 1,524 of JAFGFZ010000359.1, read as the reverse complement.
TAGGCCGACCGCACGAGCTGAGCGTAATTGGAGAACGACCCGCCACACAACACGCGGCTGACTCCGTTCTCTGCTCCGGTTGGATCAGTTAGCAACTTCTCACTGCCATAAGGTCCATATCGGTCCCAGCACCACTCCCAAATATTCCCATGCATGTCGAACAATCCCCAACCATTCGGTAACTTGCTGCCGGGAATTTCTGTACGGCTAGCTCCATAGACCACATACCGGTCCAACAGCGACTCGTCATCACCAAATCCAAATTCAGTGGTGCTACATGCCCTGCAAGCGTATTCCCACTCGGCCTCTGTTGCTAGTCGATAACCTGTCGCATCCGGAATCCATCGCCAAGCGTCATATTCCACGTCGCGATCGCCGTAGTCTTTATACTTTTCTTTTTCCCCAGTCCGCTCATAACAAGGCCTCAGCCCTTCCTTGCTACTCAGCCAATTACAGAACAGCAGGACATCGAACCAACTGACAAATTGCATAGGATGTTCGTTCGTTGTACTGAATTCTCTATCGACGCCTTTCAAGTTTCTAGGCTTCTCCTCTTTGGAGTATTCAGGATCATCAATAAACTCTTGAAATAGCTTGATTGAAACCTCACGGTCCGCAAGTAAAAAAGGTTTAGTCAATATGATCTTCCGCTCGATAGAATCGTTGTCCTCCTTGCGTATAAAACTCCCGGCCGGCATTCTGAGCATTGTCACGCCGAGACCATTGACATGCCATTCCATTCCCTCGATTGGATCTTTGGACCGTGCAATCTCTGGCAACTTTAATTTCCACTTTCTCAAGGCCCAACCTGCAGCACTGTGTGTGCCAGCGTCCCGCGCATTTTTAAACCAGTCCGAAAGTACCTTCTCCCATTCCCACCTATCTTGGGTAGACACTTCTCCACTTGGCACGCTGCCAACAACAAGAGCCACTGCGGAACGAAGTGGACCGTTGTTGTTCATTGTCTTCTGTTGAGTCAGAGTTGAGAGGTTCCCGTGCCATGTTGAGCACTCCTCAATGAACAGCGTTCGCTGGATCGGATCGGGTTGTAATTGGCACATCGTGCTTCCCAATGAAGGTTCACCAAGTTGCAATGCTACTATCGCCAATCGTGCCTTGTGACGCCAGTTCGCTTTACTGCTGGCTTTGCGAGCGATCGTATTTAGTTCGTCATTCGCCTCTTTGAGCGAATTCTGAAGAGACGCGACGAAATTGTCGACTTCATCAGAAGGCGCGTTTATTATCTGTGAGACCAGAAAATCAGTTCTCACGTCTTCATAGTGGGCTAGTGCGTACGCAAGCGATAGCTTTCTAATAACATCAGCAATTTCAAATTGCTTGCGCAGCTCTTCCAGTACCATTTTACGAGGAAACTTTTCGAGATCTTGAATTGCACGAGGAACGAGAGCTCCACGGGTCGTACTCAGCGCGGCGACGGCTGTATTGGCTCGCTCGCCCAACGTGTGTTGGCGGGATAGGCTAACGATTCGCTGCACCGTAATTCCAATGACTAACACAACTAGT
>JAFGFZ010000358.1 GCA_016930815.1 Pirellulales bacterium | reverse complement strand
GTTCGTCGTATTTCGTCCAGAGAAGATCGCCGAGGTTCCAGTAGGCTTGGGTTGCTTCGAAGCACGCATCGCGGGTTTTTTTCGTGAGGTAGGCACGTGCTTTTTGTGGATGATCCTTCATCAGATTGCTGGCGGTCTCCGCGATCTCTTTTTGCTCGGCGAGGAATTTCTCCTGGAGTGGATCGCGGACGTTGGCCACATCCACGCGGATGTCGCCCCAGCGTTGGGCTGCCAGAGTGGCGACTCGGTTGTATGCCCACCAGGCGGATCGCCGGCTAAACCCTGTCGTGCGGCCGTCTGTCTTATAATCATCGGGCAGATCCGTGATCCCGGCATAGAGGGGCACGTACACCGTCATTGCCGAATTGTCATAGCCTAGCCAGAGGATGCCGCCCACGGGATCGGGCAACCAGGACCGGGATTGGGTCACGGTCACATACATGCTGTACCAGCGGGCCATCGGTCGTTCTCCGCGCCAACCCCAGCCACCATTGATCTTGAATAACAGGTTCATGTCATAGGGCATAAATGGATTGGCAAGCGGGCTCTTGACGGACTTGCCCTCGGCGTTTGTTACCGTGAGGTCTTTGACCATGTCGAAGTCCGTTCCTTCAAAAGTATCACGGAAAATTTCCATGATTTTTTCGGGCCCGACTGGAGTATCCGGCTGAACTGAAAACGGAAACACGTTGCTGTTCGGATCCAATTTGAGGGAAGGAGCGAGCAGATCCAGCGCCCGCCATTCCCGCCGGGTGGATGCGAAACTCGTCCGGCCATCGGGATTGTATGCTTCATAGAACCGGAACGGCCGACCACTCTTCGGATCCCAATAGCCGCGTTCTTCGGCCAGTTGGTGGATGTTGCTTGATGCCATGAAGAAGTCCGGATTGGCAAGATCCATTTCTCCAATGCGGGCCGCGTTGGCGACGACCGAAATATGATCATCCGGAACCCGTTGCGCGGCCCACACGGCCCCAACGACATCTTCACCGGCGCCGACGATCTCCAGGACCCAAACCTCTTGAGGATCGGCGATGGTTAGGGCTTCCCCCTCGTCGCACCAGCCGTATTGACCCAGTAGCTCTCCCGCAATACGGATCGCCTCGCGGGCGGTGCCTGCCCGTTCGAGAATCAAGCGCGTCAATGTTTCACAATCGATGAGGCCTTTATTGCTGTGCAGTTCCTCACGTCCGCCAAATGTCGATTCACCGATCGCCAATTGCTGTTCGTTCATCACGGCATAGGCGGGGGCAATGTAGCCAAATGTTTTGACTGCTTGAGGAATCTTGCCCACGGGTTGGCGTCCATAACGCGGCATCGGGCCAGTGTCGTCGTCGCGGCGTTTGGTCAATAACCGCTGGGATCCCGATGGGTATGTCTTGGCTGGAATGACAAGAATATCAGAACCTGTACGATGACTATCGCAAGTGTGCGATGTCATGACCGATCCATCGGTCGACGCCTTCTTGCCGACCATGATCGAAGTACATGCGAATGATGTTCTGGATGTCGGAGGAAGTACAAGAAAAATCAGAAGAAGCTGTATCCAAGTCGTTGTTCGTTGCACTATTTTCCTCCAGGTTGGAACACGGTTAGTCAATCGGGCTTTTCGGAATCGCCGAAAGCCTCCCGAGAGTCAAATGCCTCAAAAACGAGTTCGTCTCGGTGGCGTTCGGCCATGCCTTCTTTGAAATGCCTGCGGCAGACCGAGACATAGAGTTCATTGCCACCTATTTTAATCTGGGCGCCTTCCTTAATCACCTGACCCTTGTTATCGATTCGTAACACCATCGTGGCTTTTCGGCCACAATGGCAGATTGTCTTGATTTCCACCAAGTTGTCGGCCCAAGCCAGCAGCTGCTGACTCCCTTCGAATAACTTGCCCTGAAAATCAGTCCGTAAACCGTAGGTCAAAACGGGGATATCAAGTTGGTCGACCACATCCGATAGCTGCCGGACCTGTTCGCTGGTGAGGAACTGGCCCTCATCGACCAAGACGCAGTCCAGGTGTTTTTCCAGGTGATGCTGGTGAACCAGCCGGAAGAGGTTGTCGGCCGCATTGAAATTGGTTGCCTCCGAGGAGAGGCCAATGCGAGATGTGATGGTGCCCGGTTGCTCACGCGTGTCCATTTCCGGGGCCAGCACCAGCGTATGCATGCCGCGTTCCCGGTAGTTGTGGCTTGACTGCAAAAGTGCTGTCGACTTGCCGGCGTTCATTGCGGAATAGTAGAAGTAGAGCTTTGCCATCATGGTGCATATTCTAATAAGTCCCATTTGCCAGGATAACAGGCTTTCGGTGCCCCTGGGTGGGCTGTATTCCGCCACCTCATTGGATGGGAAGAGAACCAACCATGGAAAATGGTGGTCTGTTGCATGGTGCGGATGGACGGAATCAGAACAGGATGGATCCTTGACTTCTGCGCATAAGGTATTGCCTGGATAAGACTTATCACTGTAGAGATCGGACCGCTTCGAATATGGCTCCATGCACATAATGCGAAAAATCCCCTAACTGTTGACATCGAAACAGCGATATGCATACTGAAGTTACACGTGGAATTGTCCCTTTAATTAGAAAAATATCTCCATCGGTGTGAGCCTGGAGTCCTTGAGAAAGGCTTCCCCCGGTTGTCGGGAGAGGTCTTTTTGTATTTCATGCCTCGAATAATTTTCGTCCTGGGGGGAATGGATCGAGGAACAGATGAGCTATCCAGAATCAAAATCACGATTTGGCAAGGGAGCCAGGACTCCTGCGAGTGGATTGATTCTTGCTGGATTTTTGACCATCCATCTTTTTGCCAGCGTGGGGCCTGCGTGGAGTGCCGTGCTCGTGGAGGCCCATCGAGGCGATTCGGGGAACGCACCGGAGAATACCATCGCCTCGATTCAGTCTGCAGCAGGCGCTGCCGACCTGACGGAAATGGATGTTCGCGTGACGGCCGATGGAGAACTCGTCTTGATGCACGATCCGACCGTCGATCGGACGACGGACGGTTCGGGCGCGGTATCGAGTATGACACTGGCGCAAATTAAAACCCTCGATGCGGGCATCAAGTTTTCGCCCGAATTCGTCGGCGAGCGAGTCCCGACCATGTACGAAGCCGCCTCGGCTGCGATGGGGTTGGGGATCATACCATTGATCGAACGGAAAGCAGGCTCGGCGCTACTCTACCATAATGCGTTCTTGAACTACTCATGGACACCCGACGATTTTTACGTCATCGCGTTTGATTGGAATTTCCTTGATGATCTGGATGCATTGGATCCCGATTACTATCTCGGCGCGTTGGGAAACGGGACGATCACTCAGGCGGTCATCGACAGCGTTACGGCCAAGGGGGCCGACTTTCTGGATTGGGATCATAGCGGGATCACGCAGGAAGCTGTCGATCTTGTGCACGCGAATGGGCTGGAAATCCACGCCTATACTGTTAACGACACGGGTTCGATGCGGACATTGATTGATTATGGCGTTGACGGAATCACGACCAATTATCCCCATGTATTGCGGGAACTCTTGAATGACATTCCTGAACTGCTGGGTGACCTCAATCTTGACGGTGAACTGACGGCCGCCGATTGGCTCATCTACCACGCCGGGCGCGGAGTGGATTTGTCTGGCATGACCATCGAACAGGCGTACTTTCGCGGTGATCTTGATCGCGACCTGGATAACGATCTGGCCGATTTTTTGATCTTCAAGAACAAATATGAAAGGGTGAACGGCGCGGGATCCTGGGCAGCAATGCTCGCCGTACCGGAGCCGTCATCGATGGCCCTCGTGGCCATGGGATGGTTCGTTTTACTCGCACGTCTTTGTAGAAAATCACGTCTTTGTAGAAAATAGAGTAGCTAGTGAATTCATCTAACCTCAAAGGAGTACTCCCGTGAAGACTCGTTTTCTTAGAGCCATGGGCTCACTGATTGTTCTAGGAATCGTTGTAGGATCCGTTCAGGCCACAACGATTACTTTTAACGGGGCCGCAAGTGGCAGCAATGCCGATATACCCGCGAACTATGGTAGCCGTATCACAGGTGACAGTACGGGTTTTGTGACCACCGACGGGACGGGCGCCACGGGCAATGTCCAGTTGACTTGGTCTCCGTCGGATTACTGGGATTACCACACGGGAGCCTTTTGGGAATCGTTGGGGACTCCGGTCTTTGTCGCTCAAATTGATAATGCCAACACGGCAGAGGACCGAACGGGAACGATCCGATTCACTATGGATCACGGGCGTACGCTAGTACTCAACTCACTCGACATTGGTCATGCTTCCGACCAAACCGAGGATCCCTATAGCTGGACGATCCGTGTCCAGCGGATTTCCGATGGCGCGATCGTATTCAACACAACAACGGCCGCGCTGGGACCAACGGATACCGAACATGTCACCATCAACTTCACAGGCGATCCGAACGAAGACTACAATCTGCTCTTTGACGACAACTACACCAGCCTGACGCGTCGCGGGGCGATCGATAATCTCAGCTTCAGCCAACAAATGGATGCGGGTGTCGGGGCATTCGAATTGGCCGTGGATCGTGCCACAGGCAGTATGACGTTCCGAAATGTCGGTACGGGTGCGGGAAGCCTTCTGGCCTATTCGATCCGCTCCGGAGTCGGGGCTTTGGATCAATCGAAATGGAAATCAATCGCCGGGAATTACGATGCGGGTAGCCCGGGCCCGAATCAGGTCGATCCGGATGATGATTGGACCATCCTGTCGAATCCTGCCAGTAGTACCGATCTGAGTGAATCCGAACTAGGTGGTGGCGATGGGGCAAGTCTCGGCGGATCGGCAGCCATTGATTTGGGTATGGGGGCCTGGATTCAAAATCCCAAAGAAGATTTGTCAATGGAAATTTTGCTCCCCGATGGAAAGATCAGGCAGGTCCCCGTTGTTTTCGAGGGCAACGGCGGCAATCCTTTCGGGATCGGGGATTTGAATTTTGATGGCACGATCGATGCCTTGGACTGGCCAATCTACAACGCGGGCCGCGGCGTCGATCTGACGGGTCTATCGGGACCTGCAGCCTATAAAAGGGGCGATTTGGATAGCGATTTCGACAATGACATTGCCGATTTTCTGATCTTCAAAGGCATGTTCGTATCCGCAAACGGCGCGGAAGCCTTTGCGAACCTTGCGGGCGTCCCCGAACCGACATCCGTGTTTCTATTAATTGCCGGAGCTGCGTTTTTAGGTATCACCTCATCAGGGAGACACAATATGAAGGCCCTTAAATTGTTTTTTCTAAGATCTGCCGGCTGGCTGGGCATGGCTGCAGTTCTTGGTGTTTGCTTGATAGGCTCGATGGCAGTCCCAGCCCAGGGAGTAGAAATCGGCGGTCTCGGCGACTATGCCACCGCCTTCCTCTCGTCGGTTCCAGTTGGCTGGAATGATATTTCTGGATGCGAATTCGATGCATCTGGGCGGAACCTGTTCCTTATCAGGGATACGGGTACAGCCGCCGATGCCGGGCTGTACGCCATCACATTTTCAAGTGATTACGCAACGGGCACCCTTTCGTCGCGCTTGGCCCTAGGCAATCTGGCGAACCCATCGGATCTTACCGTCGATGCGAATGGTGCTGTCTATGTGGTGTACGACTACACAGCCGCAGTCCGGAAAGTGACCAATCCGCTAGGGGCCGCGACCGAAACGGATATTTTCGCTGGTAGCGGTTTCCTGGGTGGGGCCGGCGATGATGATCCGTTTGGGATCGAGATTGCCCCGCCCGGTTTTTCTGGCACTGGAGTGAGCCCTGGTGATTTGATATTGGCGGATAATGGATTCGATGCGAATGATACCAATGCGGTGCATGCCGTAGCGCCGGATGGGAGTAGCTATCATACGCTCACGACATGGACTTCGTTGCCGAATTACACTGCCGCGGATGTCAACCTGGCGAATATTGAAGTCGATGCAACCCGAGGCATCATTTACCTGGCTCCGGCCGCGATGACCCAGGGAACATCGACCTATTTATTTACGATCGATGCCGCTGGAACTCTGACCGAGCATACGGTCCTCATGCCCGCGGGAGCGAACCTTTCCAATATGCAGAGTATGGCTGTCAATCCGATCGACGGATCAATCTGGGTTGCTGACGACGATGCGTGGCCTTCGGATACCTACGTACCCGATGATGCCATCTATCGAATTGATCCGGATACATTCGTCGCGACGCTTGAGATCGATTTCATTGCGGAACCGGGGAACACAACCCAGGGCCGGGGATTCCCGAACTTCAACTACAATTCGATGGCATTCACGCCGGATGGCCGGCACTTGATGGTTGCTGATGTCGATGATGGTTCCAACACGGCGAATTCGATCATGGTATTCGGTGTCAAAACGGCAGTAGAAGTGATACCTCTCTCGCTGGCCGTCAATCGTAATACTGGAGAGGTCATCCTGAAGAATAATTCTGGCCAGAGTATCACGATCGATTCGTACGAAATTACCAGCGAGTCGAATTCGCTCGATCCGATCGGATGGAACAGTCTCGAGGAACAGGACTACGAAGGGAATGGAGCCCCGGGAACGGGGAATGGCTGGGAGGAAGCGGGTGGTATTGGAACCCACCAGTTGATCGAATCGTATCTCTTGGGCGACAGCGAATTAACCGACGGCACATCGATCTCGCTTGGTTTCGCTTACGATTATGATAAGCCGGCTGCTGCCGAGGACCTTGTCTTTTCCTACCACGTTGCCGGTGATCCCGCGTATTTGAGAGCTGGATTGGTTACCTACTTCGATGGTGAGGTGAACAATGCCGATTTCGATGGAGACAGCGATGTCGACGGCGCCGACTTCCTGGCCTGGCAAAAAGGTTTTGGTATGACCAGTGGCGCGACACGTGCCGATGGGGATGCCAACGCCGACGGGAGCGTGAACGCGACCGACCTGGCGGTCTGGAAAAGTCAGTTTGGCACAGGGGGAGCCGCGAGCCAAGGTCTGGCTGGGACCGCAGTGCCGGAGCCGGGAACCTTGGGGCTTCTCCTACTCGCCGCGGTTGGACTTGCTTTCGGAGGGTGCCGTCGTTGCCGCCCAAAGAGTATGGCCAAGATTCTTGTAATGGCTTCTGTGGTCATCGTAGCAATAGGTCAGATGGCCACTGCCACCACGACCGTCGATCGGTTGTATCAGTTCGGAGAAGACCCCAATGAATATCCTTACGAAGGTGGCTCCTTTTCTTTAACCTATGACAGCCAGGTGATCGATACCCTCTCTTTTAGCGATCAGCAGTTCCTGGAAGATATAATAGGCCTGACGACCTACACGAATGTCGGCACCAGTGGTCTGAAACGGCCGGGTGTCGGGACATCGACCGCTTGGGGTGCGAAATTCAATGGCGTGGATGCTTACCTTTCGGGGACGCCATTGAACCGGCCGGATGAAACGGTTGGTCCGACGAAGACCGGTGCCGGGCCGCTCCTGTATGATATGCCATTCAATTACGACGGGATCACGGCACGCGGACTGCAGATGTGGGTCTATCCCGATCAAGCCGGCCTGGATGCAGGCAAGCGTCAAACAGTGGTCATGGACACCGTTGCCATGGGCGGTGTGGCCATCACGGCCAGCGGACTCTGGACCCAAATCAACGATGGGCATATGAACGATACCGATATCGCGGCGACAGTCGAAGTTGTCGGAAATACATGGCACCATGTCATGCAGCACGTCTATCATTCAACGGATCCCGGTGCACCTAAGGTTCTTGACGGATCGGGCTCGAGCGACCTGGGATTCACCGGGGTTGTCTATGTCAATGGCATTGCCGTTTCAGCGAATAACGATACCCCGAATCCAAACGATCTGAAAACCGGCAGCCGGACCGGACTCCTCACGGTGGGTGCCGAAGAAGTTACGCTCAACACATTTGCGAGTTATTTCCATGGTGTTGTTGATGACTTGGAGATGTATGTCTTCGGTGATAACAGCAGCCAAACCGGTCCGCCAGCCGGTCAGAATTACGGTACGTTCGATCTATTTACCGACAACGACTGGATTGTCAATAAGATCGGGACGTCAGTCCCCGGTGGTGTTCTGGTACCCGGAGACGTGAACCGGGACGGTGCCGTTAACAATGGGGACGTCACCGCATTTGTCACCGGCTGGCTGAGCGAAAAACGACTCGAGGGTGCCCACAACGACACCAGGGTTGGCGACTGGGAAACGTGGGGTTGGGGCGATATGGATCACGATGGCATTGTCTATCTAGCCGATGCATTTATATTACACGAAGCTCTTTTGGCGGCCGGCCAGGGTGGCCTGGATTTCAGCCTGCTTAATGGCGGCGCTGTCCCAGAGCCGAGCAGTCTGCTGCTGGTCGTCGTTGGAGTTGTCTTCATCGCTGGAATACGGCGATGCGTGAAGAAGTAATGGAGAGCCCCGATTCAATCCATGTCCAGATATCCACTTTGGATCCGACTGAAGTGGATCTCTGATTACAAAACACGGGCGGGAAAATCAATCACAGGAAGCCGTATTATGTGCACCGATTGCATCCATTTGGCAATCAGCAGGAGGCCTTGCCGAAACGGGAGTGGTTCCGATACCAGGCCGTCCGCCTTCACGCTGGTCGAGTTACTCGTGGTCATCGCGATCATTGGAATCCTCGTGGCGCTCCTATTGCCTGCGGTTCAGGCCGCGCGGGAAGCCGCGCGGCGGTCGGAATGCTCGAATAAAATCAAGCAGCTCGCGCTGGCGGCCATCAATCATGCCGAAACGCATAAATTTCTGCCGAGCGGTGGATGGGGCTGGAATTGGGTTGGAGATCCAGACCGCGGCTTCGGTGAGCGCCAGCCCGGCGGTTGGACCTATTCGGTCCTGCCGTACATGGAAGAGGATGCGCTCTGGTCCATGGGGGAAGGGGTTACCGACGCGGCGTTGAAACGGCGGCTGCTATCCGAAATGAACGCGCAACAGCCGGGAGGATTCATCTGCCCGAGCCGGCGGACCGTGAAGCCGACCGGTGTGAAAACACATTGGGCACCCCACAATTGCAACTTCATTGATACCTCCGGTAAGAGCGACTACGCCATCTGTATAGGCGATGCACTGCAGGCGGACTACATGGGCTTTTCAGGACCGTCCAGCTACAGCCAAGGGGATGATCTGGACTCGACGGTTTGGCCAGCCGACGATGATCCCCGGAGCGATCATTTTTTCAATGGAGTATGCAGCATACGGCGAGAAATCAAGCTTTCCCAAATCATCGATGGAACATCCAAAACGTACCTCTTTGGTGAAAAATATCTGCGTCCGGAGAGTTACGATGGCGTTGGTTCCAGTGGCAGTTCCACCTACGATTATGGCGATAATGAAACGATTTTCTGTGGGTTCAATCGCGATTATCAACGATCCACGTATTATGAGCCACTCCCGGACCGGCCGGGAGCCATTCTGTCGGACGGATTCGGTAGCGCCCATCCAGGCGCCCTGAACATGGCCATGTGCGATGGCTCCGTGCATACCGTCAGCTATGACGTCGACCTCGTCATTTTCCGCTATTCTGGCGTACGATATGATGAAGGGCTTTCTGCTTATTGAAGGAAACACGGTCATGACGACAACGCACCATATTCGGTCGATGCTTCTGTTCGCGGCGACGGTCTGGATGATCGCTGGTTGTTCCGGGAAACCGAAGGCCGTCAAAGTGCCTCCCATCAATCCAGAAAAGTCCGCCCAAGAGGCAATGGCGGCTTACGATAAGAACGGCGATGGACAGCTGTCAATTGACGAACTGACGAGCTGCCCTGCGATACAAGGGGCTCTTGGCCGCTATGATAAAAATCGGGATAAGATGATTTCCAAGGAGGAACTGGTGGAGCGGTTCACGATGTGGGCGCAGAGCGGAATCGGTGTGACGCGCATGATCTGTACGGTCACCCTGGATCAACAGCCGCTCAGCGATGCCAATGTCGAGTTTATTCCGGAAGAGTGCATGGGGGGGGCCATCGCCGGGGCGTCCGGAACCACCGATAAAATAGGCAGGGCCTCGCTCGCCATGGATCCTTCCAATCTTCCATCCGACCTGCAGGAATTGCGTGGTATCCATCAGGGACTCTACAAAATCAAGATCACGCATCCGAACATCAACCTGCCCCCCAAGTACAACACCGAAACCACCTTGGGCAAGGAAGTCTCCGCCGAAATGGGGGAGACGGCCATGCGAATACCACTTTCCAGCCGCTAAACTTACCGCGAAACCAACTTTCCTCCCCCCGCTTGGGGCTCATGCAGCTTTCAAGCTCGGACAATAGGTGTTTTGATGGTTCACCAACCCCATTTAGTACTGTGGATATTCTCCATTGCATGTCTTGCTGGGATTGCTTTCGGGCAACAAGCCAGAGGCCCGGAGCCGGGAACGGACAACCTGGCTGGATGGTGGAAATTCGATGAAACGTCCGGCTTGGTGGCTTCGGATGCCTCCAAGCATGGCCGCAAGGGTTCGCTGAAGGGTGGCCTGTCGTTTGATCAACACTCCGTTCCGGGCCGGATTGGAAAGGCACTCCAGTTCGATGGCAAAAAGAACTGGATCCAGATTCCCGAATATCGGGGCGTCACGGGCTCAGCACCGCGGACAGTGGCTGCCTGGATGAAGACATCCAATCGCCAAGGCGACATCATCCGCTGGGGCTCCGACGACGCGGGGAAGGTGTTCCGAATCGGATTCATCCGGGGTCATTTAGGCCTGGATCCGAGTGGCGGGTACCTCTATATCCAACAAAATATCGCCGACGACCGGTGGCATCACATGGCGGTGGTCGTTGCTGCAGGGGATCCGCCCAATCTCCACGACCATGTCCAACTTTTCGTGGATGGCGCCCCAGCCGCGATTCACGATATAGGCCTCTTGGATCTATGGCCGATCGATACGGGCTCCGATGAGGACATTTCCATCGGCCGTGGATTCTCCGGCACGATCGACGAAATCCGTTTATACGATCGGGCGTTGTCCAGCGAAGAAATCAAGGAACTTTTTAAGTTACAATAAGAGCCTGTCCCAAAACCGTCTCCCCTCGCCCCGCCTGCGGGGAGAGGGGTTGGGGGTGAGGGATTTTGGCCAAGAGCCAATCTGTAGGAAAGGGAGAATCATGAAGAACGATCAGCATGTGACACGTCGGGATTTTATTGGCGATACGGCCAAGGCGGCCGCGGGTGTGGCCGCGGGATGGGGTCTTGTTTCCGGGCATGCGGGGCTGGCCAACGATCCGGCCGAAGTCAAACCGGATAAAATTCTCAACTTCAACCAGAACATGGAGTACCGGCGGCAAGGGTCGACGGGTTGGATGGTTTCGGCCGTGGGTCTCGGGGGGCATTCCAGCAGCGATCAAAAAGAACGTAATGAGATCGTTGCCCGCGCCATCGATATCGGGATCAACTATATCGACGCATGTTGTCGGCATGAAGTCGTCCGCGATGCGAAGGCACTCGAAGGGCGCCGCGATAGGATGTACTTGGCCTTATCCTATTGTGAGAAGGAGACTCGCAATGAAGAGTATCGCACGGCGAAGAAGCTGCTCGAATCACTTGATGAACTATTGCAACTATCGAGCCAGGAATACACCGACCTGTGGCGAATCACATGTTACGAACCGGGTGGCAGGCATACATTCGACACGGCGTGCGAAATCGTCGAGGCGCTGGAAACGGCCAAGCAGCAGGGCAAGGCCCGATGCATTGGATTCTCCACGCACGACCGCCGCTGGATCAAGTTCATGATCGAATATTTTCCCCAGGTCGATTGCGTCTGCTTCCCATTTACAACGATGAGCAAGCGGGCCCCGGCCGACAGTGTTTTTGATGCCTTGAAAACGTGCGATGTCGGCGCGTTCGGGATCAAGCCCTATGGCGCCGGATCGCTGTTCCGAGGCACCCAGGAAGAAAATGACGAGCGGGCTCGACTGGCCCTGCGTTATATTCTCCATTCCAACACGGTGATCCCAATTCCCGGTTTGAACCGCATGGAGGAAGTTGACAATGTCGCCAAGGCCGTCACCGAGCGCCGTGAGCTCGACGTTCGTGAACAAGCCGAACTGGAGCAAGTTGGAAAACAGATGTGGGCGGACTTGCCGGGGAAATACCGCTGGCTGAAAAATTGGGAATTCGTCTAGGAACAACGATGATGCGATCAATGCATGCCCTCGGATGGCCGCTTGTGGCATTTCTCGTGTGGATCAGCTACCAGAAAGGGACCGCCGGCCGTCAACCATCGATTCGTGAGTTTGTTCTGTTGCACGAAACCAAAATGAATTCCATGACGGATCAAAAAGTGGATTCGGGCGGTAAGCCACTCTTGGAACTCAAGAATGAACCACTTCAGCTGCTTGAGGATGGCGACGACACGAATCCTTCGGCACCGGGCGGACCCGTTGCCGATAACAGCCGCTGCCACGTCTGCCACCTGAACTACATGGACGAAGAGATCGCGGTCGTCCATGCCAAGGCGAATCTCGGTTGCGTCCATTGTCACGGCAACTGTGACGCGCACATTGCAGACGAATCCTGGGCCAGTGGTGGCAATGGTACGCCGCCCGAAATAATGTACCGCCGCCAGGATATTGATCTAAGCTGCCAGAAATGCCACAAGAACCACGATGTGCCGGCCCAATTCGTGATCGACCGCTGGCTGGAACGACAATCCGGTCATTCTGGGAAGCAGAATCCCCAGAAAACTGCCTGCACCGATTGCCATGGCACACATCGCCTTAAAGAACGCAAATGTAGATGGAAGTAGAGGAACACTTCAAAAGATTAGTTCCCAGCCTTCTCGATAGGGGCAGCGGATGAACGGATCCGCTTCAGGGGCATTTTTTGCCCGGAGCGCGACGGGATCCCATTCCAGTTTCTTGCCCACGCGATAGGCCACGTTTCCGAGGTGGTTCGCCTCGGTAAGCCAGCCTGAATACTCGAAATTCGCGCTGGGCGACGTTCCCGCCCGGCAGGCATCGAGCCATTCGGCTTGCTGCCCTGCAACACGCGGGATCGATGGATCCGGGCCATGAAAATCGGCGAATTGCTCTGCCGGTAGAAGGACATATTTCTCATAATCCGATAATAGCATGCCCTTGGTGCCGATGAAAAGGTGACCGCTGCCCCATTGGGGTATTTTGCCCTCTTTCCAGATGGCCGGTTTGTTGTCGCCCTGATACCAGGTCAACTGGACCGGCGGCAGATCTCCCCGTGGGCCGTATTCATAAGTCACTTGCATGGAGGCTGGCGCAATTTCAGGATGAGGTGGCGGCCCACTGGCTTCGATCACCAGCGGATGATCGAGCTGGAGGGCCCAGAACGGGAGGTCGATCCAGTGGCTGCCGAGGTCGCTCATCGTCCCATTCCCAAAATCCCACCAGCGGTACCACTTCGGGCCCGGGAAATAGACATCATGATAAGGGCGATATGGAGCGGGGCCAATCCATAGGTCCCAGTGCAAGCCCGCCGGGACCGGCATTTCCTCTTGAGGGCGCTCGGTGACATGGACGATGTCCTGGTGGCGCTTCGCGGCCTCTTCACTCTGCCAGCCCCATGCCCTGGAAACCCAGACATGCACCTGGGTGATTGGGCCAATCGCATCCGACTGAATCAGTTCGACAATCCGCCGATAGTTATCCCACGAATGGATTTGAATCCCCATTTGTGTGGCCACGCCCGCTTTCGCCGCTGCTAAACGGACCTGCCGCGCCTCCCAGACATCATGGGTTAGAGGTTTTTCGCAATAGACATGTTTTTTATGCGCAAGCGCTAGCATCGTGGCCATGGCATGCGTGTGCTCGCAAGTACTTACAACCACGGCATCGAAATCCTGCGGCCGCTCGAAGAGCTTGCGGAAATCGACGAATTTGCGGGCTTGGGGGTGTCTCTGGGCCGCCTGATCGAGATTCCGCTCGTTGACATCGCATAGCGCGACGATATTCTCCGTGGAAACCTCGTTTGTATTCGCGCTCCCACGGCCCCCCGCGCCAATGATGGCAATGTTCAGCTTGTCGTTCAGATTCCGGCCACGGACCAATGCCGGCGCGGCGAGCGTGGCCACCGCGGCACCGCTGACCAACTTGGCGAATCGCCGGCGAGTCATTCGAGTCTGTACCGGTCTAAAAGAGCGTTCTGGATTCATTGTCATTGCATTTCCTCTATCAACTCGGGTACGTGCACGATTCGATAACATGCTAAATCAGTGCAATACGAATAGCAAGCGTTGATTCGCGTTCATTCGCCGTTCCTTTTCTAATTCGCGGATTCCGAATGCCTTTTGGTTACCGCTCTGCCGCGTTGGGAAGCATTTGAAATATTCTTTCTTCCACTTGCAAATTGTGCTTTGCCAGTGGAAAATCTGTAGGTCGGCGGATGAATCAGGAGGAGATAAAAAACCATCCCAGCCCTGGAATCCAGAGAGTGATCCCTGACGTTGGATCTGAGCCCTCGTTGTTACACACAAGTTCGATCCAAAGCCCCAAAGGGGCGTCGCTATCATAGCCCAGGGTGAAGCCAATGCGAGCTCTGCGAGCATTGGCGCAACCCTGGGTTCCCGTTCCAAGCCAATGAAAACCCTGAAAGGGTG
>JAFGFZ010000043.1 GCA_016930815.1 Pirellulales bacterium | reverse complement strand
GGGGAATGCTTTCATCCACAGATAAAGGTGCCAGGATTCGAGAGTTGGTTTGGTCGGCTACTTGGAATCCGGACCAACGGAACACACACATCGTTATCGATGAAATCAATTTGAATAGAATTCTGGAAATTGGGGCCCATGAGCCCATGGACTAAATCGATACATCACTCCAACTGGCTCAACGCATCTTCGTCATACTCAATCTGATAATCATCAGAATCGCCACATGACGAAGGAGAATAGTCACCAACGAGATATCCCATCGCCTTGTATCCGCGCATCCTTTTTTCAAACATGCGTGCCAGCATAGGTACGCGGTAATCTACATAATCCATTACTCGAACCTCTGTTTTGGCGTGGAACTTACGGTGCAAACGACCAGCATACTGAACCAGTGTGCCTTTCCAGGATACAGGTAAAGCGAGAAACAACGTATCCAGTCTGGCGTCGTCAAATCCCTCACCGATAAATCGTCCGGTAGCCAGCACCAAGCGTTCCTCGGATTCCGGAATGGTCGTCAGCCTGGCAATCGCTTCACGTCGCTCCTTGGTCTTCATTCCACCCTGAAGTACAATCAAATTGCGAGCCAGCCCTTTGAGGTTTTCGACAAAGTACTCAAGATGGTCGCGACGTTCGGTAAGCAGAACTGGTGATCTTTTTTCCTCAAGAGCTTGAATGACGTCATTGAGAATCATTTGGTTGCGTTTGGCATCTAGAGAGAGTTGACGGTACATATCCTGGATGCTGATGTTCACGAAATCTAATGGCAATTGAAAATCGGTATGCCGAAGAATAAGTTTGTGGTCGAAAGCTCGTGCAGCCGCCTGGCTTTTCGGATCGATTGTAAAACGGGAAGGCCCGAGCTGAAGTTGGAGAATTGGGTGATGGCCATCTCTCCTGCGTGGTGTCGCAGTAAGGCCGGTTAGGAAGCGGGCTTTTACTTCGCGCATGATCCGCTCGAATGAAACGGCTGGGACATGATGGCACTCATCGACGATAATATGGCCATAGGTCGCGACAATATCATCGACGATATCTTTTCGAACGAGGCTCTGAATCATTGCCACATCCAACTTACCATTTGGCTTTTTCTTGTTGCCGCCGATTTGTCCGATTTCCTTGGGCTTCAAATCGAGAAACAAAGAAAGTTGGGCAATCCACTGCTCGAGGAGCTGTGTTCGATGAACCAAAACCAATGTGTTGCGTTGTCGCTTTGCAATCAGGTGGGCTCCGACGACAGTTTTTCCAGACCCAGGTGGCGCAACGAAAACACCGATATCATGTTCGGTCATCGCCTTCACAACATCGGTCTGAACTTTTGTTAGCTCACCGTGAAATTCGACTAACAAATCCTCGCCGTTCTCTCTTTTGTCCTCGATTATCAATTCGACGCCTAGATCGGAAAGGAGATTATCGAGGTCGGAAACGCAGCCCCTTGGTATCGAAACGTGATGGGCATGGTCTTCGGCGCAACTGATAACTCGAGGCGTAAGAGCTGTCGGTAGCCTCATTGATTGCTTTTTGTAGAACTCAGGATTCTGGAACGCGGCCAAGCGCTTTATCTGATTGATGAGTGCCGAAGGTAATCCTTCCGTTTCGATAAACAATTGCTGTGAAAGCACAGCCTGAATACTTGGTGGAAGAGGCCCGGTGATTACCAATTTGGGCTTTTTCCTTGACGGTGGCCGCATCCAGGGCGTCGCTTTTGTCTCATTGTCATCGGATGGCTCACCCATCCTCACACCGATCACTTGTCCCTTTTCGGTAGCCTCGTTGGCGAGGGTTTCAACATCGAACGAAGTCATCCGACCCACAGAACCTAAGAAGACCCACTGGTCGGTGTAGGGAGTCCACGTTTCATCCACAAATACAGAATTCCCCTCTTGACGAGGACCATCCTGAAACGGCAACGCGATCAAATTCCCAAATCCACCCCTGGGCATTGTGTCTTGATTTGGGAAGAACCGATCATATGAAGTCATCGGCAATTTGTGGTGATCGGCCATTGTCTCCGTGAGTAAAAAGCACCCCATCTTGCGAGCTGTACTCGCCGGCACAGGAGAACGGAAGAAGATCCAGACATGAGCCCCATTTCCCGAACGTGACCGCTCGACAGCATGAGGGATATTTTTCATTTTGCAGGTACGGACAAAAGCAGCGACATCTTCCTTCCATTCACCTTTGTCAAAATCAACCGCAAGAAAGTGGCAGGTCTCGTCTGGAAGCATTGGATAAACACCAACCACATGCCGCCCTTTGAAATGATCGTGAATAGTCTTGTCGGTAATCGGTATGAACGCTTGGTTCGGGCATTCCCCACATTTATGTGCTCGTTTATCGCAGACACCGCGAACCCATTCGTTGGAGCACGCAGGGGAGTATCCTTTCATGTCCTTCTTTGGATTTACCCATCGCTTGGCGTAAACATCTTCGCGCCCTTTGAAAAGGTCCATGAAAAGCGCCACCTTTTGCCCAGACGTTACGAGCGTTGGAGCTTGTCGCTGAGTATCACGGCTTTTTCTGTTCGAAGTGTCCGCTCTTAGCGGCATCGCCAGCTCATTATCGAGATCGGCGAGACGACTGGTTATTTGATCTCGTTCCTGATCGAGATCCGCAAGCCTTTTTTCAAGGCAGGATTGCTCCTTTAATATGTCTGCTTTCTCTCGACCAGCCATCGTCCTTAACCTGCTTGAAATGCCGCATTAAAAATACTTGGGACATCAGCAATCATTTCTTCTTCCCATCTTCGAGCTGCTTGATCATTTTGTCGAAATCAGACTCGAAGAGCCGATCCTGGACGATCCGGTACTTTTCGAATTCGGACTCGGCGTGGGCCTTGGCCAGTTCTGCCGTCACTTTGCCTGCATCTTGAAGGATTTCCCGGTCCCAGAGCCTGAGGAATCCACTGAGCCGCTTTTCCCAATCTTCCATGGTCATGGGAATTTTGCGCATGGCCTGAAGTTCCGCCATATCCAGGTAAGCCGATACAATTCGCTGCATCTGTTCAAGCTCGAATTCGGATAGATAATTCTTGGCAATGGAGACATCGTACTTGTGGATTTTCCCGTTCGGCGCACCTTCCCAACTGGTCAGCCCCATACTCTCTTTTTTGTGATCCGCGCGATCCATTATGATTTCGGCCGCCGTATTCCCGTGAACCGCGTAGTGCATCTTGTTTTGAACGGCGGCAAAGAATCGTTTAGTGGCTGTTGCGGTTGGATCGTAGTCCAGCGAGGTGGCGTAGATGTCCGTGACTTTCTGATAGAACTTGCGCTCGGAAAGTCGGATTTCACGGATCTTTTCAAGTTGGCGTTCAAAGAACTCATCGGTCAGGTTGCCGCCGCGTTTGAGGCGTTCCACATCCATTGTCCAACCCTGAATCGTGTAATCCTTGACAATCCGGTTCGCCCACTTACGAAACTGCACTGCACGCTCGTTTTCAATCTTGAAGCCTACGGCGATGATGGCCTGTAGGTTATAGTGCTGGGTGTTGTAGTTTTTGCCGTCAGCGGCAGTTATTAAGTATTTCTTAATAACTGATTTTTTCTCCAGCTCATTGTCGTCGAAAATACGTTTCAGATGCTGGTTGATAGCCGGAACCGAAACGTCATAGAGGGTTGCCATCATCTTTTGCGTCAGCCAGATATTTTCGTCCTCATAGCGCATCTCGACACTGGTTTCCGAGCCGCCCCCGGCTGCCACAAAGGTCAGGTATTCAGCGGCTGATGAGCGAACGAGGGATGTTTCTTTTTTCTTCATGGGTTCACCTTTCGGCCTTGGCGACCGTGCCTGGTTTCAAGGCAAATACTATTGAAATCATTAATAATCATATGTCCGGCTCCACATTAACATTGATGATGACTTTCCATTTCGGGTCACGGGTCGTCTTGGCACCTCCATCGAAGCCGGTTCGTAAGGGAGTAACATCCGTCAATTTGCTCTTGATATGTGCATAGAGCGCCTCTGATTTGCTGCTAAATCCAACAAAATCCATTAGATACCCAAGTCTTTGAGCCCACGGTAACGGTGACAGCTCTGCAATTTTTACCAGCTCATCAGCGTCAAGTTCTTCGCCGAGTTCGGACACGACCGTTGCGACGTTATCGATGCCACCGGCTTGGGTCATATATCCCGCCAAATCAAATAACGTTACCTCGGGCGATGAGAGTTGAATTTCTCCGCGTGGGGTATTTCGCCTCTGAACAGGCATCTGGTGAATATTCTTCCGGGCGATGAAATCCACTTTGACGGCTTCGCAAGAGATCGAAGGGCGGTTTTTGGGAACCATCACTTGGAATATCCGGGGCCTTTGATGAGCCGCTCCATGATACTCGGCTGCACTGAGCAATGCGGCGTAATAGGGAACACCGAGATGTTCCATAAGCTGTGGAACAAACTGATCGGGAGGCAAGCAGCCAAGCCTGCGATATTCGGGGGGAACAATGACGTGAAAACCCCGATAAGGCATGGCGATTCTCTTCTTTGTTCGTAATCGGCGAAGGGCCGCCCGAGCTGCAACAGCAGATGTTTGTAGCGCTGCCTGTGCTTCTTGGGTGGTGAAATGGTATTTACCATCCGCAGCAAAATCATCGATAAGGTCAGCTACAAACATTGTATATCTCCATATACAGCGATGGAAAATAACATAAAGTGTTTCTTTTGTCGAGTGATTTCAGTTGGGAATGTAATGGCTCCCCGGATCAGTGCTCATGCAACCGTGCTCTCAGCCGATCCAGAAAATCGGGAACGACTCTCACGCTTGTAAGTGCTGATATTGATTGGTGTTGCGAATGGTCATCCATTCGCAACGAAATTCCGGGGGCCGGACCCAACGCGAATTGATCAATAAAGTCTGGCCTTTTCGTACCAGGTGCCTCGGCTGCGACCCCGCCTGACTAACCTTCCCGCGTCATCAAACGTCCCATAGCGTTGATTCAACCAGCCGAAGTACGTTGGAGATCACGTCGACCGTGTGACCGTGAGGATGGCTCCAACGGTCAGCGTCAACACGGCGCCGAACATGAAGAGGAAGGCCCACTGCCCCTGTTGCACAAAGTAGCCCGGGCTCACGATCGCCGTGTACAAGAGCATCCCGGCGCTGACAAAGAAAGCGATGCGCGCCCAGGGCTTACGCAGCAGGAGCCCCGCGCCAGAGGTGAGGAGTAGGACTGCGGTCAGGGCTTCGCCGGCGAGATGAAACGCGATTCGGATCGGCTCGTTCTGCAGCTCCGGAACGTTACCCGTGAGGATGAACACACTCCACTGGACAAGCATCGCACCGCCAACGACGACGGCATAGCAGCCGGCGAACTTCATCCTGACCTCCAGCGTCATCACCACACGATGGGAACGAGTCTGTACCGGACTCTCCGGCGGTACTCGTCATAGCCGTGGAGTTCCCGAATCAGCACTTTCTCCTCGTGAACGATACGCAGAACGAAGATGGGGATACAGGCCAGGGCAGCCGCAACACCCCACCAAGAGCCCAGCGCGATCGGGGTCGCGACCAGCAGCAGCAAGGTTCCGGTGTACATGGGATGTCTCACGATGGCATAGGGCCCAGTGGAGATGATCTGCTGCTCGCCCCAGGTCTCGACGGTGCGCCCCGCCCAGCGGTTCGCGAGGAAGACCCTAAGAATAATGAGGTAGCCACCCAGCGACAGGACCAGGGCCGCAACAACGACCGGCAGCGGGAGGGCCGACCAGCTGAAGCGGTGATCCAGGCCAGGGATAATGAAGACGCTGAGGAAGAACGGAGCGCCCCAGGCCTGGATGCGCCGCTGGGTGCGTTCCTTCTCCTGCATCTTGAAGCGGCGCTCGAAGAACGCCGGATCTCGCCTCGCCATCCAGATCACGAAGCAGGTCATCGGGACGAGGAGGAGAGCGCAGTAGGTCCAGGCCTGCCACCACGACCAGGCGCCACCCGTCGCGAGGAAGAACAGGGGCAAGGCAATCCACGCTGCCGACACCCTGATCACGGCCTTTCTTGATGCGCTTGCTCGCTCAGGTGTGATCACTACTTGGCGGTCCATGGTCATCTCCTCCTTTCTGCACTCTTCGCGAGTCGGTCGCGGTCGCTCGATGCTGCGCCAGGCTGCCAGAGGTTGTGTCCTGGATCTCCGATAAGTCGGCGGCCAGTTTGTCGACGACGTCCCTGTCGACGCGGCGCAGGGATCCCTCCCGCGCACCGAGCACCCGTTCGAACGCTTCCAG
>JAFGFZ010000357.1 GCA_016930815.1 Pirellulales bacterium | reverse complement strand
TACCCTCCCGTCTCTCCACCCTGGGCTTGTATAAGGTCGCCCCGTTGGGGCTGAGGCTTTGATTGACTTGTGTAAAACAACGAGGGTGCTATCCCCAGGCTACGGTGAAAAAGGCCTTCGGCCTAGAACAAAACCGATATTGCAACATCGAAAGGGTAGTGCAGGCCCGACTGGAAATATCGTCTGGAAAGGGATGCCCCCCCTGGGCAACACCATTCACAAGATATGCGCAAATTCGAGGAATAAATGCGCAATTTTTACGTTGCCATTATGGAAAATCAACTTTAGAGTAAATGGAGAAGGGCATCCACGCGCGGCCGAAATCGGAGAACAGGATTCTGAGGACTTTGTATGCTATCATCCATTCACCCGAAATATAGTGTCCGGACGTCTGGCCGGGGATTCACGCTGGTTGAACTCTTGGTCGTCATCGCGATCATTGGCATCCTGGTTGCTTTGTTACTTCCGGCTGTCCAGGCCGCTCGGGAGGCTGCCCGGCGATCGCAATGCAAGAACAAGCTCAAGCAGATTGGGCTGGCGTGTCTGGAACACGAATCGGCGCACGGCTTCCTGCCGTCGGGTGGCTGGTCGAAGGAATGGACCGCCGATCCGAACCGCGGCTACGGTGCCAATCAGCCGGGCAGTTGGGAATACAACATTCTGCCCTACCTCGAGGAACAGCCCTTGCATGACATGGGCAAGGGCCTTGATAGCCCGCTCTTGGACGAGGAACTGGGCCGGATGATCTCTACTCCTGTCGAGGCGTTCTACTGCCCATCACGGCGCCCCGCGGCCATCTATCCTCATGTCTGGATCACGGCATACAACCTCCGCACCTTGAGCCGGTTCCCGAATATTTCAAAAAGCGACTACGCCGCGAACACCGGAGATAGCGCGCGGACCTGCGGTGATTCACCATTCGTGATCCCTCGATCGTATGCCGAGGCGGATTCCGGTTTCGCCTGGAGTGATACAGAAATGCCCGGTTTGCACTACCAAACGGGCGTCATCCACTACCGGAGCGAAATCCAGTTGCGGCGGATTACGGACGGAACCTCCAAGACCTATCTGGTCGGAGAAAAATATTTGAATCCGATCAGTTACCAGAACCCCAATGCAGTCGAGCTGGCAACAATTGATTACGGCGACAACCAGGGTGTCTTCACCGGTTTTGAATGGGACAATCATCGCCGCGTTGGTTCCGATGAAAACGATCCGGGCTGGCCACCCATGGCAGACAATCTCCAGGTCGTGAACTGGTACGCGTTCGGCAGTGCCCACCCAGGTGGTTTTAATGTGGTCATGTGTGATGGCTCGGTCCTGACCATCGATTATGATATCGCCTTGGAAACTCATTGGCGGCTAGGCGTTCGATTCGACGGCGAGCCCGTCGATCAAAATTCTTTCTAAAGAATCGGGATCAGGCCGCCGGGGACTGGCTCATTTTTCGGCCCGTTTTGGCCTTTCCGCCAGTTCGTACGTGAAGGCCGAAAAATGTGCCTGTCCCCTTAAGGTCGTGAACGGTTACGGGCAATTGGATCCTGCCCCTTGTCGATCGCCTCGGGTCCGCGATAATCTTGGGTAACCTTTTTCCAGGCCCCGACTATCAAGTCACGACGGAGATACTAGCGCTTTGTCAAACCTTGATTTTAGTAGGTCGTTGTTCGGTCCGCGAACAAAACGTTTTGTTCGCGGAGCGAACAACGACTATCAATCCGACAATCCTAAATCTGATCTTTGCCACAGCACTAGGGTTTTTCCGTACTCGATCCTCACTCCTAGATCCTGC
The DNA here is from genome assembly GCA_016930815.1 of Pirellulales bacterium. Taxonomy (GTDB): domain Bacteria; phylum Planctomycetota; class Planctomycetia; order Pirellulales; family Lacipirellulaceae; genus JAFGFZ01. The sequence continues at coordinate 7,653 of JAFGFZ010000357.1, read as the reverse complement.
CCGTGCCACGACGCGACGACCTCCACCGGATTCTGCTGATTGGCTCCGGGCCTATCGTCATAGGCCAGGCATGCGAATTTGATTATTCGGGTACCCAAGCATGCAAAGCCCTGCGGGAGGAGGGGTATGAGGTCATCCTGGTCAACTCGAATCCAGCCACGATCATGACCGATCCGTCGACCGCCGATCGGACATATATCGAGCCGCTCACATGGGAAATGATCGCGAAGGTGATTGCGGCGGAACGGCCGGATGCCCTCTTACCGACACTCGGGGGTCAGACCGGCCTGAACATCGCCATGGATCTGGCCCGGAACGGGATCTTGGAGAAATACCAGGTCGAAATGATCGGCGCCCGTGCCGACGTGATTGACAAGGCGGAGAGCCGCGACCGGTTTCAGGCGGCCATGGAGAAGATCGGCCTGGAATGTGCCAAGGGCAAAACGGTGCGGACGATCGACGAGGCCCGGGCCTGGCTGGACACGGTCGGGCTCCCGGCCGTTGTCCGACCCAGTTTCACACTCGGTGGCACCGGATCAAGTATCGCCTATAACCGGGCCGATTTCGATGACCTTGTCCACCGAGGCCTCGATCAATCCCCCGTGACCCAGGTCCTCATCGAGGAATCGATGATTGGTTGGAAAGAGTACGAGATGGAGGTCATGCGAGACGGTGCCGACAATGTCGTCATTATCTGCTCCATCGAGAATTTCGATCCGATGGGGATCCACACCGGGGATTCGATCACGATTGCCCCAGCTCAAACGCTATCCGACAAGGAATATCAGCGGATGCGCGACGCCAGCTTGGCTGTGATCCGGGAAATCGGCGTGGACACGGGCGGATCGAACATCCAGTTCGCGATCCATCCTGGCACGGGCCGGATGATCGTGATTGAAATGAATCCGCGTGTTAGCCGGTCCAGTGCCCTTGCCAGTAAAGCGACCGGCTTCCCGATCGCCAAGATCGCGGCCAAGTTGGCCGTTGGCTACCGGCTCCACGAACTTCCAAACGATATCACCCGGAAGACCACGGCTTGCTTCGAACCGACCATCGATTACGTCGTGACTAAAATTCCTCGTTTTGCATTCGAAAAATTCCCGGAAGCCGACGCCACTCTAACAACCCAGATGAAAAGTGTCGGCGAAACGATGGCGATCGGGAGCACCTTCAAGGAATCATTTCAAAAGGCAATTCGCGGCCTGGAGGTCGGTAGTTTTGGATTCGGTTGTGACGGCAAGGACCTTTGGGGCACGGCCAGGCAGCCAACACGGGAAGAGATATTGGCCGCACTAGCGACGCCCGGCTCGGAACGGATTTGGCATTTACGGTACGCCTTCAAGGAAGGGCTCACGATCGAAGAGGTCCATGAAATCACCGGCATTGATCCATGGTTCCTCGATAATTTGCATGAAATCGTTGAGGAGGAAGACCGGCTTCGCGCGATCGGCCACTGGGAGGCCATGACCGACGCTGAATTACGGACGGCAAAGCGTTACGGCTTTTCCGACCGCCAGATCGCCACCATTTTCAATATGGCGGAAACGGAAGTCCGCAGCGAACGGAAACGCCGCGGTATTCAAGCCGTCTTCAAAGCCGTGGATACGTGCGCGGCCGAGTTCGAGGCGTACACACCCTATTATTATTCGACCTATGAAATCGAGGACGAAACACCTCTGAAGCAGAACCGCCGTATCATGATCCTTGGCGGAGGGCCGAACCGGATCGGCCAGGGGATTGAGTTCGATTATTGCTGTTGCCATGCCAGCTTCGCGCTGCGCGAATTGGGAATCGAATCGGTGATGGTCAACAGCAATCCGGAAACCGTCAGCACGGACTACGACACGAGCGATCTACTGTTTTTTGAGCCGCTGACTGTCGAGGACGTGTTGAATATCTACGATCGGGTTCAACCCGATGGTGTCATTGTCCAATTCGGCGGGCAGACACCGCTCAATTTGGCCCGGGCCCTCTTGAGCGAAGGCGTGCCGATCATTGGAACGAGTGTTAACGCGATCGAGGCCGCGGAAGATCGTGAAAAGTTCCAACAACTTTTAATCCGGCTCGATTTGAAACAACCGGCCAACGGCATCGCGCGGACGATGGATGAGGCGCGGCGCGAGGCATCGAAAATCGGGTATCCGCTCCTGGTTCGCCCCAGTTTCGTGCTCGGTGGCCGAGCCATGGAAATCTGTTACGACCAGCCCCAGCTCGAGCGGTTCGTCGCCGAGGCGTTTACCGTTTCACAAGGCCAGCCAGTTCTGATTGACCGGTTTCTTGAAGATGCAATCGAGGTCGATGTGGATGCCATCGCGGATGGTATGGATGTGATTGTGCCCGGGATCATGGAACATATCGAAGAGGCAGGTGTCCATTCGGGCGATTCCGCCTGTGCGATCCCACCCTTCAGCCTCCCCGGTCCGGTCATCGCCGAAATCCGGGCCGCCACCCACGCCTTGGCCCGCGCATTGGGTGTCATTGGATTGATGAATGTGCAATATGCCGTGAAATGGGCTCCAGAAACCGGCCGCCCCAGCCTGTATGTCCTTGAAGTGAATCCACGCGGGAGCCGAACCGTCCCGTTTGTATCGAAAGCAGTCGGAATCCAGGTGGCTAAGATCGCTGCCAAGGTCATGGCCGGCCGGTCGCTCGCCGAACTCGGGATCACATCCGATCCGGTGCCAGCCCAAGTCTCCGTCAAGGAGAGCGTCTTCCCGTTCGTGAAGTTCCCAGGTGTCGATATCGTCCTCGGCCCGGAAATGAAGAGTACCGGTGAGGTCATGGGGATTAGCGAGCGGTTCTCGATTGCGTTCGCCAAGAGCCAACTCGCCGCGGGCACGGTCCTGCCACGATCTGGAAAAATTTTCATCAGTGTGATCGACCGGCATAAACCGCGGATTGTTGAACTGGCTCGGGACCTGGCTGCCATGGACTACGAGCTCTTGGCTACCCCTGGAACCGCTGCCGCGATTGAATCAGCCGGGATCGCCGTGACGCGGTTGAAAAAAATCCAAGAATGCAGTCATCCGAACCTGTTGGACTACCTCAAAGATGGTGACGTCGACTTGATCATGAACACTCCGGCCGGCAAGGGAGCCCGGACCGATGAAGGAAAAATCCGAGCTGCCGCCGTCGCTCGGGGCGTCCCATGCCTGACCACACTCCAAGCGGCCACCGCGGCTGTCCGGGCCATGCAGGCACTTCGGGAAGAACCGATGGAAGTCCAGGCACTGCAGGACCGGTTCGCCGGCAACTTACATTGACAAGCAGGACAGGTCTTTCTACCCTCCTCTCCTTTGCGATGGATCGCCGCGTGCGGACGAGCCACCATGGGATATCCGGGACCGATGGCTGCCATGCGAATTCATTCCCTGCTGGCAATGAGTCTCTGTCTTGCAACTGGGATCGCTGGGGGTTGCGCGGTTTGGCTTCCGTCCCAATTGGATTCAAATAAGAGCCATTCTCCACTTCGGCCGGTAAAGCCATCGCCTGATAGCCTAGCCGTAGACGTCTTCATCGCACGGCTGCCAGCGGATGATGGGCTGTGCGATTCGCTCTGGCAGCGGATCGATGAACAACAGATCTTGCATACCGTTCGCTCTAAGCTGGCACGCAACGGGTTCCGAGCCGGGATCGTTAGTGGGATGGTGCCCGACGAGCTCGCTCGCGTGCTCCGGATCAAGGAAGCGGAAATCCCAGATCCCGATGCGGCAGCCAGTACCAAGGAATCCATCGCGGATCCGGTGCCTTCGACACCAGCGAACCTAGTCGACTTGGCCGACGATTGCTGCGTCACCCGGCAATGGCTTCGGCTGCGTGCGGGCCAGAAGACGGAGATCCACGTCTCCGACATCTACCCAACACTCCCGGTCCTGATCAATGACGAGGACGGCCTGCACGGCCAAACATTCCAGCAAGCCCAGGCCGTCTATGCCATTCGGGCCACGCTTGAACCACAGCAGCAGGCGACCATTGAAGTCATCCCGGAACTCCAGCACGGCCAAACGAAAACCCGCTATGCGGCGGGGGATGGCCCTTATTGGCGATTGGATATCTCGCGGGATCGCGAGGTCTTCGAGCAGCTTAGAATTCCAGCGACCTTACAACCGGGTCAGATGCTTGTCCTCGGCTGCGATATCGCAAGCCAGGGGAGTCTAGGCCATCATTTCCATCACGTTCAGGAAGCCAAGGGGGCCGGCCATCGGCTCGTGGTCATCCGCCTGGCCCAGGTACCGGATGAGATCCCAATCGATTTGCCCGATCTGCCCGCGGCTGAATCCGAGCGATAAACTCGCCGAGCCTCGCTAGTCGATCCGGATGTCAGAGTCCCACCGTGTAAGATGCACGCACGATGCGGGCATCTTACAGGATAGGACGATGAGGTGGCATTGCGGGTCTCGGAGAGACCCGCCACCACTTGGTTGCGGCCTTGGCCGCGTTAGGGGGGCTTGATGTCCTTGGGGGTCTTGATGATACAATACAGCATTCTTTATTCTTTGATGGCTGACCGATCAATTACTTTCTCTTTTGTCCCCTCCCCCTATGGGAGAGTGGCAGCAGTGAGGGCAACAAAATCGAACATTTACTTCGGCCGCCCCTTCGATCCCATTCCCGTGGAGTATTCCCATGCCTCTCGTTCCGTTACGGCTCCTCCTGGACCACGCTGCAGAAAACAATTACGGCCTGGCCGCCCTGAATGTGAATAATATGGAGCAGATCCAAGCAATCATGGCGGCTGCCGAGGAGACCGAATCCCCGGTGATTATCCAGGCATCCCGAGGCGCCCGGAGTTATTCCCAGGACGCCTACCTCCGGCACCTGATGCTCGCCGCGGCGGAACTCTACCCCAAGATCCCAATCTGCATGCACCTGGACCATGGCAATAGCCCGGACACCTGCAAGAGCGCGATCGAGCAGGGTTTCACGAGCGTCATGATGGATGGATCGCTGCACGAAGATGGCAAGACACCCACGACGTACGACGAAAATGTCCAAGTCACTCGAAAAACGGTGGCGATGGCGCATGCAGTGGGCGTCTCGGTCGAAGGGGAACTTGGTTGCCTCGGATCACTCGAAACGGGCAAAGGAGACAAGGAAGATGGCCACGGATTCGAGGGCAAGCTAAGCCGCGAACAGCTGTTGACCGATCCCGATGAGGCCGAACGATTCGTCGCCGACACGGGTGTCGATGCATTGGCCGTCGCGATCGGCACGAGCCACGGTGCCTACAAATTCACCCGCAAGCCGACCGGGGAAGTCCTGGCGATCAGCCGGATCGAGGAGATCCATAAGCGGCTGCCGAACTGCCACCTTGTCATGCACGGATCCAGCAGCGTCCCTCAAGAGCTGCAGGATATCATCAACAAGTACGGCGGTAAAATGCGCCAAACCTATGGTGTGCCAGTCGAGGAAATCCAGAAAGGGATCCAACACGGCGTCCGAAAAGTTAATGTCGATACCGACAATCGCATGGCGATCACCGGTGCGATCCGCAAAGTCTTTTCGGAAAAACCCGAGGCCTTCGATCCCCGCGACTATCTGAAACCGGCCCGGGCGGCCATGCAAGAAGTCTGCAAGGCCCGAATGATCGCGTTCGGCCAAGCCGGTTGGGCATCGAAGATCAAGCCGAAATCGATCGGCGATTATGTCAGTTTCTATAAGTAAATACTCGGTTTAGGCCTCGGCGATGATCTGATCGTAGAACTTGACATAGTCGTCGCGATCATCGCTGGCGCGGAACTGCATGGCGGCTCGGGGATGGCAGTTCATCTGGCCGGTTAGGTTATACGGAACGAGGGGCCCCCATTCGAGGGATTCACGTAACGGATCGATGTGATCCCGCAGCAACTGCATGACGGGGCGGAGTTTGAATTTCGGATTCCGTAAAAAACCGAGCAAGAGTTCCATCGGGCAGTTCCCCGCGCCGCGGCCTAGACCGGCCATGGTCGCGTCGGCCCGATTCGCGCCGAGGATGATCGCTTCGATCGTGTTGGCGAATGCGAGCTGGCGGTTGTTGTGGGCATGAATCCCGACCTGCCTGCCAGCTCCCGCCATGGCTTTAATGTACTTCCTGCAAAGCATGTCAATCTGCTCGCGATATAGGTACCCAAAGCTATCGACAATCACCAACGTTTTCGCTGGCGAGGGCACAATCTCCTTCAAGACGGTATCGATTTCCTTCTCGGTAATGGCGGAAACGGCCATCAAGTTGGCCGACGTTTCGTAGCCCATGGCATGGCAATGAGCGATCATTTCAACGGCTTCGGAAACTTGCGGGGCATAGAAGGCAACTCGAATGATGCTCAACACGCTCTGATCCCGTGGTACGATCTGCGTCTTCCAATCGCTCTTGCCCGCATCGGCCATCGCGCAGAGTGCCAGACCGGTCGCTGCGTCATCATGATCTCCAAAAACGCGCTGCAGATCGTCCTCATAGCAGTGCCGCCACGGGCCATATTCCTTTTTGGGGAAAATGCCTGGCGAGTTCTTGTAACCGACCTCCATCATGTCGATTCCCGCCTCGACACATGTTTCATAAACGGCTCGGACAAATTGGTCCGTAAATAAGTGGTTATTGATCAATCCTCCATCGCGGATGGTGCAATCCAAAACTGTTAATTCAGGGCGATAGGTGATCCAGGGAGCATGGTCGGACATGGTGCGCTTTCATGGAGAATGGGATGGTTAAATATGCCATGGCGGAGCCATCGGTAAAGTTTTACTTCCACACCGTCCCAAGGCAAGCGAAACATAAGCCAGATCCTCTGGGATTGGCCATGATGACTCCATCAACCACATTTCTCCCGGGAGCCCAATGCGCATCGGTGGCCTGGCTGGAATGCTACGAAATGTGGATGGTTCCGGCCGTGAGGAATCCGCCGATTGTACCGAAGAAAATGGGATCCGCCATAAACGACCTATCCTAACCCATATTTCATATTTTGAATACCGAAGGAGTTTCTATCCGGACGGCCATTCATGGCCGTTGTCCGCCGCAGGCGGTACTCCGTGCTTGAGCACGGGTGAACGGATTGAAAAATGCAGCCTGGTTTATTTTACCCCCCGCCCCCTACACGCCGCCGGCGGCGGCGTGTAGGGGGCGGGGCAACGCCGTTAAGTATTTTAAGCCTCTGTGCTCTCTGTGGCCTCTGTGGTTTTTGCGCAACTTCCATATCAACAACCCGTTATGGTTATTCCTATATCGGTGACAGTCGAACTAGCAAAACACGCAAAAACTTGTAAAACGGGGTGTTTTAGAGACTTATAAAAATACTGAACGGCGTAGGGGGCGGGGGGTTTGTTTTGAGTGAGGCCGCACTAGACCAGTATTTTCCGGATCCGGTCCGAGGACACCGGGGCAATGATTCCTCGTTCGCAGATGATTGCCCGGATCAGGCCGGCGGGTGTGACATCGAAGGCCGGATTATAAACGGGAATGCCGACCGGCGCGATCGGTTGTCCAGCGATGTGCGTCACTTCGTTATCTGATCGTTCTTCGATGGGGATATGGCGGCCCGTCGCAAGTGACAAGTCGAATGTATTGGTTGGGGCAACGACATAAAATGGCACGTGGTGCGCATTGGCCACGACAGCCAGACCATAGGTCCCGATTTTATTGGCCGAGTCCCCATTGGCGGCAATCCGATCCGCACC
>JAFGFZ010000356.1 GCA_016930815.1 Pirellulales bacterium | reverse complement strand
TATCTATTATGAAAAGGATAGGATGCAAGACGGCATCCGGTTTGGACAAGGTGGGATTCTACCCATTGCAATAGATATGCGGGTTAGGGTCATGAGAATTCATTCCCCCGGAAGATAGGTTGCCGCAGCGGATTATGCCGGGAGGTCATTGGCCCGTCACCAGAGGTATCCGCCAAAGCGGTGGCCATCATATTCAGCTTCGCATCCAGATCATCGGCATAATGGACGATCAGTGCTTCGGGTGTCATGGGTGGTTTGGGAGATCCCCATTCAGGCAGCCGTTGATGGGCGACAAGAACATGTTCCAGGCGCAGCATTTTTTCGGGGTCGATTACCCGGCTAGCCGCGGCTTCGCGGAGGATATCGCGCCCCTGCAGAATATGGCCAATCAAGTTTCCGCTGGAAGTGTATTCGACCCCGGTAGGGCATTCGACGTATTCGCGGAGCTTTCCGATATCATGCAATACGGCACCTGCCAGGACGAGATCTCTATCCAGGGGCGGTTCCAGGTGCGAGTACTCCTCGGCATATTTGGTCGCAAGGTAGGAGCAAGTCCGGGTAACACTCAAAACATGTTCCAACCAGCCACCGAGATAGGCATGGTGGTGATGCTTCGCCGCGGCGAGTGTCAGCAGAAATTCGCGGTGTTGGGTGAGAATATCTCGTACCAGGTTGCGGATTGCCTGGTCCGTGATCTGGCGGTCGACGATCGCCATTAAGTCGGCAAACATTGTCTCGGGATTGAATCGCGATCGGGGTTTGCACATATTGGGATCGAAACCATCGAGGCGGTCAGCGCTGGTTGCCAGCCTGATCTTTCGGATATCGAGTTGGGGACCGAACTTGGATTCTCGGTAGAAGGCTCGGATCTTGAAAAAGTCGCCGGGGGACCATTCGTCACGAAACGGGGCGAACCATGGCGATTCGTTCCAGACAGGAAAGCGGACTTCTCGTTCCGAATCGCGCAATCCGATCCTGAGATAGGGCTTGTCATCGCGCGTGGTGAGTTCTTCCTTCGATGTCAGCATCGCGAAAAAATCGCCCTCTTCGTCCGGTTGGAAATCGGCTAGCCGTTTGATGTGTGGAGGCTTGGAGTCATCTGGCATGGGATGAAAGACCTGAATTGAATGGCGATCAGTTATTCCTCAGGGGATATTCTCGGAGACTCGGCAGCGAGTTGCGCCAGCATGGCGGTGAGTTGGCATGCGATGGCGTCCATGATCGGATCGGTTTTGGCCATGCGGTCCCGCTTGCCATGCACTTGGATAGCCTCACCAATTTGAACGACGGCGTGGAGGGGGCCGTGCGGGCGCACATGGTCGGTAAGATCTTCTTGGAGCCGCTCGACTGTCTCGATCACATGTTCGGGAATGTTGTCATTGGATTGGATATAGCCACGCGGGTAATGCGACATCTGTTGAGCATAGTAGCAGGCCGCCAACTGCTGCCAGCGGCGTTCACGTTCCGCGTCCGAAATGGCGCCATGGATCATATCGGGTAGGATTGCTGTCCGAAGGTCCTTAACGCGCCCCACAATATTGAGAGCCTTATTGATTATTTGATATTCTTCTTCCAGCGGCGATAGGAGGTGCTCGATGAGATCCTCCAATCGGTCATACAGATCACCGCCACGCGCGTGATTTGTGTACTCGATCTCCTTGAGTGCCAAACAGGCCTCGCCGATGGCGCGGATTCGTTTGATCCATGGCAATCCTCTCTTCGGCCGCCAGGCGAAATGTGACTCGAGTTCGTCAAGGACCGGTGCCAGAGATTCTTCCAGGTTCCCGCGGAAATAATATCGTATGGCGGCAGGGTGGATGACCACCTTGCCTGGAGGATTTTGCTTGGCACGGCGACGGGCGGCATTCTGGGCAATGAAAGAGATCCCATCCATCAGGGCCATGAGCTGGTCGTTGTGCCGTGACAGAGCGCCTTCGGGGAAAACAACCAGGGGGCGTCTGGCTGCGGTGAGTATGTCGATTGCCATGGCAATTGCCCGGCGGTCTGGCCCTTCCCGATAGACACTGAATCCCCCGAGCTTGCGAATCGTGAATGAATCGAACCAGCTCTGTTGAAAGGCGTGCCAGCTCACCATCGCGTAATAGCAGATCTTGAGCTGGATTGCCACCTCGCCCAGAACGAATGGATCGGATAATCGGGAATGGTTTGGCGCCAACAATATTCCGTGCCCCGCATCGATCGATGCCTTGAGCCGCTGTGTGTTACGGCATTCGATCGAGTGAATTTTGTATGTCTTTCGCAAATAACGATGCACATAGAGTTTGGCCAGTGTCGACCAGATTGTTGCGTGGGACGGTGCGATGAACTGGTACGGCTTCTCGAAAACAACCTTGTGCATTAATCACCATATCCATTGGGATTCGAATGGTGCCATTTCCAGGCGGATTCGACAATCGATTCGATCGTCGTATATTGCGGATTCCAGCGAAGAGTTGTCCTTGCCAGATTGGCATCGGCAACGAGTGATGGCGGATCGCCGATCCGGCGACCGCCAACGACGGCTGGAATGGGATGCCCAGTCACGCCACGACAGGCTTCAACGATTTCAAGGACACTCGCGCCTTGACCCGTTCCGAGGTTCATGGTTTTTAAGGTGCCCAATCGGATCGCATCCAGGGCGGCAATGTGGGCGCTCGCCAAATCATCGACGTGGATGTAATCACGAATACAAGTCCCGTCCTCGGTTGGGTAGTCGTCACCATGGATGACCACATGTTCGCGCTTGCCGAGCGCAACTTGCAGCACGAGTGGAATTAAATGCGATTCGGGATCATGGTCCTCGCCCAGATCTCCTTCGGCGGAAGCGCCGGCGGCGTTGAAGTATCGCAGCGCGGCGGCGCCCATTCCGTACGCTCGCGTGTAGGCTTCCATAGCCTGCTCCATGGCGCGTTTCGTGATACCGTAGGGATTGATCGGCACGCGGGGGGCATCCTCGGGTATCGGGACACTTTGTGGAATCCCGTAGACGGCCGCCGTGCTTGAGAAGACGATCCGTTGGACATCCGCATCCCGCATCGCTTCGAGTAAACACAATGTTCCCACCACATTGTTGTCATAATAACGGGCCGGATCCTGCAACGATTCGCCGACCTGAGCCAGTGCCGCAAAATGCATGACGGCGTCAATTCGCTTGTCCCGGAGCGTGGCAATCAGATGCTGGCGGTCGTGCAATTCACCTTCAATCAGCCGATCGCCGGGTACGGCACCCCGATGACCCAAGGACAGGTTGTCATAAATCCAGACAGAATGCCCGGTAAGCATCAATGCTCGGACTGTAAAACTCCCGACATAGCCGGCGCCACCGGTGACAAGAACGTTCATACATTCGACTCCGAATCGTCGCGATCAATAAAACTGTTAGAGTTTACCATCCGCTCTCCACTTCGACTACTCGAAGGCGCCCATTTCGTACAATCCCGGCACAATCCCGGTTCGCCACCGGCGATCTCTATTCCATAGTCCATGGAATGGGAATGTCGATAAGAGATATCAGAACGGCGTCCCGATGATAGATGACTTTGAATCACTAGTTTCGAAATGGCGTCGATCCCTGCCCGCTTTTTGCTAAAACTCGAAATAACAAGCAATTTGGAAGTGTTTCAATTCCATCGAATCCCTGGGAACGACGGATTTTCCTTCCTCTGCCTGCCATGCCCCAGCGAAAACTCGTTATACCACGCCGAGTGACAATCGCGAGTCGGACGAAGCAATGGGGGGACGATTTCGTTCGCTACCTTCGGAGCGAGTGTCACCTGGCCGAGAATACGGTCCTTGCGTACCAGCGCGATCTGAGACGGTTCCTCGAATGGCTCAATGGCCGGCGTCTCGAGGGATTGACGATCCACGATCTGGGCGGATATCCGGCATGGCTCGGAGAGCAGAATCTGGCTTCGAGTAGTATCTGCCGGCATGTGGTCTCGCTGAAAATGTTCTTCCGGTATCTCCAACTGGAAGGAACGCTCCGGGAGAACCAGGCGGAACTTCTCGCCTCGCGCCGATTGTGGCAGCGTGTGCCGAGTGTTCTTTCCCCACGTGATGTGGACCGGCTCCTCGCAGCACCGAGCCGGCGCGAGCCGCATTGGCGCCGTGATCGGGCAGTTCTGGAACTCATGTACGCCACCGGCTGCCGCGTCTCGGAACTGGCCAACTTGAATGTTCAGGATCTTCAACTCGATCAGCATTATTGTCGATGCCACGGGAAGGGGGACAAGGACCGCATTGTCCCGATGGGAAACCGCGCCACCGAATCGGTGCAAGAATACTTGGACCGCGATCGGCCAAACCTGGCTGCGCGGCGCGAACCGCCCAGCCACCGGCTTATCCTGTCACCCCGCGGTCGCGCGCTGCGCCGGGAACGGATCTGGGAAATTGTTAAAAAATATGCACTGCGGACCAACGCGCCACCAGATGTCAGCCCCCACACGCTCCGGCACAGCTTCGCAACCCACCTCCTGGCCGGCGGCGCGGATCTTCGGCAAGTCCAAGAAATGCTGGGCCATGCCAGTATCGCCACGACGCAAATCTATACGCACGTGGATCATTCCCGCCTAAAAAAAATTCACGCGACCTACCACCCGCGGGCATAAACAAGGGAAGATTCAAGCCGCCGGGGACTGGCTCATTTTTCGGCCCATTTTGGCCTTTCCGCCAGTTCGTGAGTGAAGGCCGAAAAATGTGCCTGTCCCCTTACGGCCAAGGCGAGGGTGGCGAAGATGTCATTGGTTTCCAAACCTGCTCGGCTATCACCGCCCCGGATGCGTTCAGAGTCTTGACTATCAATTTTTCAGGCGTCGTGTCGACGCGAATCACCGTGGCCTTATCCAGCGGATGCGCGCCGCCAATCACGACCGGCCAGCGAAATCCGCGTGTTGCATCCGGGCACGGTTGGATCCATTCGGCATGATGCGTGTGCCCGGAAATGACCACATGGACGCGACCGGCATCGAACAGGGGCGCAAATCGTTCGCGCATCCGCCTTTCACCATGCCACAACTGGGCCTCCTCCTTGCGCCAGTCCGGCGGTATATGGACCACGACCACACGCCACACCGCGTCCGTAGAAGCCTTGCTGGAAAGTTCCTGTTGCAACCAGGCCAGTTCCTCTTCCAGGTACGTGTCGAAATCGACCAGCCCGCTGTATTCATTGCTGGTATCCGGTTTATCTTCACCACTGTCGAGAAAAAGAATCCGCATCGAACCCATCGTCATTGCGCCATAGTAGCGATTCTGTGATAGCGCCAGATACGATTTGAGCTGGCGGGCATACGCGCCCCGTGTTTCATGGTTGCCCCGAACAAAGAGGCATGGGATTTTTTGCGAGGCAAACCAGGACATGGGTAGCAGCAACTTTTCGATCAAATCCTCTTCACGCTGCGGGTCCTCCAACACATCGCCGTTGAAGACCGCCAGATGAACGTCCGGGCCGGCTGCGCGGGTCAGCAACGGATAGAACTGCGGCCGGTTGTGGATGTCGTTGAAAACGATCATGGAGATTGCCCCATCGGATTGCGCCAAGGCAGGCAGGCATCGTTCCTGGGAAATTACCGGGTCCCCGAAGACCACCTGGTAAGGCTGGAACGATACAATGGGGCGCGAGACAGCGCGTAACCGGACGGGCTTGGCCGGATCGGTGCCTCGGATCACGGCACGCTGCACTGTGCCATTGGCCTGGCGCAACCCGTCCTCGGAATACCACGCCTGGCGCCAAACCGCATCCGGGCCGGGTTCTTGGGTCCATTCGACCAGACCGTCCGCGGGCCGATCCGTCAGCCATCCCACACCCAACATGCCGCTTTCCATCCATTGCACCCATGGCTGAACAGCAATCAGCCCCTCGGTCCGCTGCGCCCGAATCTTGGCCAGTGCCCTGGCCTGGGCATCCTCCATCGGTGGCTCAGCCCGCAACGTAGATGCATAGAGTAGAATACCCATTACCGAAATGACGATATGATGCTTCATGAAAAAACCTTTCTTAGGATATCGGGTTTACGGCAAGTATGGAGGGATCTGGAGTTTTCCCAAGAGTTGATACACGGTCGATGGAATCCTAATCAAAATCAAGTTCCATTTCATCCCCGGAGTGCCCAGCGGAAGAGGTCGCTGAATTTCGCGCCTTTTCCCTGCATTAAGATGCCGACGCGGAATATCCGCCCGGCGGCGAAGACCATGAGGATGGTTGTCAGAACGACGCCAACAATGCCCAGAATGGGTTGCCACAGGGGGACACCCGGCGGGATTGCCTGCCGGAGCAGCATGAGCATGGGTGTTGCCGGTGGAATCAGGGACACAACAACGGAAAACGTCGTGGTCGGTGCCTGCAAAACACTCGTCCAGACAAATAATGGCGATACGATGAGGATCATGACCGGCATCAGCATGCTTTGGGATTCCTTGATATCACTGACGGCAGCGCCAACCGCGATGAAGACGGAACCGAACATAAGGACTGCCAAGGCCTGGTAAAGAAGAAACCACCAGACCAGATGCGTTGGAAAATAATTGGCATATCCGAGATATTGCAGGACGGCATATGCGCCGGCGAGATAAACGACCGAAATGGTAAGTGAAACGGCAACTGTGCCAAGTAATTTACCCATCATCAAATGAAATGGTGGAATTGAGCCGAGCAGAACCTCGGCGATACGTTGAATTTTTTCCTCCAACACACTTTGGACCAGCGGGCTGGCGCCGACCATAACCACCATGAACAGCAGCATCATCAGCGCGGCCGGAACTGCGAAACTGGCGCCACGGCTTGTCTTTTCGGCATCTTGGACCTGGCCTGCCGCGTCCAACGTCATCAGGCCGAGCTCTTCGGTATCAATGGGATAGGTCGCCTTGGCCACGACATCTGGATCGAGCCCAGCCGCTTCGAACCGGAGCTGCTGGATCTTGGAGTTCACGGTTCTTGATAACCATTGACTCAAGTCGAAATAAGTTGGGCTGTTGGAATAGTATTGGATCGGCCCGCCTTGTTTTTCTTTCCCTGGTTCGATGATGTCCTTCGGGAGAATTGCGAAGGCAAAGAGTTCATTTTTTCGAATTTGTTCGGATAAACCGAAGAGAATACGATCGGAATTCCCGGGGTCCCATTCCCCTTTTTCGATGATGAACCGCGGCTGGTTCTGCTCGCGGATACCGTTCTTTGTCACGAAAATCGCGGATTCGTTACGGGCGTTGGCGTCGGCTGCAACCGCATCGAATAGGCGCCCCGTCTGATCGATCAGGGCGAGTTTTCTATCCGACGTGTCGACTTTATCCCCTAACAGCGCCTGCATGGCGATACTTCCTCCCATCAGAAGGGGCATTGCCACCAGCGTAATGATAAACGCCTTGGTTCGGACGGCCGATTCATATTCCCGAACAGCGACGATGAAAATCTTACGCATGGCCCTTCACTGCTTCTTTCTCTGGGCTGGCGATTCGGATAAAAATATCGTGGAGGGATGGTTTTGCCAGTTCAAAGTGGATCACTTCACCTTGTTGCATCAATAGGGCCAATATTGTTTGGGGATTCGTGCCTGGCCGGATCCGGAGTTCCTGGAGATGCCCGAAATCGGTGACATGTTCGACTCCCGGTAAATTGGCGAAGTTCCTGTCGGCTGAGTTCACCTGGATCCGGAGCGTGTCCTGCCCATAATCTCCCTGGACCGCGCTGAGAGTGCCATCGAGCACTTTCCGGCCTTTGTAGATCATGAAGATGAAGTCGCAAAGTTTTTCAGCGACACCCATGTCGTGCGTTGAAAAGATGACCGTGGTTCCCTTTTTCCGGAGATCCAAAACAGTTTCGCGGAGCACATCCATGTTGACGGGATCAAGTCCGGTAAACGGTTCGTCAAGGATCAGCAGGTCGGGTTGGGCGATGACAGCGGCGATAAACTGGACCTTTTGGGCCATCCCTTTGGAGAGTGTTTCGACTTTCTTGCTGGCCCATTCGGCAAGGTCGAGCCGTTCAAGCCACCATTGGACGGCTTCCCTGCAGTTGCGAACACTTTTCAGTTCCGCGTAGAATTGGAGGATATCGCGGACTTTCATTTTCTTGTAGAGTCCGCGCTCTTCGGGAAGATAACCGATTCGATCATGCGCCGCGCCATAGGACTCTTCCCCGAGGACGCGAATGGTTCCCGCATTCGGATGGAGAATTCGCATGATCATGCGCAAGGTTGTTGTTTTTCCAGAGCCATTCGGTCCTATAAAGCCGTAGATCGAACCTTCGGGCACGGCGAGTGAGAGGTTGTCAACCGCGGTGTGGTCCCCGAAAGTTTTCGTGACGTTCTGGATTTCAATGATATTCATCAGCGTCCGTTAGAAAACACGCGCAAGCGATTGAATCGGCAAGGATCGATGGAAAGGCTATTTCTGGAGCGGGGCGAATCGGATCCGCTCAATGAGCTTATGTGGCGTCCGAGTTTCAGGATCGACATAGCCGGAAATAGCGGTGATGGCCTGGATGACATAATCGTATTTCAAATGATAATCGCAATCGATTTCAACTTCCCGATCGCTTCCTGATTCACCCGGCCCGGCCGAATCCCTGACAATCCGGCGTATCCGCTGTTGCAAATCGGTGAAATCGCTCATGGAAGTTCCATCGAGCGTGATACTTGTGAGTTCCCCATCGGCTCTGGCTTTCAACCGGACTTGGAGGGTCGGACTGGTTTGTGGTTCGAGTGTCGCCGATGCCGATGCGGATGGCATCTGGATACTGAAATCGCCTTCGGGCAGGGCGATTCGGAATGTCATGACGAAGAAGACCAAAAGCTGAAAGACGATGTCGATCATCGGCGTCATCTGGAGTTCGGTCGTATCTTCCCGGCCAGCGTGGCGAATGCGCATCGGACTTGGATCTTTCTCAATTGGATGGTGATCGCACCCGGACTTCGGCTTGTTTTCCCCGGAGTGCGAATTTCAGAAATTCCAACGTCTGGCATGCCTGGATAATTTCTTGCACTTTCCCAGTCTTGGATTCTCGATCCGCGCGAATGATGATCGTGGTGTCGCTCACCTTCTTCTCACGGGCTTCGAGGATTTGCTTTTCGACGAGGAGAGCACGAGACAACTGATCCAACGAAGAAAACTCGCTACCAGCGAAAATAATGACGTCTTTCGATGCAAGTTGGATTGTTAGCCGCTCTTCATACGGTTCGTCGGGCGGCACCGCGAGAATGCTCTCTGGGAGCCGGACGCGCTGATCCTGCTCGGCATCAGTGAAATTAACCAATAGCATGAAAAAGGCGATCAGCTGGAACGTCATATCGATCATCGGCGTCAAATCGCCTTTGGACGCGGGAGCCGTTTTCGATTCGTAAAAACGCATGGGACGGATGATGGGAAAGGATTGGATGATGGGAAAGGATTATGGTTGAAGAGATTCCATTTTTCAAAAAATCTGACAGGCAATCATGGCAATCATGTCAATTCTTCTTATCCATGCTTTGGAACCGGCCCATGAGCCCCTCGCTAACAATACCCACCTCCAGCACGAGCCGGGCGACACGATTTCGCAGGATATTGTAGGCGGCGATTGCAGGGATCGCGATAATCAGTCCGACCAGGGTCGTGAACAACGCCGTCGCCAAATGGCCAGCGAGGTCCTGGGCATTGGGAGCACCCGACGAGGTGAGTGCAATCTCCTGAAATGCGCCAATGATCCCCTGGACAGTACCTAAAAGACCGATCATCGGGCTAATGGTGCCAATCAACGCCATGTAGCTGAGCCGGTGTTCGAGTTTCATGTTTTCTTCTTCACCAACTTCCTGCATCGCTTCGATCGACTGGCTGTAACCGCTCGAGAGCTTCGATAATCCCGCCGAGAGGACCTGGCCGAGAAAGGATTCATCGTTCCGAGCCAATTCGTAGGCTTCCTGGTACTGCTTCTCGTTCAGTAAGCCTTCAAATTCTTCAACGAGGGATACGGGAACGACATTGTCTCGCCGCGCTGTCATCAAGTTCATCACGAATAGCGCGACAAGCACGAAGGAGAGGCATAGAAAAACTAAGCTGTATCCTATACCGAGTGATTCCCAGGCCCAAGCAAGGTAACTTTTCTTGGCTTTTCTCTTCGTGTCGGATTCTTTGGAGTCCTCCGTATCCGTGGACGGAGCATTCTCCGCAGGTTCCTGTGCATCTTTTGCCTCCCCATCCTCGTCTGTTCCCAGATCTTCTGCGGCGTTCGCTTCGGACTGGGCAAGTGCGGATTCCGATCGATCTAATAAACAGAGGAAGGCAGCACCTGAAAAGAGAACGCAAAAGACGGGGAGTCGCCATGGCACGCCTGCCGTGACATGATCAATGAGTTTCCGCATAACGGTCTCCGAGTTTGAGTTGAGTTCCGAAACATCTGAGCGATGTGACAGGATATTGGAAAACCATATTACATAATTGCCTACTGTTTTAGCCAGCGGCTGTTCGGATAGCGATCGGAGAGTAATTCGCGGGTTTGGCGGGCACGTTCGCCCTGGCCGACCGCTTCCCACAGGGGCGCCAGGTGGTAGAGGGCTTCTGCGTGGGCGGCGGGGTAGCCGCTGTAGAGAAGATCCACGTGCAGGAATGCCAACAGGGCATCCTTGGGTTTGTCCGCTTTCACGTAGCAGTTTCCGAGTGCATTATAGGCGCGTGCATGCAATTCCGCGGCTTCCGGCTCAGCGCTGGCAATCACGTTGTTGATCATCTGTACCGCCTGGTCAACCTGGCCGCTTTCCGCAAGACTGGCCGCCTTCCCGAGTTGTGCGTCGAGTTGCAACTGCTTGGCAATGGGTGTATCCAGTTTCATCGCCAGGGCCGCATCAAAGCGTTGGATTGCGTCCGGGAACTTCTTTTGAGCGACCAGGGCGTGCCCTTCAAGAACGGCTGCCTTCAGCTTGAAATCATCCCAAGGCGCGGCTGCCAGGATCGCATACTGCTCTTGCGCTCGATTGTAAGATCCCCATGCAACGAGGATGTCGCCGAGAGTCTCAACCGCTTGATAATAATGGAAGTTTTTATTATTCCGCTGGATAAAGCGATGTAATTCCTTCCCCGCTTCTTGAAGATCTCCTTCTCCGGCAATTGCCAGCTTTGCTGTACAATAGGCTTTGTAGAATTCGATATCCTGCCGTATTTCAGGGCGGCGTATCTGGTCCATTTCGATTCGGGCAAGGGCGTCCAATGCGGTCTGATATCCGCCGACCGCGGCATTGCTCCGCGCAAGGGTTAATTCCCCTGGTTCGCGGGCGAATGTGATTTCCTGGATCTCATGGATCGCGTACTCCTTATCCAAGGCGCCCTTATTCAACTTGACTTTGAGTTCATCCATTTCCACGATGTTTCCCGAATCGACGGTTGTGCCGACTCGAATCCGATCGAATCCCTGTCCCAAGGCGGGGCAGGATGTCCATCGAACTCCCGCCATGGCGAACATAAGGATGGTCCACGTGAGATAAATGGGTGGTCGAATCATCGAATTATCACTCTATTCTTTTCGAAGGCCCGCGAGCCCAGTCGCTTTCTTCCCTTGGGCTTTCTGTACTGTTTTCAGTAAATCATCAAACTTCTGCTGCCAGGTCGCGCCCCCCAGCTCCTCGCGAACGGTGTAGAGAGTGCGAATGATGGACTCGGACTCTGCGAGTTGCTCTTTTCGTTTTCCACCCTTTTGACTCATGGCGTACAAGTAGCGAGCCTGGGCGCAGTTGAACCATCCTTCGTAGTAGAAGTCCTTATACTGAGGATACTTGGCAGTGACTCGGTAGGCCATGTTGGCCAACTTCGCCCATCCCCAGACGATATTCTTGCCGTCTTTGTCCCGGTAATCTCCACCAATTGCCTTCAAGTATTTGTTAGGATCCGCGGTTCCCCATGCTTGAAGTGTGTTGGCTGCCGCACGTTGCATATCGAGCATCATGGGTTTTTTAGAAAGGACTGCCGTGAAATGATCCATGGCTTGGTCATACATTCCGAGGCGGCGGAGGCAATCCGCCAGGTCTTTTCTCGCGCCCAGTATGGATTCTTCATTCGGCGCGAAGGCAGTATCCGCCGCAGCCTGCTTCAGTAAGGATTCGTAGGCTTCGCGTGCTTTGTCGTAGTAGGATCGTACGTCCGGACGGATCGAATCATCTGGACCGCGGAGCCCTTCGGCCAGCTGATAATAGGCTTGCGCAAGCCATCGTCGTTTGGACCAATCCAGGCCATCCGATCGCTTTTGAATTCGTCCCAGGATCTCTTCCAAGGCGATCGCGATCCGTTGCGCGGTCTCCGCGGGGCCCTCGGCCGCGAACGATTCGAGTTGCTTCTTTAGTTGGATTCCGAGACCAAGATAGATGAGCGTAAGCTTCTCTGCCGACTCGGCATCGGAACTGCCCAGTGATGCATCCAAGGCGTCCATCATGGCCTGGGATTTTTCAGTTTCGGGGGGTGATGCGAGGGCATACGCCTGCAGTGCGGTCCGGTAAACTTCCGCATCAAATCCATCGCGATTGACCGCGTCGTGCTTTGCGTCGAGCAGGGCAAGCGGCCCGGAAACTGGCTTTTCGAGCGCTGCGATGGCATCATGGAAACGGGCTTCCAAGTTGTACGCCTGGGCAAGAAAGAGCCCACCATTGGCAACCGATGCGTCGATGTTCTCCCCATCCACTTGGGAATATCCCCGTTCCAGCATTGCGATTGCGTCCGCTTTTTGCTTGGCGAGAAGGTTGGCGTCGGGTTGATCCGCGTTCTCCGAACGTATTGTAGCCTGATAATCGGCCCACAGGATGCAGCCGATTTTGAGTTCCGCGGCCCACTGTTGACTTTCAGGGATTTTCTGAAGGTACGTTCTCGCATCGTCGAAACGGCGCTGCTGCAATGCGAAATTGATGAGACTGTCGTAGGCGGCCACCGCATCGGGCGTGTCTGGCCAGCGGCGGGCTATCAAATCCGCAATCTTAGCAACCTGCCGCGATTCGAAATCCAAGGCGCTGGCCGGTTTGTCCTCCGTCTGGCCCTGAGCATAGAGCTGCTGGTACGAGGCCATCGCGATCTTCGCTGCATTGCGCGATGCTGGGTGGTCTGGATAACGTTCGGCCAGGAATTTGCCGATGACGGCCGCACGCCAATAGTCGCCATCCGTGTAATACAAATAGCAGAGAAAAAACCTCACTTGATTCACCGAGTCCAGATCCGTTTGCTCATCAACCATGTCCATGGCCTGGTGCAGCAATTGCCAAGCATCGCTGCGATTTTTTTCCATCGACTCCTCTAATTCAGGCACTTGATCCGGCGAATTGCGGCGCGCGGCATCCAAGGCCGCTCGATTGGCTGCCATTTGCTCAAATGCGTCCTTCGAAAGTCCAAAAGCCTCGTCAAAGGTCTTCACTTCCGGAAGGGAGGATGTTTCCATGCCCCGGCTGAGGGCAGTGTATTGATCGCGAGCTTCCTTCCAGAAATCCTTTCGCTGGCGTGAAATATATTTGAAATGGTCCCGCGCTTCGCTGATCTGTTTCTTCTTGTCGGCTTGATTCCCAGCACTATCGGCTTTCCGGAGATGGGCCATCGCCAAATGATAACGAACGGCTAGCCAATCGGATTCCTGCGGTTCATTTCCTCGAGACCGGTTCAACCAATCACCACATGCCTTGATGATCTGGTCGTACTTGTTCTGTTTCATATAGCATTCCGCCTGGTAGCGGAGCGCCTTCGTGATGCAACGACGAAGCCAGGGCTGTGTATCATCTTGGGAGATGATATCCTCGTAACAATTGATGGCCTTATCCAAGTCGCCAATTTCCTGATAGCATTGCCCTTCCAGAAGACGGGCATCCATGCTGACCTGAGGCCGGGATTCGTAGACATCGTACAGGTGCGCTAATTCCTTGGCGGTTGCCTCCGCTAACTTCGTACGGTCGCCGCTCCCGGCAGGATAGGTGAATAATTCTTCATAGGCTGCCTGGTGGCTCAGGAGCGACGTTGCGAGCCACAACATGCCGATGGACTGGCGTTGATCGGCCAGTTGGGATTGATCCTTGGGGATGGAATCCAACATGGACCGGTAGACCGTTTTGGCCTCGATCAATCCCTTGCGGCCCAATGCGATGAATTTTCGAGCCTCTTCGAGGCGTTCCGTCCGTTCCGCGCTCTGGGTATCCGGCAACCGCTCCGCTGCCTCCCGGAGCGCTCGGCCATGGCCTACCTGGGCTCTGGCGAGTTCGGTGCGGGCCTTCAGCCCTTGTTCATTGGTTGGATTTGCCTTGATAAAGGATTCCAACTGGATTTGGGCCTCTTGGAGCTTCTTGGACCGTTCTTGGGCATCGGCCAGGTCCTTGGCATGCTCCAGGAGTGTGATGCCCTGTTCGTAGGGAATCCGTTCCTTGAATTCGTCCGTGACGAGCGGGCTGGATGCCATCCGATCAAGATAGACTACGGCCAGATCGTAGAGTTCCCGATCACGAAGCACGTCCAGAAAACGTTCAGCAGGCTCGACCGCGGATGCTGAGACGGCATGCCATAACATCAGCACGATTGCCGTCCGTACAACTTTTATGGAGAGATAATTCCGTATCGGTTTCTGCATGGCCGTGATCGTCTGCGAATCCGTGGCGACGAAAAAGGCACCGGCTCCGTCGTCATGTCGAGACGGCGGAAGAAACGGATTCCCATGAAGGTTTCCGTCCCCATTCCGAGACCCGAGATGATTCTGTTCCGAAAAAAATATTATGACTTACGGCAGGACGTTTGGCTAGCAGGCTTTGTTAGGGCCCGTCAGCCCGCTGGATGGCGTCCAGAAGATCCACGATTTCGTGGAGAGATTGGTTGTCATAGAGAACCGGATGAACGGAATCCGCGAGGCGGACAATGGCATCTGTTGCAAAGCCATCGGGCAAGTAGGGGGAGTTTTGGAGCATTT
>JAFGFZ010000042.1 GCA_016930815.1 Pirellulales bacterium | reverse complement strand
CGGTTCTAATGTCTCAATACCGGACATGCCCCTCTTGTCCAGTATCAACGTCACCGGCCCCGATTCGGAATCCTGAACAGCGGGAGCGACGATCAGTGCCGGGACTTGAAGATTCCCTTCGGAAGGGAACCGTACCCGAGACAGCGTGACACCGTCTTGTTTGCGCGCATCCACAACCTGAACTTCATCGAATCGAGGGGCAAGGCCGGTTCCCAGGCCCAGAATCTCGGGCAGAAGTTGGCGCATTCGCCTTTTGTAGCGGATCGGGTTCGTTGGGTCGTGAATTTCTTTTGTTTTGAAATGCCGCGCGTCGTGAATATGAGCTGCCAGGGCTTCCAATCCCTTGTTTCCGGGATTAGGAACAGGCCATTCGTCGAGCAGTTGCGGTGGGAATACGGTCACCACTTCTTCCGGTTCAGTGGGAATTAGCGTATGGTGAGAACCATGATTGCGAAGCCACCGTTCCATCCACCAATACGTGCGTTCCCGCTTCTTGCGATCATACGTGTGTCCCGTTGGCCAGTACGTGCAGCTTACGCGTTCGGAAAATCCATTCAAGCGATACAGTTCCTGTATCTTGGGGAAGTTGTCATGGGGGAAATGGCGAGTCCAATCGTTCATGACAAGGTATTGTACGGGGCTGGGAAAGGCCAGCGCGCTTATTTCCGGCGCATCCGTATAGGCCATTGCTCTTGGCCAATGGTTGCATCTGCAATGGGCTGCGTGCGGGAAGAGTATCTCGCGAAAATCGCATGTCATGCCGACGATCGTGGCCGCTTGAACTCTGTCATCCAAAGCCGCGAGCATTTGCGTCTGCAAACCGCCGCCGGAAGCGCCCGCCGCGCCAATCCGCGCGGGATCCACCTCGGGCAGGGACTGTAAAAGATCAATGCCGCGCATATTGGTCCAAATCATGAGTGTTTGGTTAGAAAACCCCAAAAGCAGGTTTTCATAGTGATTTTGACGCGGCGATAACACGACATAGCCCATTTTGGCAAGCACGAGCAGCCGCTTTTGCACATCGGGATGCGCGAAATGATGATCCCAATGACCATGTGGGCATAATACGGCGGGTGCCGGTTTCTCTTGGAATTCCTTCGGCACCAGCAGCAGGGCTTGGGAATAGACGCCCGGCCAGAGCTGGTATTCGATCATCTCAATCGTACACCAGGGATGGGCGATGGGCTTGGAGCGATGAACATCCAGGTCGATCCGCTCTGGCAAGGGGTCCAGTCCGACATCCGCAAGAAGACGTTCTCGCAGCTGGCGGTGGAGCGTCTGGAGCGCCGCGCCTTCGAGCAAGTGAAACGGTTTGGGGACGCTCATGGCTTCGAAATAGCCCGTCAGAAGAACAGCAGCCTCTTTTGAGTCCATGATCGATGGCTCGCAAAATGCCGTAACCGGCGCCAATCGTGCGACAAAAACCGCCATCCACAGCCAGATACATATGGGATATCCTCTCATGTATTGAGTTCCTTTTCACTTGGTGCTTTTTTCCTTGCATCGGGCTGATAAGCGGTATGTCCCTCTTGGGAAAAAAAGGGGACGAGATTCTTCCCGGGGGGCATGATCACCGATATCCACGAAGGATCACCAATCCTCTTGATCAAGAGCGCTGGGACCATGACAGGTGAATGGCGTTCAAGGTGACTGGCGCGCGAAGCGGAGTCCTTCGACATTCGCAGGCGCTCCTGGCGGAGTCAAAGTGAAGACATTGTTTGACTTGTCGAGTTGGACCTTGCCGGAAAGGGGAGGGCCGTTCGGCTGGCCAAGGATCAGGACCTCCTCCTCGTAACTAGCCTCGCCTTGGATAGTCTGTGTGCGGCCCTCCTGGGAAACGGTCCACGTGAAAGCTCCGTCTTTGCCAAGCTTGAGCGTTATCGTGGTCGTGTCATCGGTAAAGAACTCGATGATCCCATCCATGTTCCGCTCGTTGACAGCCTTCGTGTATCCGTCCAGCAATTGCCTGACGGGGACATCTTGGGCGGAGCTGGATTCCGATGCTACGGATACGGCAGTTTGACTGGGCGAGGGCGCCTCATTCTGAGCTCGGACGATGTCACTTCCGATCGCAAACAATGCAAAAACGACAAAGGCGGAGTTCTTCATAGTATCGTATCCTGGTTCGAAAGATAGGCGAGAAACACATTGGAATCCAAGAACATTAAAAAAATTGTATGCAAACAACAATCAAATTTGTGCCGCGATCCGGTGATTGGATCGCGCTCTATTCAGGGAAAAGCCATCCGAATTGCAAAATCCATGTTAGCTCGGCGATGGATCCGCACTAGGAAACATACTCCATATGCTATGCCTTTATTGCGTTCACTGCAATAGTTTTGGATCTTTTTGTTGCGAACGGCCCCATAGAGACCATCAATAGGCTGCCATCGGGATCATCGATTGGCTCATCGGATGAACCGGAATCGTAGCGCAATGAGAGCTCAATAGCCCATGCGGAATGTATGGTCCGAATCACTACAACGATAGCCATCCTTATCACAATAACGATGAGTGGAATTTAATATCGCACTGCATGGTCGCGAACTACACCCTGGTTCTGAGTCCTGTGGTGTTATATACTTACATGCAAAGCAATGGATGAAATTACTAATCAACTCCGATTATTCGCCTCTGTTTCGCTCCATGTGAAATGGATGTGGCTTGGTTGCCCCGTATGGCTTACTTGGCTTCTGATCGCTTGCACTGGCCAAGCGGAGGTGCCCACCATCGAATCGGCCGGACTGATCATACGATTGGACTCAGCCACTGGTTTGCCCGAACAGATCGAGACGCGGGTAGGCCGTTCACCCCATTCGTGGCTCATTGGACCGGTGGATGTCAGCGTCCGCAACGAGGTTACAGGCAACACGGCACGATGGGTAAAGGCTCCTGAAGACGCCTGGCAACACCACGACACGTCACCTAGCAGCAGCACGACAATGGATGGATTGCCTTTGGAGGTCTTTCAAGAATGGTCTTGTCGGGGTGGAGCGATTTCATGGAAGCTGGCCTTTCGGGCAGACTACATCCGCGTAGCACACGAGGTCGTGATTGAACTGCCGGTATTGCGTAACACGATGCGCGTTTTTACGCCGACCGAGCAGGGTACGATGGATGTTGCAGCCTTTCCAGATTTTCTTGGGCTGCCCTATGCGACTAACGGCTGGGACAACGGCCAGTCCTGGGTGCTGCCACTGGTAAGCGTCATGGATCCGCGATCCGATCAGGCGTTGACCCTGGCACTTCCCGCCGACGCGAATATCCCACACCTGCAATTTTCTTGGAGGGACGGAAAGACCCTGCGCGTTACACTGGGGCATCGCGGCATGGGAGGCGGCCGGCCATCACCGCTTACGATCCTCTTCTTCGCGCACAGAGCCGACTATCGCGCCGTCCTCGGTGCTTATGTGGCGGAGTTTCCCAATTACTTTCGGCCAGCTCTGCCGCGAGGACCTTATGAGGGCACGTTCTGGTACCACCATATCCAGGATCATCCGGATCCCGCGGAATTGGCACGGCAGAAGGTGCGGTATCTATGGTCAAGCTTCTGGTTCACGCACCTGGGTGAATACTTGCCAAATGTCGCTGAGTGGGAACCGTATACGTATGCCAAGGGGTGGAAGTTGGCTGAGATGATGGACGACGACAAGATTCGCTCGTTTGCACGAGCGATGCACCAGCGAGGCATTGGCACGTACGCCTACTTCAATGTTACGGAATATGGTGGCGCGGGAGGAAAGACGGGCGACAGCGCGGAGGCTACTCGTACCCTGCGCCAGCAGTTTGCGGATGCCCTGGTCAAGGATGTGCGGGGCCATGACATTCCGACCTGGGAAGGCGCCATGGTCATGAATCCCAGCAGCAAGTATTCACTCTGGCGACAGCTCGACGAGCAGGTCCGCCGTCATTTGGCCCGTTTGCCTGAGATAGATGGCTTCGTGATCGATCGACTGGATTGGGCCAGCGTGTTCGACTACGCCCACGATGATGGCCTGAGCATGGTCGGTGACCGTCCCGTGGAGAATATGGCGATGCCGGTGGGTGAAGCAGTCCACCGCGTGGTCGAGCTGGCACACGCGGCAGGCAAGCGTGTGTTCGTGAATCAGTTCTATCGCGTCGAAGTACTGCGTGATGTGGATGGCGTCTGTCACGAGAACGATTATCTTCCCGCGCTCGCGTACCTGACCCCGTTACGTCCCGCCTCGGCCTGGCATCATCGTAAACCGTATTCAGGGGACTTATTGGCGTTCGAGGCCCAGTTAAAACTTCGCCTGCAATGCGCTATCTTCCCGCAGATGATCGCCCATCAGTTTCCCATCTCGCAGCAGTCCCCGGATCCGCATGCCGCTGATATGCTCGAACTCTATGCACCGCTATTTGATACACTGCTCGGCAAAGAGCAGGTGTTGTTGCCACACTGCGTGGAAGTGACAGGAGCCAACGACGCAAATCTGTTTGTCAATCCTGAAGGAAACTACATTGTGCCAATTACATCGCGCACACGTTTCCTATCACGTCGAAGTGCCGATATGGAATCCGTGACAGTGACACTGCGCATCCCGGCGGCCCAGGAGATCACATGGGTCCATGCTATCTCCGCCGACGGTCCAAGTTACCGTGCCATGGTTGTGGCGCGCGATGGGCAAGCGGTGATCACCGCCGACCGGCACGGTACAGCCACCATGCTTGTGGCTGGTTCCAATCCAGAGCCAGCCCTGGCCAGTGCGGATCCACTCCGGTTCACCGCGATTCGCAAATCATTGAAAACAGCACTCCCGCCTGAGCCGATTGTTACTCAGCGACCAAAGGAGATCCCTGCAGGTTCCTTGCGATTGCGGCTTGCGGGGACGCATGTCGGATCTGGGGGACCCTTGACCGTAACGATCGACGACAGAGTCATTGGCCAGATTTCGGAACACGAGAATCATATGACCTGTGATTGGACTCCCGCGGTGCCACTGGATCAGCCGCCAAGTATTGCATTGTTGAGATCGGAGGAGGGCTCATGGTTCGTTCCCGAGCGTATCGAGATTCTAGCGCCGCGATCCGATGGTAGTTCCCAGCGACTGGCGATATGGCAACAAACGATGGCAACGGCACCCGAGTCCACCGCGTCCCGATTGGTCCTTCCGTCGGTCTGGAGTGTAGCCAACCTACCTGCCGCGACGGCGCGTTGGGAGTCCCGAGACAGACTTTCGGGGGGCCATTGGAAACATCGCATGGGAACTCGTGGTGCATGGATTGCCGGCTTGGGCGAACTTGCACCGAGCCCGGAGGGATATCAGATCCAAATAATCCGTGGGGATTCCTATCAATGGCCGGCGCTGGCTGGTGAAGATTCTCGTGTGCTAGAGCACCCACGCGAAGAGGTTCCACGACCGGCCTGCTGGTTTGCCAACGATCAACTGCGATTGCGTGTCAGCACACGAACGATGGAAACCTACCGGTTGAGCCTCTACGTACTCGATTACGACCGTAATGGTCGTGCAGCTAAGGTGACGCTATCGGATGAATTCGCTCCACTCAGTTCGGCCGATGTGGTGGCATCCGACACGGCTTGCGGTGTCTATCTCACGTGGATCGTCCGTGGGAATGTCTACATCGGACTGCAGAAGACCGCGGGCTTCAATGTTGTTTTGTCAGGGGTTTTCATCGATCCGGAGCCTGATATGCCCGATTGCGGCAACTGAACCTTAACGTGAGATAAATCCACAAACCAAAAGGTTTTACAACATCCAGGTACCGTGCGCGCATGTCGCGGGCTAGAGCCATTTCTGGCGGAGGTAGGATTCGGCCGATTTTCTTTCGTTCTCGGGTAACGACCGGTCGTAGATGATCAGTTCGGCGAGATCGCCTTCAAAGAGTGATTCCGGGCCTTGACCCCGGCGCAGAAAGCAGCCAATGCGTAAGCGGCTTGTGTCTTTGATGGCATGGTCCGTGTTGGGATATGTGCCAACCAGAGCGCCATCAAGATACCAACGGAGATTGTGTCTATCGGCGACAATGGATCGGACTTGAAAACGGGAAGGATCGGAGTCCCGGGCATCCCAGTTCCGGCC
Organism: Pirellulales bacterium; assembly: GCA_016930815.1. GTDB lineage: Bacteria > Planctomycetota > Planctomycetia > Pirellulales > Lacipirellulaceae > JAFGFZ01. The sequence continues at coordinate 11,425 of JAFGFZ010000042.1, read as the reverse complement.
GGCGGCGCGGAAACTGGCAACACCGCTTGATAGGGCAAAACTTGTTTTGGTATCGCCGGTTCCCTTCGAGAGCAGTGTCCCGCGAAGCCCGCGTGCTACGAAGAGGAGCGTGAACTCGGAATCCATTTGGAATAGAAATGACTTCTTGGGTATTTCAAGCCACTGGGAACCTGCAAACCGAACGGCTGGCCGGTTTCCGAGGAGATCCTGGACAAGTTGGGGATGTGCATCGGGAGATTGAACGGATGCGTGGCATGCGTTCCCGCTTTTATCCTTCCAGCGCGAGATTTTGGATGCCTTATCCAACACCATCGTGGTTCGATCGCCGGCATCGAGCCAGAGGAGGAGTTGGTTCGATGGGATCGGTTTGTTCGCTATTTTTTCTCGTTTGGAGAAGGGAGTATTGGCCCCAATTGCCGTGAATGGCGTCGGCTCCCCGCGCAAAGCCACATGGTTTCGCTGAGATCGATCCCGGTCCGAGAAGCACCAAATGCCGAGCACGAGCAGTGTCAGCGCGCTGGCGGTACCGCCGATATTCCACATCCAGACCGACCGGTTTCGGCCGATATGCCTGGGGCGCGTTCTTGGTATGGCAGCGATTGCCTTCTTGGCCCAGCGGCGGGTTGGTGGCCGCTTAGGAATAGCCTGTTGTGCCACCGTTGCCTGGCGTGTGCTGGCGAGTGCCGCCGGTCTGACAGGAACCGTGGGATTGGGAGGTCGGGGCACCAAGGCCGGTTTCAAGGGCTGATCCAACTTGGCTTGGAGTTGGGCGTCGTAAGCCGCTTTTCTTTCCGGATCGAGCAGACATCGCCGCGCGGCAGCCAATTCATTCAACAATTTCTGAGCTTCTTTGATATGTGGCCCGTCATGGATCTCCTGGAGGAATTCGATGTGCCGGCTCGCCATCGAATCAATCACGCCAGGATCCGATTCGAAACGTTCCACACCCACTAGGCGGTAATGGTCAGGTGGCTGGTCCTTTGGCGAAACGCCAAGCCAATGATGGTAGGGATCAAACGGTCCAGACATGGGCGGAATACTTGGCGTTCAACAATAACATCGATCTAAATAGTATCCAACTTCTTCAAAAATTCTTCGAGCGCCGTATCATCGCTTGGGTTGACTTTCTGTTGATGGTTTTTTATCACGGCGTTCAGTTGGTTGAGTGCCTTGATATCCACGGATGGGGCATCGTCGGCGAAATCTGGCAGGAAAGCCATATCCATGGATTCTTCTGGTATGGGCGCATCACTAGATGATTCCAGGGAATGGGTGGCCAGTGAATCTCTGTTGTCGGCTGGATTTTTGCAGTGATCTCTTGGCAGCGGATCGAGTTGGCATGCCTGGCTTTGATCGTGTGGTTCAAGCACCGTGCCATTTTCAATTCGTTTCATCCATTCGGTGATCATTTCCTCGGATAGACCGGAGAATCGTTCGATATCCGTCGTCGCATCGCAACCGGTGCCCGGAATCGATGCCGTGATTGTTAGGCGGCCATCGGGGGTGTAGTGGAAGTGCACCTGAACGGGTGTTCTGGCCGGCAGGTTGGATGGAAGGTCCGTGACGATACATTGACCGATATGCGTTGCATGATCACCGGTCCTATCGCCCCCTTCAATCACGGTGACCAGGACGTTCGGTTGCCCGTCTCGGCGGGTAGCGAAGAGGGCCGAGCGTTTGGCGGGCAGCCTGGTATTGCGTGGGATGAGCACTTTTTTGCGTCGTCGCCCCGATTCGGGCTCAATCCCCAAGACTCCGAGATCGTGGGAATTCACATTGGCCACGGACATCTGGTCGCGCGACGGGAAATCGCGGCCGGCGAGCAGGCCCGCATAGATCGCGGCACCGTGCGCGACGGCTTCATCCGGGGCCAAGGAACGGTCCGCGACCAATCCGGATTCCTGTTCCAGCATGCGTGGGATCATTGGCATTCGAGTCGATCCGCCCACCAAGAGCAGCCGGGTTAGATTGGTCCAATTCAATTTAGATTCGCGCAAGACTTTGCGAGTCGTGAGTAAAGTGCGATCCATAAGATCGCTGGTCAGTGACTCGAATTCCGGACGGGTCAGTGGGAAACGGATCCGATGGCCATCCCATGCGAAATGGATTGTGATCTTTTCACGAATGCTCAGGGCATGTTTTGCATCCGATGCTTCCAGCAGCAGGGCTTGCAGGGCACGTGCATCATTGCGCGGATCCGTTCCGCATTCTTCCATGAAACGGCCAGCCACATGGTCGACGATTCGCATGTCCCAATCGATTCCCCCGAGATGGACATCACCGGCGGTTGCCAGCGCTTTGTAATGATGGTTATCAATTTCCATCACGGTGACATCAAAAGTGCCGCCACCCAGATCATAGACGAGGATGGTCTCTGGCTGGGCACTTCCGCCCAGCGGATCAAGGAAACCTTGTCCAACACCGAACGCAATCGCGGCCGCGGTGGGTTCATTGATGATATCCAGCACATCCAAGCCGGCCAGCCGACCCGCATCTTGAGTTGCCTTGCGTCGCGGTTCATTAAAATAGGCTGGAACAGTGATCACGGCTTCGCGAACTGATCCCAACTTAAGTTCGGCATCCTGTTTCACCTTTCTGAGAATGAGTGCTTGAATGATTTCAGGTGGCAGGGCATGGCCGCAGATCGGCCGTTCGTAAACGCGGTCGCCCATGTTCCGTTTCACGCAGTGCGCCACCCGATCCGGTTCGAACGCGGCTGCTTTGACGGCCTCTTTACCGACGGTTGGCCCATCGGTGTCGAAGAACACGACACTCGGCGTGGTCCGGTCGCCTTCCGCGTTGGGTAGTGTCCAGGGGTGCCCCTGGTTGTCCAGATGCGCCGCGACGGAATAGGTCGTCCCAAGATCAATACCGATTGCAGTATCCGCCATGGATTCTATACCCTTGTTCATGCATTCGGAGATTTTCCATTGTGAAACCGGTATCCTGTCCATGAGGCCCAGAGATGCTGGCAGCTTTCCCCCAGTCGTCGCCGCTACCCCATTCGGCGTCTGTCGGAAGAGGATCCGATCGGCCCGATTCTAACAGATTCCGAGGTTGAAGTCATTGGTGGGAGAAGGGTCCAGACGCCGGTATTTGATGAATCGTGGCATCGGCCATATCCCTTGAGGTGAACGATTGCCCACTTCGATTCGGCCTCCGATGGGTGCCATGGTCCGTGGGCAGCATAGCGGCCTATAATGATGGATCGGGAGACGACGACATCCCCGGGACCAAGACATAACCGGAGTTCGGGAGACCGCAACATGGCTGGAACATCACTGGGATCTTCGGTCGTCGGTCGTCGGTTTTTATTAACAGGGCTTCCATAGCTGCCCGTGGTCAAATGAATGTTAAAGGAAGACTTCCAAATGGAATCTGAACAATTTTCAATGCGTGGACTTGGCAGCAGAGCGTTGCATGCGGGCCAGCAGCCAGATCCAACCACCGGTTCGCGGGCGATACCGATACACCAGACGGCCAGTTATTGTTTCCGCGACACGGGCCACGCAGCCGCCTTATTCGCATTGAAAGAGATGGGTTGGATCTATACTCGATTGATGAATCCAACCACGGATGCTCTGGAGCAACGCATGGCCGCACTGGATGGTGGCATTGGGGCTCTGGCGCTATCCAGTGGTCAGCAGGCCATCACGGTTTCACTCTTGAACCTTGTTCATTCCGGGCATCATATCGTATCGGCGGCTGCCTTGTATGGTGGAACGATTACGCTTTTGGGGCAGACATTTAAACGGCTCGGAATAGGCGTTACCTTCGTGGATGCGAGGGATCCGAACCAAATTGCCAAAGCGATTCGTCCAGAGACGCGAGCCGTTTACATTGAATCCATGGCCAATCCCAAGAACGACGTTCTTGATTATCAGGCCATTGCCGATATCGCGCACCGGCATGGATTGCCCGTGGTTTGCGATAACACGGTACTGACACCGATCCTGTTCCGCCCCTTTGAGCACGGCATGGATATCGCAGTCTACAGCACGACCAAGTTCATTGGCGGGCATGGCACAAGTATTGGCGGTGTGATTGTGGACAGTGGCCAATTCGACTGGTCAAAAGAACCGGATCGGTGGCCCCAGTTCTTGAGTCCCGATCCGTCGTATCACGGCACCATTTTCTACGAGGCGGCTGGTCCATCATGCTACATCATCACATGCCGGACCCACTGGCTTCGGGACCTGGGCGGGGCGATGAGCCCATTCAACGCATTTCAATTCTTGCAGGGTTTGGAGACGATCCATCTTCGCATGCCCCGGCACTGCGAAAATGCACTTGCGGTGGCTCAGTTTCTGGACCAGCATCCGCTGGTGGAATGGGTTAATTATCCAGGCTTGCCATCCCATCCTGATTACGAACTGGCCCAAAAGTATTTGCCCGATGGAGTGGGAGCGATCCTGGGGTTTGGAGTCCGCGGGGGCTGTGCCGCGGCGAAGAAATTTATCGAATCGGTTCGCATGGCATCGCATCTGGCCAATATTGGGGATGCCAAAACCCTGGTTATCCATCCGGCATCAACAACGCACAGCCAGCAGACCGCCACGGAAAGGGAAGCCGCCGGGATCCGTGACGATTATGTGAGAATCAGTGTTGGATTGGAGGACATGGAAGACATTCAAGCGGATCTGAATCAGGCATTGGAAGCATCCCAGGAAAATCGATGATAGACGATCCATTTCAAAGCAGTGATAGCAATCGGCATGGGTGCGAGTTGAAATACGTTCAAACGACGACGTTTGAAGGGCCATTTCCCTTGGAACTTGGCCATCAGTTGCCATCCGTGACCGTTGCTTATGAGACCTATGGGCAACTGAATGCCCAGCGCGATAATGCCGTCCTCATTTGTCATGCTCTGTCGGGTGATTCGCATGTGGCAAGGCACACCAACGAAGATGATGCCGGGTGGTGGGACCCGGTTGTCGGACCTGGGAAGGCGATCGATACGGATCGATATTATGTTATTTGCCCGAATGTACTGGGTGGATGCCGCGGGACGACAGGCCCCAATTCAATCCATCCAGAGACCGGCGAGCCTTTTGGTCTCGATTTTCCCGTCATTACCGTGCGTGATATTGTCGATGTCCAGTTGCGTTTAATGGATCGGCTCGGGATCGAACGTCTCCGCGCGGTTGTTGGCGGTTCTCTGGGCGGCCATATGACACTCACCTGGGCGACACGTTATCCAGATCGCCTATCCGGAGCGATCGCGATTGCCTCCTCGGCGCGGCTTACGAGCCAGGCGCTTGCCTTTGATGTGGTCGGGCGCAATGCGATCATGCGCGATCCTGATTTCCAGGCCGGAAAGTACTACCATTCGGGTTCGGGGCCAACGGTTGGGCTTGCGCTGGCCCGGATGTTGGGACACATCACCTACCTGTCCCACGAGGCGATGACCCAGAAGTTTGATGCCGACCGATTTGGATCGCGTAACATTCGCACAGGGTTCGAAACCAGGTTTTCCGTTGGGTCCTATCTTGCCTATCAGGGCGATCGCTTCGTGGAGCGGTTTGATCCCAATAGCTATCTTACACTGACCATGGCGATGGACCTTTTCGACCTCGGAAAAACTCCCGACCAATTGGCTCGAATACTCGGCCAATCCACCTGCCGTTGGTTATTGATCAGTTTTACGAGTGATTGGTTATTTCCAGCATTTCAATCGCGTGAAGTCGTTAATGCGTTGATTGCCGAAGGCAAACCGGTGAGCTATTGCAATGTTCAGAGCAAATGCGGGCATGACGCATTTCTGCTCCTGGACAATTTGGAGCGCTATGGAGAGATGATTCGATCGTTCCTCTTGAACCTTCACGATCGTGGGATGACCGATTCAACGACTCCTTCCCATGCACCGGAGCTGGATGATTCCGAGACAGCCTTGAATCGGCCCACGAGTATCTTCCATCCCCAACATCGCCTTGACTACGATTCGATCGTGGGATTGATTCCGCCGGGTGCGTCTGTTTTGGACCTGGGCTGCGGGAATGGAGGGCTTCTGGCCGAATTACGGATTCGTGGACATGAGCGAATTATGGGGATCGAAATCGACGAGCGGGCTATCCTGGTTTGTATCCGGCGTGGTCTGGACGTGGTCCAAGCGGATCTGAACCAGGGCCTCCCTGCTTTCGCGAACAAGCAGTTCGATTTCATTGTCCTCTCGCAAACGCTTCAAACCGTGATGGACGTGGATTATCTTATCCATGAAATGCTCCGTGTCGGTCATCGGGGCATCGTCAGCTTCCCAAATCTCGGCTACCGCAAGTGGCGATCCCAACTGGCTGACGAAGGCCGTGCACCTGAAGTGGATGCGGTTCACGGATTCAAATGGTATAACACGCCCAATGTCCGATTCCTGACCATTGCTGATTTTGAAGCTTTCTGCCGAGAAAAGAATATTGCGATTCACCAGAGAGTTGCTCTGAATACAGAGTTGGGTGAGCCAGTTGCCAGCGATCCCAACTCCGCAGCGGACTTGGCAATCGTCGTGCTCAGCAAGTGATTGGGCCGCATGCCAGACCTACTAGAGATGTTTTTCATGTTCCTAGACACCCTAAGGAGAATGTCATGGACTTTTCATCTTTTGGCAGGACGTGTGATTCGGTGACGGAGTGTATTGGCAGGACGCCCCTTATCCGCCTGCGTCGAATCACGGAAGGATGCGTGGCAACGATTTTTGGCAAACTCGAGAACATGAATCCTCTCTGGAGTGTCAAGGACCGGATTGCACGGGCGATGATCGACGCGGCGGAGAGGGACGGTCATATTCACGAGGATACAGTCATTATTGAGCCAACGAGTGGCAATACGGGGATTGGGCTGGCCTTTGTCTGTGCCGCGCGTGGTTACCGGCTGATGGTTACGATGCCCGAAAGCATGAGCTTGGAACGCCGGCGGATGCTCAAGGCTTTGGGGGCGGAATTGGTGCTCACGCCGGCTTCCGAGGGGATGCCCGGAGCCATCCGAAAGGCCGCCGAGTTGGTTTCCGAGAATTCCAATTCCTTCATGCCCCAGCAGTTTAAAAATCCGGCCAATCCGGAAATTCACCGCCAGACGACGGCCGAAGAAATCTGGTCCGATACGGAAGGAGCCGTTGATTTGGTGGTTGCCGGTGTCGGGACCGGCGGGACCATCACGGGGGTGGGGGAAGTGCTGAAATCGCGGAAATCCTCAGTTCGCATGGTTGCCGTGGAACCGGCCAAGAGTCCGGTCATCAGCCAGTTTCGAGCCGGCCAGGAGCTGAAGCCCGGGAAGCACGCAATCCAGGGGATTGGTGCCGGTTTTATCCCGGATATTCTCAACTTGAGTGTCATTGATGAGGTTGTGCAAGTTCAGGATGAGGATGCCATTCAAACCGCCCGGGCCTTGGCGAAACGGGAAGGCCTCATGTGTGGGATCAGCTGCGGGGCGGCTACCTGGGCCGCCGTGCAACTGGCCCGCAGGGAGGAACATCGGAATCAAATGATCGTGGTGATTCTGCCCGATTTAGGGGAACGCTATTTGTCGACGAATCTCTTTCCCGAGTGATGGAGACGGGCCTGGATCGGGGCCGGCAATTGGCTGGTGGATTGGAGGATGGATGCCCCATGTTGGGATGTCCAGAGCCCTGATAGGACACTCATTTTCGGCCAGAACGATTGTCAAGATGCCAGAGATCGGCGTAAATCCGTAAATCCGAGGATCCTTGAATTGCCCCTTGTCAACAAGATCGTATGACGATAGACTTTGGGATTCATCTTTGATTATTCAAACCAAGTTGCCCCAGCCCCGATGGACCGGCAGCGTGCCTGGCATTGGATGGCTCAAGGGATCTGCCTTTGTTGTTGGATTGACGACGACAATGAAAACGTACATGGCCAAGCCGAACGAGATCGAGAAAAGATGGCTTCTCGTCGACGCAACCGGCTGCATTGTAGGGCGGCTGGCGAGTCAGATTGCAGTTGTCCTGATGGGGAAACATCGCCCCACGTACACGCCCCATGTCGACACGGGTGACTTTGTCGTGGTTGTGAATGCCGAGAAGGTTGTTTTCACGGGCAAGAAGTGGGATCAGAAGCGCTATACCTGGTATACAGGATACCCTGGGCTGAAGGCGGTTTCGGCCCGTGAGCGGTTCAAGCGGAAACCGGAAATGATTCTTCGCGAGGCTGTCCGAAGAATGCTTCCAAAGAATAAGCTCGGTCGCAAGATGCTATCGAAGCTGAAAATATACGCCGGTCCCGAACATCCCCATCAAGCCCAATTCCCTGAACCGGCCAATATGTGACTCGAGGTGTAGTACCGGCTTGCTCGATTCGGTAACATCAGCTGGCGAAATCATAACCCTTTTTTCCATTGGATCACACTACCATGCCCGCGACGAATGCGACTCTGACCAAAGACGCCTTGGGGACCGGTCGCCGCAAGACATCGGTTGCCCGAGTTCGTATCTGTGAGGGTGCGGGGAAGATTCTCATCAATAAGCGGCCGCTCGAGAATTACTTCGCGATCGAGCAGGACCGGCAGGCAGTTCTTGCTCCTCTGGACCATTGCGAAGTGCGTGACAAGGTGAATGTTGTGATTCGCGTTCACGGGGGTGGCAGTACGGGTCAAGCTGGCGCATGCATGCAAGGGATTGCCCGAGCTCTGCTCAAATATGATAGCGAGCTTGAAGAGAAACTCCGCGCCTCCCGGTTCCTGACCCGCGATGCCCGCATGAAAGAACGGAAGAAACCGGGTCTTCATGGTGCTCGTCGCGGGACGCAGTTCTCGAAGCGTTGACCCGCATTCGAGTCAGCGAGGATTGTCGTCTGTACCTATTTTTTCGGCCGATAGACCTCCGTTGCGGTACCGAGGTGAACTTCGCTGGCGAAGGCGAGTGTTTCGCTGAGTGTCGGGTGGGGGTGGATTGAATCGGCCACGTCACGGGCCGTAGCGCCCATCTCGATTGCCAAGACGGCTTCAGCGATCAGTTCGCCGGCACCGCTGCCAACGATGCCGCACCCCAAGATCCGTTCGGTTTCTGGATCCAGGATCCATTTCGTAAGCCCATCGGTCCGTCCGATGGCGACCGACCTGCCACTCGCTTGCCACGGGTATTGGGCAACACAGATCGGATGACCTTCGCGCTTGGCCTGTTCCACGGTCAGGCCGGCCCAGGCAATTTCCGGATCGGTGAAAACGACGGCAGGGATCGCGAGCGCATCGAAAGCGGCTGGATGCCCGGCCAGGACTTCAGCCGCGACCTTGCCCTCATGCGACGCCTTGTGAGCCAGCATGGGTTCGCCGACGACGTCACCAATCGCCAAGATCCGCTCATCACGTGTCCGCTGCTGCGCGTCGACTTCGATGAAGCCACGATCGTCGAGTGTCACTTGGGTCTGCTCTAAGCCAAAACCGGCCGTCACGGGTTGGCGGCCGACCGAAACGAGGATCCGATCGAATGCCATGGTCCGATTCCCAAGAGCGCCCTCGAGCTGCGCCTCGATTCGATCGCCATGGTCGGTGAGAGAAACAACCTTGGTACCCAATAGGATTTCTGTAAACCGGGATGCCATGCGTTTGACGACCGGCTTGACCAGATCGCGATCCGCTCCAGGGAGCAAGCCATCGGTGAGCTCGACCATCGTGACGTCCGCACCGAGTTCCGCATAAACGGTGCCCAATTCCAATCCGATATATCCGCCTCCTACGACGAGCAGCGAATGGGGCACGTCGTCCAGGTCGAGGGCCTCGGTGGATGTCATGATGCGGGGGGTATCCAGCTGAAATGCTGAGGGCATGGTTGGTCTGGAACCAGTTGCCACAATGCAGTGATCAAACGTGAGATGATCCTCTGAATACGTTGTCGGATTCCCTCCTTGGAGGCGTAGTGTCTGTGAATTGGCGAACGAGCCATCTGCTTGGATCCGTTGGACTTGGCGCCGCTTTGCCAATTGGTCCAGGCCCTGGGTTAATTGATGAATCACCGCTTCCTTTCTGGACCGCATGGCGGCCAGATCCACTTGAGGCTTACCGAGTTCAATGCCCCAATGGGCCAATTCGCGGGCCTCGTTGATCACTTTTGCCACATGCAGGAGTGCTTTGGAAGGAATGCAGCCCCTGAGGAGGCAAGTTCCTCCGAGCCGGGAATCGGCTTCGACCAGTGTCACATTCAGCCCGAGATCGGCAGCCATAAAAGCGGCGGCATATCCACCGGGGCCACCGCCGAGAACGACAAGTTGTGTATGCATGTTCTTTCGTTCCGATTTCCTGAGTTACTTCATAAGGTTCCAGGCCATGCCAGGCATGCTATGATAGCCTCCAATACGGCTTCCTGTCAGCGCCCGCGGAATTCCACGGGTATCCGGGGGATCGGTTTTAATTTGATGCTGCCAACTGGTTCTGATTACAATTAAAACATGAGCCAAGAGAGACTTCGCGAACCGTTGCTTCTGAGATTTTACGAGCAGTTCCTGGAGAGCCAGGATCTGGTCCGCCTTGTCCATGCGCTCGTGAAACACTATTTGCCAAGCACACTGGCACGGTTGACATCCCACGCCAAGTGCGAAGTCCGCCAGGCGGCCATTTTGGCACTTGGTTTGATCGGGGATTTTTCGGTCAATCATGTCGTGGGGCGGGCCATGCTGGATCGTGATGCGACCGTCCGGCGATTGGCCCAAAATAGTATCCGCTCCATCTGGAATCGTGATGGAGATATGATCCAGCGCCGGAAATTGGCCGATACGATTCGACTCAATGCCGATGGAGAATATCGCCATGCCTATGAGAAATCTTCGGAATTACTCCTGGAGGCGCCTGGATTCGCTGAAGTCTGGTACCAGCGAGGATCGGCCTGTTTTCAATTGAAAAAATTCAGTCAAGCGATTCAAGACTGGCATCAGGCGCTAGAGCTCAATCCGTACCATTTCGTGGCAGCGACTGCCATGGGGGAGGCCTATTTGCAGCTGGGCGATCTCGTTGCTGCCCTGGATGCCTTTCGGCGGGCTCTGCGATTAAATCCGGGCCTGGAAAGAGTGCGGGATCAGGTTGCCCGCTTGACCCGGCAGGTCGAGGGGAATTCTTCGTAATGGATGCGGGTGGGTGTGAATTTCGCTAAACCACACTATGCGTCATTTCGAGAAATTCGGGATCGTTGCGCAAGTTATCGAAGTCTGATTCCTCATAGGCAAGTTCCCGATAACGAATATCCATTTCAAACGCCTTGGCCAGATATCGCAACGAGACATTCCGGTTATGGGAAAGCGACCAGTAGCAGGCGAGATTGTAATAGAGCACGGTCTCAAGTGGTTCGATTTCAATAGCCCGCTCCAATGCCTCAATGGCCATTGGTAATTGGTCCGTTCTTTTATAGCACCACGCAAGAGCAAGGTAGACATGGATATTGGCATCCATGAATTGGACGGCGCGTTCCAATGGCACGAGGGCTTCCTTGTAT
>JAFGFZ010000355.1 GCA_016930815.1 Pirellulales bacterium | reverse complement strand
ACGGGCGACACATGCTCGAGCTCTGTGCCGCAGAAGTACTGGGTCTTCGGTCCAGTTTGCCGTGCCGAACTCGGTTGAAAGAGCCTTGCCTCTTATAGTATATCCGACGTCCTGGGCGGAGTCCATCGAAAGTTGGAATGTGAAGAAAAAATAGTTGCTTCCAAAGATATGAATTAACGCGTCGTCATGGGCTGACCTATGGTCATCGCTTGCCGAACACTGTTCGCATAGTAGTCCGGATTCTGGCTGAATTGTTGCAATGTGGCCTCAGATGAAAAAAGGAACATCAGACCTCGGTACAATACACCATGAGAGCGTTTTCCGGGAATCATCTCGTGCCGATCAAAGGCCAGGACCGGATCCATGCCCGATAAGACGGGAGCAAAAATATCGGCATTCGTTGCTTGAAGAAATAGATCGCGCTCAGCCTCCCCTGCAAATAGGTAGGTTCTCCCTCGATGGAGAGCTCCCCATCGTGGATCGCCCTGAACCCATCGGCGTGAATCATTCGCAGGATACGGGGAATTTCTGAGTGTGACAGGGCAGTATCCATCCAAACCAAGCGGCGGGATATGGTTCGGCAGCATGGACGAGGCGGATGGAGCACTGGATAGGCCATGGGATGGAACCCCATTCGCAGGATTCTGCGGCCGGTCCATTGGAGGTGCCGTGTCAGGTGCCGTGTCAGGTGGCGGATAGGAATCCGGCGGATAGGAATCCGGCGGATAGGAATCCGGAGTGTAAGAATTTGCAGGATAGTTTGGCCGTCGGACCGAGCCATTCAAATACGGGGGTGCCTGTTGATCCAGCTGAGTCTGCGACAGTCCCGGATTGTTTGGCTCTGGACCAATCGCCGGCGGCCCATTCTGGGTATTTTGGCCTGGCGACGGATTCGCAGGAATGGATTGACTTGCCATGGATACGGGTGATACCGGTTGTTGCGGTAACAGATTTTCATAGGCCGGATTGCGGTTTTGTGCTACTTGGATTGCATTGCCAGAAGATGGAGGAACCATTCTCTGAGAAGCAACGGATGAATAACTGGTGGCAATTTGTCCCAAGCAGGTTATGTAGGCATCCGCAGTCGATGGGCTGACCTTTGATTCAAGGAGCTGCCCTTGTGGGGTCAAGATCACGTCATGAGGCACTCCGTGTATCCTAAAGGATCTAGCCAAATCGGCATTCTGATCCGCGTCCAATTTGACTGGTATATAATGTGCCATCATGGCAGCAGCGACGGTCGGTTGGCTGAAGACGTTCTTTTCAAGCCGCTTGCATGGCTCACACCAGGTCGCCCAAAAGTGCACTAAAACCAAACGCCCTGTCTGGGCCGCCTCGATCTGAGCCGTATTAAGATCCTGCCGCCACGGAATGACCTGCCCATTTCCTTGGTTTCCCAATCCGAAGGCGATCATCAGAAGAACAGCAATGCCCTTTCCCATGCGACTCATGGCGATTTCCTTGGTTTTTCCGCTTGCGAGAGGTCCCGAAACATCCTCCAAACCCATGGTCCAGACGCACTTGGCGATCTATTCGCGAATCGGCCGCCGGTGCCGAATTTCTTCTAATCCGATGGATCGAAGGGCGCATGTTGCCCGGCAATTCGTATATCGTCCTGAGCATCCACTAGGATTACTTAAAGACTATCGATTAGGTTGAATTTGCCGGTTTTTCGTCTCCAGTCGCTCCCGTTGCGGTACGGAAACGTCCCCTGGACTCGAATCCCTTGCCATGAAGCGTTCTTCTGTTAAGATAGGATCCCTCGAAATCGTATCCGGGCGGCCCTCAAATTTTTTAGAAACATGCCAACTTCACAAATTCCAAGCTTGACAAACCAAAGAATTCGACTAAGATTACCATGGAATCAACGTTCTACCCTGAAAGGTAGATTCTGCAGGTTTGTTCTTCGTCGGTTGAGAAGAGGTCCGGTCGAGGGGCAGCCGCCTCCGCTTGCCTTCGCCGATCTTGGCGGCAGGCTTCACATAGCTGAGGGGGAGATCATATTGCGCATTCAGATTGTGCGGCAGATAAGAACCGCTGCACTCTTTCCGGCTCCGCACAGTGGCTTCTGACGGGAGTGGACCTGGATGCGATCATATGTATTCGTTTGTTTCAAGACGTCCTGTGAGCACGGGTTCAGACCCATCGCTCCGGGTGTAAGCCACATCACATGTAGGCCTCACAGCTTGCTCCGACTAGCAGATTGCCGTGGGATTTACATGTATCTCTAAACCACGAAATCATAGCACTCAAACCAATTTCAATGAATAACGGAAATTCCGTTGGGGAAGTGGTATGAAGTGAGAGATCCAACTTCGTACATGTTACGTGCAAAGGATGGCGGGAGAACATCTATTCACAACGCATCTGGTTCGTCGTATGCATCGATGATGGTAATCGATGTATTAATCCGTGAGTGAATGTCTTTAAGGTAAGTTTCGATGGTGAATAAAAAGCGCGTGGGACGCACCCGTGGCCGAGGTAGTTATGGAAGAGGTTCAGCCCGCCCTGGTGCGTACCCTTCGGGTCGTGGTGGAAGTCGGCGGCGGTCGACTCGCCGGCTTCGGCAGGACGACTACAGCTCCGAAAATGAGGATCTCTCGCCGGTAGTGCCGGGATCCGGAGTTCTGGAAATGCATCCGAATGGCTATGGTTTCCTTCGCAACCCTGCGACGAACTTCACACGCGAACGAAGCGATCCGTTCGTGCCAGGTACGATGATTGAAAAGTTCGGATTGCGCGAAGGGCTCCTGATCAACGGGATGGTCCAACCCCAACGACGCCAGCAGGGACCACGACTACGAGAAATTCTCGATGTCGACGGCATGCGACCCGAAGACTACCCGAAAATCGTCGAATTTGATAATCAGACACCAATCACACCGGAACAATGGCTCCGACTCGAGACGGGGAAGGACCCGCTCAGCACCCGGATCATGGATCTATTGACGCCTCTGGGGAAGGGCCAACGATCCCTTATCGTGGCGCCTCCCAGAACCGGGAAGACGATTCTTCTCCAACATATCAGCAACGCGATCTCCACAAACTATCCCGAAATCGCGATGATCGTGCTCCTGATCGATGAGCGGCCTGAAGAAGTCACCGATATGAGGCGTGCGGTGAATGGTGAGGTCTTCGCAAGTAGCCTGGATCGTGATGTGGATAGCCATGTCCGCCTCGCCCAACTTGTTGTCGAACGCTGCAAACGCCTCTCCGAAATGGGAAAAGATGTCTTCATGCTAATGGATTCGATCACCCGCCTCGCCAGGGCATTCAATAAATGGGTTGGGAATACGGGCCGTACCATGTCCGGCGGTGTCGATATCAAGGCGATGGATATCCCGAAAAAACTCTTCGCTACTGCACGGGCCTTTGAAGGAGGTGGTTCTCTGACCGTTGTTGGTACAGCTTTGATCGATACGGGAAGCCGTATGGATGAGCTGATCTTCCAAGAGTTCAAAGGCACCGGCAACATGGAACTCGTCCTCGACCGCAAATTGGCCGACCGCCGGGTTTGGCCGTCGATCGATATCGAAAAATCGGGTACCCGTCGTGAAGAGAAGCTACTCCCCCCAGATACCCTTCACGCGGCCACCATGCTCCGCCGAACGCTCTCGACCATGCATCATGTCGATGCGATGGAACAATTGACAACCAAGCTGAGCAAGTTCAACGCGAACTCCGAGTTTATCAATCTCATTCAGGGCGCGCAGGGGATTTGATTCGGGGCCACGGGTCCCGATTGTCGTGGACGCCCGAATATCTAGAACGGCAACACCATGAGAAAATGACTATGTTTGCCTTTTAGATTCCATTCAATGAAAGATGGCTAATACACCCTAAACCGCCCCAATCATCGCTTCTTTCTGCGTGCCAGGAATATCCGCAAGGATCGGAAGCGTGTGCTACCCTTCGGTATGAAGACACTCGTGATCTATCTGTTGCGGACCGTCTCTTCACTCAGTTCCATCGGGGCAGTTGCGTTTGGTATCTACCTCTTTGTCTTTGCGCTGACCAAACACGATTCACTTCGGACCTGCGGTGGTGGCGATTGTGAAGAGGTCTTGAATTCATCCTGGTCCGTATGGTATGGCATCCCCGTGGTGAGCTTTGGGGTGGCCATGTATGGAGCCTTTTTTATCGGCCATCTTTTCATCGTTTTTTCTAAAAACAAGGCGCTGCGGTCTGCTTCGAAATGGGTTTTAACATTCGCTGCGTCAATGATTGTTCTGGGCGCGGTCTATTTTTTTGTGATCCAGGCTGCAGTTCTGCACGCTTTTTGCCGTTCCTGCATGGTAACCCATGGAATGGGCGTTCTAGCCGTGCTGTCCGGATGGATCGGAATCCGGCTCACGACGCGTGGAATACGCAACCGAGAGGATGCGGCGACGGCTCCATGCCCATCAAAATCCTCTGGTCCGGATCAATATTCGGCTGAAACCATCCTCCTGCGACAGTTGAGGACAGGGAACCGGCGGGGGCCCGATTGGTTATGGAGCTTCGGGGTTGCCGTGACATCCTTTGCCCTATTCGTGGTGCTTCATCTATTCGATCCAGGCCCGCAGACACATTTGGTCATGGACGCGTTGCCCAACCATCCGACGGAGCCAGATAAGCCGGCTGATCGCGAATCCTCCAATCCTGGGATGAAATCGGATCCCGGACTGAATGGATCGCTTTTACCAAGACACCCGATGGCAGGGAATCATGAATCGAAAGGGGATACCGATGATTCCACCTCGCCCCCAAACCTCCCGGATCTTCAGTTCCCGGAACGTTCCGTCCAAGAAAAAGATCACGCGTCGCGAGTCCATCTGGTCAATGACATCAATTTCAGACGGGATCGTTTTCCAATGGTCGGTTCCCCCGATGCCTCCCATGCGATTGTGAAACTCTTCGATTATCACTGCAACAACTGCCGGGCTTTCCATCGGGATTTCAATAAAACATTACCAGAGTACGGGGATCAATTCGTTTTGATCTTGGTCCCATGCCCCTTGGAACGGGAATGCCATCCTGGACTTCCCAAATCCGTCGAGGACCATGTCCATTCCTGCCAGCTGGCAAAAATTGCGTTAACTGTCTGGAGAATCGCTCCGGAAAAGTTTGAGGAATACCACGACTGGGCAATGGAAGAGGACCGGGCCCCCGATGCTTCCTTGGCTCGGGCCATTCAAGTGACAAACAATGACAGGATAGCATCGATTATCCAAGAGGAAACCTTCATGGACGATATCGAGATCTCAAGCAAGCTCTTCAGCGTACGTGGCGGGCCGAAGATGCCGAAAGTTTTTCTACCGAGCGGCCGAATTATCATTGGCGTAGTCCGCTCCCGGAATGACCTTCGAAATATTCTGGACGAAGAGCTCCGCATCCTCGCCGAACATGGCCCCAATGTGACCGGGGAGACACCTTGAAAGGGACAGCCGATTGGCTATTATAAAAATTGGCCAAGTGGTCCCCAGCACGCCCAATCCGGAGGGTAAGCGAATTGGCTAGCAGCCTGATTGGAATTCAGGTGCCGGGCAACCGGTTGCGGGTTCGAGTCCCGTGCCCTCCGCTT
>JAFGFZ010000354.1 GCA_016930815.1 Pirellulales bacterium | reverse complement strand
TGATACCCAACCTTGAATCCGGATATAAAAAATTCATGCGATCCACCCCCTCATCCGGTTCGGAGGAGTTTGCCAGTACACGATGGAGCATCGTGCTAGCAGCGGGTCAGGCGGATCGGCCCGATTCAAGACAGGCCCTGGCCGAGCTATGCCAAAGCTATTGGTATCCGCTCTATGCCTACGTACGCCGTCGGATCAACGATCCGCACGAGGCTCAAGATCTAATCCAGGAATTTTTCTCCCGGCTGCTGGAACAGAATGCCTTTGCAATTGCCGATCCCCAGCGCGGCCGATTCCGAGCCTTTCTCCTCACTTCCCTCCGCAATTTTCTCACCGACCAATGGAACAGGACCAAGGCGAGGAAACGGGGAGGTGGCCAGATGCGTCTGTCGTTGAATTTTGAATCTGAGAAGTCCTTGGATGCCCTTGAGCCAACGGACGATCAAACACCGGAACGGCTCTTCGATCGCCAATGGGCCATCACCCTCATGGACCTGGTCATGACGCGTCTGCGCGATGAATTGGTTCGTGCCGGCAAGGAGCTGCATTTTGAGCAACTCAAGGGATTCCTCGGCGGAGGCCGAACGGGCACATCGTATGCCAAGGTAGCTCGCGAACTTGGTATTTCCACAGGGGCCGCCATGGTCGCCGCCCATCGGCTGCGCCGGCGTTATCGCGACCTTCTCCGAGAGGAAATTGCCCAGACCGTGGCCAGCCCGGATGAAGTGGATGACGAGATTCGAAGCCTATTCACCTGCTTGAGCCGTTGAACTGAAATCCGGTGCCAAATCAAGTGTCCTTTCGATCGATTCTCCCCAAAAAAGCTCGATCCATCTGTAAGGTTTGATCCAGATTCTCGTAGAGGTTAATAAAAGCCTATTCCAGGCATGCGGCTCGGCAGGAGCCTCGCCCTCCCGAAAACCGCAAATTCCAGCGTATCGAATTCCCGGACACCCTCAATTGACTGCGAATTATTGATGCGCGCGCCGGGCGTGCATACTTTCATGAAATCGCACCTGGCAGGTGCGACCCACTAGGAGCAAAAAGATGAAGAAGTATGTCTCGTTAGTAATGACGGCCTGTCTCTTGTTCGTTACGGCAGGACGCGTACTGGCAGCCGAAAAACCATTGGTTGTCCTGTCTCTTGCGGGTCACGACAACTTGAGATGCGACCCGGGTGAAATCAGCCCAATCGGGAAGGCGAACGAAATGCCAACCTGGCTCAGTAGTATGCTGAAGTTGTTCGCCGAAGGGAAAGGTGCGAGCGGGCTGGACTCTTCTCGGCCCTGGGGCGCGGTCATTCAATTGGGCGACGATCTTAGTGCGTTCGGATTTGTGCCGATCACCGATCTGGAATCACTTTCATGGGAACTCTCTCCCTACATCAAGGAAACAATTGAACTAGGCAACAGCACCTATCATGTGATCGGTGTGGAGTCGGGCCAGGAACTCTATGCCAAGGAATATGGCCAATGGCTATTCGTGAGCGATTGCCAGCGAACTCTCGATTCCATTCCGGCAGATCCGGCCAGGCTCCTCGGTGGGCTCAACAGACAATACGACGTGGCACTTCGTTTCGAATTGAAAAATATCCCCTCCGAAGAAGGCCAAAAGATCATCGCGTTGCTCGATAAAACGCTTGGTCCTGTCCTTCGCCAACACGTGTCCGAAGCGACGATGGATATCCTGGGGCATGCTCTAAACGTTCTTGATCAAGCCACGCTGGGTTGGTCTGAGCATCACTAGTCCATGCATCACCAACAGGAGTTCAATGGCCCGTTCCAAAAAAAGTGCAGGACATGCCGATCTTAGAAGCCCGGCTTTTTCAAAAAGCCGGGCTTCTTTTTCGAAAAGCCGGGCTTCTTCACTGTCGCAATTCTCTTGGAACGGGCCATCGTGTTCGTGCCGGTAGTTCCGGGACGGTATGGGACTTTCCGCAGGTAAAAATCCCCTGGGTCAAGGAGCATCGATCCCGACGAACTGAGCTCCGAAAATGGCGACCGGTGGGATTTGCCTCCTCCCAGATGCCTGCTCCGATATTCTGGGCCGCCAGATTCAACCACATGCCATCTTCGGGAAGAATTGGGCCCGACAACGGATGTTGACAGGACATCCCTCTAGGATGTATATTAAGTGAATACTTACTATATGCAGGAGGGACTCCCATGCCTCGTCCTAGCCAGATCGATGCGCAACGCAAACGGCTTTTGCCGATTGTCTGCCAGGTATTCAGCGAATTGGGATACCGTCGGACGACCACGGCAGAACTTGCGCGACGATGCCATGTACGGGAAAACATCCTTTACCGGCTATGGCGCGACAAAAGGGCAATGTTCCTGGCAGCCATCGATGACATCTTTCAGAGCCGAGTGGATCGATGGAATCAGATCCTGGCGAAGAGGCCAACACCAAGGCAAGCCGTTGAAGCCATGGTGGCCTACGAAGCCAAGCACCAGGGGGAGTTTGGTTTTTACCGGGTTGTCTTCACGGCACTGGTCGAGGCCGACGATCCTGAAATCCGCAAGGCAATCACAACCATGTACCAGCGATTTCACACGCGAATCCAAGACATGATCGAAACAAATCGGGAACTGGATCAAAAAACGCCTGGGATCTCTTCTGACGCAACCGCCTGGGCAATCATCGGTTTGGCAACCGTCTCCAATATCATCCGGGAACTAAAATTACTGCGGCCCCGGCAACGAGAAGAAATGTTCGCCCGGACGGCACAATATCTGATCCAAGGAGATTCGCGATAGTCATTTTTTTACCATGGATGTAAGTATTCACTTACTTATTGCAAAGGAAAACGTATGAATGGCGATTTCAACCGTCGATCTTTCCTCGGTGGTGCAATGACTGCATCCTGGGTTGCGTCCCGAGCTGCCTGCATCTCAGGACAGAACTCGGCGAAGGCTGAACGAATCTTGGATATCCACGTTCACCTGTTCGGAACGGGTGATTCTGGCTCCGGTTGTCGTTTGTCCAAGACAGCGTCTGAAGGGAAGCTATTCAAGTATCTGGCTGCCAACCTGCGGCTCCTGGAGCGAGCCGAGACCATCGATGAGGGATACGAATTGGCTCTGGTAGAACAGATAGAGCAGTCAGGTTTGGATCGAGCCGTCATTCTCGCCCAGGATGCGGTCTACAATAAGCATGGTAAGCCCGATTGGAACAGGACACATTTTTATATCCCAAATGATTATCTACTTCGGATAGTCGCCCATCATCCGGGACGGATGATCCCGTGTGTCTCAATCAATCCCGAGCGGGCCGACGCCATCGAGGAACTGAATCGCTGCGCGGCAGGAGGTGCCCGGCTCTTGAAGATCCATCCTCCAATCCAAGGTGTTGACCTGGCGGAAAAAAAGCACACGCCATTCTTCCGACGCTGCGTGGATTTGAGCATGATCGTCATGGTCCACACGGGTCATGAACACACCGGGCCAGTGATTGACATTGGCCTTGCCCATCCTCGTAAACTTGAGTTGGCGTTGGAATCGGGCTGCACGGTTATTGCCTGCCATTGCGGGACCGGATGGCCTCAAGATGCTCCAGACATGCTGCCGGAGTTTCTGGCGATGGTCCGCAGATACAAGAACCTGTGGGGCGATACGGCGGTTTTAGGTAGCGCTGGCCGGGTTCGCGATTTTCAACGCCTTTGTGCCGATCGTGTGGCAAGCGAACGATTGCTGCATGGCAGCGACTTTCCGTTCCCAGCAGCTCCAGTCGCCTTTGCAAGAGTCATTGGATTCAAACGGGCGCTTTCTCTGCAGGCGATGGGAAATTGGATGGAACAGGATTTGGCTCTCAAAGAGGCGTTAGGAATCGGTCGGACGAGCGCGGAACGGGCCTATCGGATGATCTGCAATGCAACAAATCGCCAGTGACTTGTTGATTCGAGCCCCGGAGTTAAAAAAGCAGGGGCCTTGAACCATAATATAAAAGCGTAAAGGACTGCTGGCCATGATGACCAAGCGTGCGATGTTCGTCGTGAATCCGTACGGTGGGAAGAGGCATGGATTGGCAATTCTTGAAGAGGTCAAGCCCATCTTCTCCGCGGCCGGATTTGAGCCGGATGTGCGCGTCACAAAATATCCCGGGCACGCCCGCGAAATTGCCAAGACATTTCCCATCGATCTGTATGGTAGTCTCTGTGCCATTGGTGGTGATGGGACGGTGCATGATATCCTGAGCGGCCTGATGGCGCGGAAAGAAACAGCCTCCATCCCGCTGGGAATCATTCCCGCCGGAACTGGAAACGATGTGGCCAAACAGCTAGGAATCAACAGCATCCTGGAAAGTGCCCAACGGATCGTCGCCGGTCGAACCGAGGCATTTGACATCATGAGGGTAACGTGGGGTGATCAGATCGACTACTGCATCACGCTCATCGGTTGGGCCGGCGCGGCGGATATCAATTGCAAGGCCGAGCGGTTGCGGATATTCGGCCCAGCGCGGTACGCGATTGCCGCGCTAGTGCAAATCCTGGTCCCCAAGCGGCGCCATGCAAAACTGATCCTGGATGGACAGTGTATCGAAGACGATTTCTTGCTAGTCGTTGCCTGTAACACGATCTACTCGGGCTCTGGAATGCAACTGGCCCCCAGGGCAAGAGTGGACGACGGAAAGATCGACGTCGTGATCCTCCGTAAGGCATCAAAGTGGCAAATGTTTCGACTGCTGACGAAGGTCTTCGACGGCTCTCATATCGATATGCCTGGTGTCGAATATCATCAAGTTCGCTCGTTGTGCATTCTCTCCGACGACCATGATCCGCTGGACCTTGATGGCGAAATCAAAGGCACGACGCCGGTGTCCATCCAGGCAATTCCGAAGGCAGTACGTCTTTTTGTAAAAAGGGGGCAGGAGCCAAAGTGTTCAATTGATGCTTGCCTTTTCTAACTCCTATCCCCTTTTTTCGGTTTTTACTGAGGGCTGCACTGTCATTGAATCCTGGGCATCGAGCGATTCCCGCCAAATGCCGGGCTCCCGTTGGTCGCCCTGGCTCATTTGCGGCGCAGGGCTGGATAGGAACTATTGGAATGGATGTGGCGTCTTATACTCCTGGAAGCGTGCGTTATTTGGAAAATTCGTTTTCAATGCGAGGGTATTTCATGTCCACTTCAATCCGATGGGTTTCCGCCGGCGTTTTTTACCTGATCCTGGCGGCCATCCCATGTCCACCGCTCTGGGGGATGGGGGAAGAAAGCTTTGGTCCGGCTGGCGAGCATATCAGCCGTTCAGGTGATTGGCCCAAGGGGGTCGAAGCAGTGCTACGCCACCCGTCTAGGGTGTACTGGAATTGGGTCAATGGCAACGAACATGCCTACTATGATGGCGATATCACTGCGATCAACGAATTAGTGGATCTATTTTCACAGGTCGATATCAAGGTGCGCCACGTGGTTGTTCGTCCCGGGCGGCCGTCCGCGCGGTCATTTCATGGGAAGCTCACCCCATACACGGTAGAGTTTGAGCTACCCAGCGGCATCTACTTGCACCACATTCATGAGCTCGCTGCAACTGGATTGTACTCCCTA
>JAFGFZ010000353.1 GCA_016930815.1 Pirellulales bacterium | reverse complement strand
TCCAGAAGGCGACCGGGCCGGTCTTTAACAATGCGGCCCAGGTCTGGAATCATACGTTTTATTGGAACTGCTTGGGGCCGAATGCGGGTGGCGAGCCGACGGGCCAACTCGCCCAGCAGATTTCCAACACGTTCGGCTCCTTCGCGCAATTCAAGGAACTTTTCACCAACTGCGCCATGACCACCTTTGGTTCCGGCTGGGCCTGGCTGGTCCGCAATCCCGATGCGACCCTGGCCATCGAGAGCACCAGCAATGCCGCCACGCCCTTGACCACGGGAAAAACGCCCTTGCTGACCTGCGACGTGTGGGAGCACGCCTACTACATCGATTACCGCAACAATCGAGCCAACTACATCGCAGCCTTCTGGGAATTGGTCAACTGGCGCTTCGTGGAAAAGCAGTAGTCTCTACGCGGCAGGCGATCAAGGAAATCTTATGCTTACCGGCTTGGACCGAAACAGGCAGCATACGGGTGACAACGGTCTGCGCCAAACTCAGAGAACGGCCAAACGTTCGACGACAGAAAAATAAGGTTCGTTGGGGATCCAGTCTCGCGAGAATCCGCGCACTGAGGTAGACAGCATGCAAACGCTTCTTGGCCACCATTGGCATCACTTGTCCAGTGAGGAAGTCCTGGAACTATTAGAAAGCCACGAAGTGAACGGCCTTGACCACTTCGCGGTCGAGAACCGCCAGGAACATTTTGGTCCGAACGTTATCTCCGAGAAGCGCAAGCAAGGACCACTGTTCCGGTTCTTGCTCCAGTTCCACCAACCTCTTATCTACATTCTTCTCGTGGCCGTGGTTGTCACCGGCATGTTCAAGGAATGGGTCGACGCAGTGGTCATCCTCGGTGTGGTTGTGATTAACGCCATCGTCGGCTTCGTTCAAGAATCCAAGGCTTTGGGCGCCATCGCTGCGCTGGCCAGGTCGATCGCGAGTGAGGCCACGGTCGTTCGTAGCGGAAAGAAGACGCGGCTTCCGTCCGAATCGTTGGTTCCGGGCGATATCGTCCTCTTGCAATCGGGCGACAAGGTGCCGGCCGATCTCCGGCTGACACGATCGCGCGACCTCCAGATCGACGAATCCGCGCTGACGGGGGAATCGGTGCCGGCGCAGAAAGGCTACGAGCTATTGCCCAAGGAGACCGGCCTGGCAGATCGTAAAAACATGGCCTTCAGTTCGACCCTCGTCACGTTTGGGACGGGAACTGGGGTTGTGATTGCCACTGGCGACCGTACCGAGATTGGGCAGATCTCCGAGATGATCTCCTCCACCGAGGTCCTCGATACGCCCCTTATGCAAAAGATCAAGCATTTCAGCCACTTCTTGTTGGTGTTGATTCTCGCATTGGCGGCGCTGACATTCACCATCGATATCCTGCGGGGCAAGGATTGGCTGTTCACGTTCAAGGTTGCGGTGGCCCTGGCCATCGGTGCCATTCCGGAAGGACTCCCCGCCGCCATGACGATCATGCTGGCGATCGGTGTGTCCCGCATGGCCCGGCGAAATGCCATCATCCGTAGGCTCCCTGCGGTGGAAACACTCGGCAGTGTGACCGTCATCTGTTCCGACAAGACGGGCACCCTCACGAAGAACCAGATGACCGTGCAGGAGATGATCGCAGGGAATCGGCACTATGAGGTGCGTGGTACCGGATACGATCCCACGGGGCAGATCGTTCCAAGCCAGTCAGCCGAAGGTGACAGCGCCCTCGCCCTGAACGAGTGCCTGCGCGCAGGACTCCTCTGCAACGACGCTGCTCTGGTCGACCAAGAGGGTCTTTGGCAGGTCCAAGGCGATCCGACCGAGGGAGCGCTTCTGGTTGCGGCACTCAAGGGCGGTTTGAGTCAGAGCGACGAACAGGCCGCACTGCCCCGGATCGATGCCATTCCGTTCGAATCCCAGCACCAATACATGGCCACACTCCACGATTCCGGCGCCGGGGAACCGGCATTGGCCTACCTCAAGGGCTCTGTGGAATCGATCCTGCCGAAATGCCGGGCCAGACTGGAACCCGATGGCGAAGAGCAGCCCATCGATACCGGCGGAATCCACCGCCAGGCAGACGCCTTGGCCACGAAAGGCCTGCGGGTCTTGGCCTTTGCTAAGAAGACGCTGGCATCGGATACGAAGTCCATTCATCACACCGATGTCGCCGACGGCCTGGTCTTCTTGGGCCTCCAAGGGATGATCGATCCGCCCCGCCCGGAAGCCGCCCAGGCAGTTGCCACCTGCCAGAGGGCCGGAATCCAAGTGAAGATGATCACCGGCGACCATGCCAAGACCGCCGGAGCCATTGCCCGCAATTTGAACATCGCCGGCGTCGACGGAGCCGACGGGACCGAACACATCGTCACCGGCCAGCAACTCGGTTCCCTTTCCGACGACGAGTTGAGCGAACTCATGCCTCGAACGGCGGTTTTCGCGCGGGTCAGCCCGGAACACAAATTGCGCCTTGTCCAGGCGTTGCAGGCCCGCGGCGAGGTCGTGGCGATGACCGGCGATGGAGTCAACGACGCACCGGCACTGCGACGCGCCGATATTGGGGTGGCCATGGCGCTCGGCGGCACCGAGGTCGCCAGGGAAGCTGCGGATATGATTCTGACGGACGATAACTTCGCTTCGATCGAGTCCGCGGTCGAAGAAGGTCGCGGTGTTTTCGACACACTACTGAAGTTCATCGTGTGGACCCTTCCCACAAACGGAGGTGAAGGTTTGACCTTGCTCTTGGCGGTGTTCCTCAATACCGCCCTGCCGATTGAGCCCGTTCAATTGCTGTGGATCAATATGACAACCGCAGTTTTCCTGGGAATGATGCTCGCCTTCGAGCGTCCGGAGTCGGGAATCATGCTCCGTCCTCCACGTGATCCGGCGGTCTCGCTCCTCACCAGTCACCTGTTGCGGCGGATTGTCCTGGTGTCCGTGCTGTTGTGCGCCGGTGCGTTCGGGCTGTTCAAATACGAGCTTGCCACCGGTGCCGATAAGGAACAGGCTTGGACGGTCGTCACTGCCGTGTTTGTCTTCGGCGAAGCTTTCTACCTGTTGAATTGCCGCTCGCTCACGCGATCAGCACTCTCTGTGGGCCTGTTTTCAAATCCGTGGATCTGGGGAGGGATCGCCATCATGACGTTGCTGCAACTCGCCTTCACGTATCTGCCGACGATGAATACGCTTTTCCACTCAGCGCCCATCGGAGCCGGGCCCTGGATCCGGATTCTTGGAGTCGGAATCGTAATTCATGCCGCGGTCGGATTCGAAAAGTGGCTCATCTCACGGGCAGAGGAATGGAAAAGGATCATAACAACGTAGCAGGAGAGTTTGGCCGGGTTTCAGGCTGTCGAGGACTTTCTTAGTTCACGCCGGGAAGTTCCCGAGGTTCTTCAAGTTGAATGGAAGTGGAAATCAACCAGTTAATTCCCAATAGAATAACGGCAAGTGCCATGGTTAACGGCTCTGGAACAGATGCAGCATAAGCGTCGGCAATGCCTCCGAGATCGCAACCATACTGGACTTGCCAGGCTAGAAAATCACTCCCATCAAAGTCCCCATCGCCATCAGTATCCGCATTGCTTGTTAACCCAAATCCGGTGATCCATATCCTCAGAACGCTGGACATAGAGCAGGGCCAGGAGAAACCCAAGTCCAGAAATAAGCTTGGTGAAACACATGAGCTGGATCGGATCGGTTCTATCGGTCCCTGCGAGTTCGGACAATCAAAGCGGCGCCCGCAAGAGCAGCCAGCACCAGAAGAGGGCTTGCGCCCGGCTCTGGGATAGCAATACCTGCTTGATTGCTGGCAACCGATCCCATTCCAAATTGGGATTTCCAAGTCACAAAATCACCTGCATCGACATCTCCATCGCCGTCGGAATCTCCATCACTCCGAGATGCCCCTGATGCCATGGGGAATCCCACTTGCCACATAAGGAAATCATTGCCATCGACATCACCATCACCATCAAAGTCAGCGCTTTCCGTCACATCGGACGTATATTCAACGGTTCCCAGGACAAATTTTTCGGCAGTAGGATTATAATAGGTGAAAGTAATGTTCTCATCTACAATGCTCGTATTGTAGATGCTGCCGAGGCTGATGGCTTCGCCGAGATCGAATGCCGTTTTCCCCAATAGGAAGACCTCACCCAGCAAATGAGGGCCCGAGCCTGGGGCTTCGGTCCAACTTGCGCCTTCACCCGAACCTATGGAGTCGATGCCCTGGGAATCCAAGCTTCGCCAGACTCCTTCCTCAGCAATCAGGGCACCATGGGTGCTTTCGATCTGATATGCGTTCATCTCGATGATCTGTACCGAATGATTACGAATCGAGATATTTCCAGTCACTGTGTTAATCGTCATTGTTAGGGGTTCTGGGACTGCGGCTGCGTAATGGGCGGCAATTTGTTCGGCAGATAACGCGTAGTCATAGACCGCCACTTCGTCAATATTGCCT
>JAFGFZ010000352.1 GCA_016930815.1 Pirellulales bacterium | reverse complement strand
TTACTATACAAAAACCGCTCCCCTGTGATCCAACGCCAACCACCATCCGGTTCACGAGAATCGTCCAACTGCAATGCACCGATCCAGGGTCCCACCATAAGTCCTGTGTCTGGAGATGAGGACCAGTATTGTGCGTCGTTAAGTAAGCGGATCACAAAATCATCCTCTTCAGGCGATGTTATTGTTACGAGATGGCCTCCAATTTTCTGTGCTATGTGATTCGCCCTATCCAAGAGGATTCCACGAGGTTCAACAAGAACAACATACCAGTGTCCATTACCTCCCTTGCTCTTGGACCACTGGACGGCGCCTGGATAGGGCACCTTGGATCTAAACTGCCAAATGATTCCTCCGGCTAATAACGCTACAACTACAGCAGCCGCAAGACTGCGTAGCACCCATTTCCGCAATCGTGGAGTTGGGGAACTTTCTGAGACCTTGGCAGCTGAAGTGGGTAAAGGTACCGGTAATAAGACTTCACCAGGAGTCTGAACGTGGGCCAAGTGACGACCGAGTAAATCGGCAAGTTCGTCGGCGTTTGGAAACCTCCGGTCAGGCTCTTTTTCCAAAAGCCGGTCAATGATCGACACAAGCCAGTCAGGGACATCCGGATTCAATTCTCGGATCGGCCGTGGTGTGTCCTCGCAGACACGCCGCATTACCGCTAGATGGTTATCCGCCCGAAAAGCCGGTCGGCCTGTACACATCGCATAAAGAATTGCCCCAAGGCTGAATAAATCACTACGGCGATCGATGGACTCGCCACAGGCCTGCTCAGGCGACATGTACAGTGGGGTACCAGTCACGCAGCCACTTTGGGTGACTTTCACGTCATCGGTAGCCCGAGCAAGCCCAAAATCGGTGATCTTGACTCGCTCCACACCGTTTTCCAGCAAGATATTGGCAGGTTTCACATCGCGGTGGATCAACCCACGCCGATGGGCTGCTGCAAGACCTTCGGCAATTTGGGTGCCAATCCGGAGTATAGGCTTTAGTTGCAGAGCCCCCTCGCGATCGATCTTCTGTTGAAGCGTCTGGCCCTCGATGAATTCCATCACGAGGAAAGGGGGCCGATGCGTATCGTCAACTGCATGGATTGTAACGACATGATCATGCACCACAGCCGCGGCCTTTTGAGCTTCGCTCAAGAATCTCTTAACAGCCATCGGATTCGCGGCCAGTTCGGGAGCCAGAACCTTCACGGCCACCGTTCGTCGAAGCTTCGTATCATAAGCCCGTAGGACAATCCCCATTCCTCCTTGCCCGATGACCTCGATAATCTCATATACTCCCAGCTTGCCGATCCGATCCGATTTGTCACAAGGTTCGAGGAAGGATAGTGAGATTTGACTTGCATCGATTTCCAGAGTGTCCTCGGGATTCGAATCAGAGTTACTGTGCGATTCTGAGTTAGTGGGTGTATGATTCATAAAGGAGCCGGCGGCTAAGTGAGCTTTGAGCAATTCCTCGACTTCTCTTCGTAGCCGGGGATTGTCCTCGCAAGTTTGATCGAGAAAAGCCTGTCGCTTGCTGTCGGACTGAATTTTCAGCGCTTGTGCGAAGATTGATTCCTCGTCCATTTCGGACTCCTAGATCAGAATAAGTATTGGTAGTCTAGCCTCCTGTAGTACCATGCGCCATCAACAACGAAATCACCTCATGGAAAACGGTTCATGGAATAGAAAATTTATATAACTTCAATTCTCAGCCCTTTTGACTCATCTCACAGAAGAGCCATGCCCGGGCGTAAGTCCAATCGCGGTCGACAGTTGAAGTTGACACGCCCAAGGTGGCAGCCGCCTCTTCGACTGTCAGACCGGCATAATAGCGAAGCTTTACAACTTGGGCTCTTCGGGTGTTCTTAGCTTCCAATTTTCTCAGAGCTGCGTCCAATTCGACCAAATCTAGATCGGATTGAGGCATGACAACGGCCACTTCCTCCAATTCGTTCCTGCTCATTTTGCCACCACGTTTCAGCCGACGTTTTCGCCGGTAGTTTTCAACAAGAATTCGCCGCATCGATTCGGCTGCCGCGGCAAAGAAGTGACCTCGTCCCTCCCAATGCTGAACATTATCGGTGTCCACGAGGCGCAGATAAGCTTCGTGGACTAAAGCTGTCGCCTGAAGTGTCTGGCCTGGCTTTTCATTGGCCAATTTCACAGCTGCCAGTTTTCGAAGCTCATCATAGACCAATGGGAGAAGCTGTTCGGCAGCCTTGGCATCACCGTGTTCGATGGCAACGAGAATCTGTTGGACGTCGGTCATATGATTAGATCTAAGTTTCTGCGTATATGCCGATATCGATTATATCCTCAATTTCAGATTTTGCATGGTTGAGTTCGTATTCTGTAAGAATAGCAAACAATTTGGAATGCCCGCTCAAGTCGTTCGATCCGCGCTTCATATTTCTCGCGCTCGGTGGTCTTAATATATTTGATATTGTAAACCTTTTCAATGATGGTCCGCTTCATGTCTTACTTAGCAATCCGATTATTCATTGAACCGATTGTCCTGCGATTCATAACCCGGCCGACTAGCAAATCGGTGTGAAGGCTTAGAATCCAATCCACTTCATTTTTAAAAAACATCATGACGCGCATCGACCATGTCAGCACATCGAGAAAAATGGAATGATATTACGATAGTCCGACTTTGAAACGCAAAATGAAGGGCATACAAATAGCGTTGGATCATTTATAAAGAGAATACACTTCCTCCGGTCCGCTCTAAAAAAATATGACCGTACCAGTCTCCAAGTGGTGATGCCGTCCAGGTGGTGGAATCCGCAATTGCCGGGTCGTCAATATCTGAAAGTAGTTTTATGTGCTAACGTGACGGAGGCCAATCAATGACGATTGTGTTGCTGTTGATGATACACGGATCACAATTCTGACCGAAGGGCCATGCGTGAACGGCCTTCGCGTCATTTCCAAGCACCCTTGACACACAGTCATGTGGGCGGGCTTGCACCGCCCGACAGCTGGAACCACTGAGCTGCCCGTTGCCTTCTGGCAGTGCCACCTTGCCAAGGCAACTACGATATTCTGGCTCGGTAAGCCTGGTAGCAGAATGCTGTTTTAGGCGATCAGTACCAGTATTCATCATCGTCCTCCCAGGAATGGTAGTCGATTCGCGAATACGAGCGCACTGGCTCCGGGAGATTAACGGCCTTCCCGGAACTAAGAAGCTGGATGATCTTGTGGTTTGCCGTGTTGCGCAATGCTTCAGCAGCTGCGCGTTCCGGAAAGTTCTTCTCGAAACGGAATGCTGTCCATATGTAAAGAGTGAGCTGTTTTACCCAGGTTTCAAGATTCAGCAAGTTTTCGTTCACCGGGGGTGGGCATGCCTTATCGAGTGCGATCGTCTGGTTGTTTTGAACCGCCTCCAAAATCAAGCGATAAGTTTGCTGTTCATCCAAGTCATCGCGACCTGTCGATACGGGCGCGCATGCAAGTTGCCACTTCGCATCAATGGATAGACTGGGGCCCACGGCGTCAACAGTCCTAGCGTTTTTTCGGATATCGCCAAGCTTTGCCATTTGAAGGTTGGACGATGAGAAGGATACGTGGGCGGTGAAAAAGTCCAGCACATCGGTCAACCGATCACTCCCCATCAGCCGAGACAACGTGTCCAAGTGCTCGATAGTGGGCCCTGCCCAGGCGGCAGTGTAGTCGTCGGTCTTGACAGCGTTTTCAGCAAAAGCAGCTTCAAGGATAGAAATGTCGGCCCCGACGACGCTTACGACACCGGGCGATCCGTCACCGTTCTTCGAGAAACGACCGGCCCGGCCGCCGATTTGTCTTATTTCAGCATTTGTGAGATAACGGATATCGTTACCGTCGAATTTCTTGAGGCTGTAGAAATAGAGATGCTGGATGGGCAGATTTAGCCCCATTCCGATAGCATCGGTTGCCAATAACACATGGGCCTTGCCTTCTCGAAAGCGACGCGCCTCTTTGCGACGGACGTGCGGTCCCAGCGGACCGTAGATCAATGCGGCTCGCCGTCCACCGGCGTGAAGTCTATTTCGAAGCTCGTGAAGCATCCGCCTTGAAAAGCCAACAATCGCTGAGCCAGGAGGCACTTCCGTAAGATCATCATCAGCGATCGGTTTCTTAGCAATTTCTAACGGGACAAGGCGTTTATGATGCGTGATTTCAAGCGTGACATTTGCCTCTTCGGCCAACCGCTCTACAAGCGGGATTACCTCCGTCTGGCCTGTTAGTAGAATCTTACCGGCTCGTACACCGAAGAGCGCTCTGGTCCATGAGTGCCCACGGCTCTCATCACAGAGCATCTGGATTTCGTCAATCACTGCGACATCATACTCTCGCTGCGGGTCCAGCATCTCAATGGTTGCCGCCGTATGCGTAGCACCCGGGAGAATGTCTTGTTCTTCACCGGTGAGAAGCGAGCAACTGACACCTCGGCGTGTAAGCTCTTCTTGGCCTTCTAGCGCGAGCAGCCGAAGTGGCGCGAGATAGATGCCTCGCTTTCCCTTTGCCAATTCGTTATGAGCGTGCCAGGTTTTTCCGGAATTTGTGGGGCCCGCAAAGAAATGGATGTGTCTTTTCCGATTGATGGCACCAAAGAACAAACGGTAGTCGAAGAATCCGTCCGGAATCACGGAATCGTCGTCCGGCTCTGGAAGTAGAAACGTGTTTGAGCGTTCTTCGAGTTCGACAAGTAAACTCCGCTTCGCAATTTGTTCTGGTGTCATCTTCCGAAGACGTTTCACGCCTCCCCGGCCCAGTTTGAGGACCCTTGCCATCCGCCTTTCTTTTAGCTCTTCTGGAGGTAGAGGATTCCGAGATTTTCCCCTCTTTCGTTTCTCAAGCTTCTCTTCCCACCATTTCTTAGGGACAACGGCTGACTTTACGGACGTCCAGCCCCAACGTTCGCTACCTTTGAACCCTTCAAGCATCGTGTGGCGAACGGGAGCGCCACGCGAATCCGTCATCGAAATGCTGACCCAACCATTCTTTATGACGCTGACATCGCCATAGTGGTTCACATCAGAATGTGAATACGGAGCGGCGTCGTATTTAGCAGCAATCCGATTCTTCTTTCGTGCTTCAAGCTGAAGCCTAAATCGTGCGCGACGCTCGGCGACCGTCAATTGTCTTGGTTCGTGGGGCCTTCGACTTAGACGGAGAGCTTGTTTCTTGAGGATATCCTGAACCCGCTGCAAATCATCAGGATGAATTACCGTTTCTTCTCGATGAAGCACCG
>JAFGFZ010000351.1 GCA_016930815.1 Pirellulales bacterium | reverse complement strand
GGGAGAAGCCCGGTGGATCCGGCCTCTTTCATCTCAAGTCGCTCCGTGCCGGATAGTTCCACCAGAAAAATCTGACCATGACGATTCGCGATGACAAACCGGCGGCCGTCTGGTGTGGCGGACGGCCGGGTCCATTCGACGGGCTGTTCGGGTGTTAGACGCGGCTGGAAGGGAGTGGATAATTCCTTGCCGGATTTTAAGTCGAGCAGAAAAACTTGGCCAATTTGTGATGGGCAAAGGAGACCCCCGGCGAAGGCGATCGGTGAGCACGCCAGGGCATCGGGTAGATCAAGCCAGGCCAGACGGAAAGGCGAGGAGTCCAGATGCACGGCGAGGACCCCCTCTTGCCCCGCGTTCGAGAAGATCGCCGTTCCGCTCTCGGGCGCCAGGCTATTCTCGATCGTTCGGGATTTCATGTTCGCATCCGATCGGAGCGGTTGATTCTGCACTCGGTCCCGGAACGTTTCCTCGTTGAGGTGAAAAATTTGGCCGCTGTGGCTGCCGGTTGTGATAGTGCGGCGCGAGGCATCCACGATCGGTTCGCCAGCCAGTGGCAATGCCACGTGGGTTTGCCAAACAATCTGGCCACCGTTGAATTCAACGGCTGTGATGGTGACGCCCTCTGTTTGAGCCCGTCTTCGAACGTGGATCATCCGGTTCCCGTCCGCCATGAGCGGATAGTCAAAAGCATCTCCATCGAAATGGTCTTTTAGATCCTCAACTTGAAAGCGGCTGCCGGTGGGTAAGATCGTGAACTGACTCAATCGCGTGTCGGCGATCCATAGGCGGCCGTTTTGGACAAGTCCATAATGGTTCGCCAAGCGTCCCGTGGCCGGGCGGCGGGCAATTGATACGAGGACATTTTCGGACTGCCCAGCCGCCACATCGAATGCTTGTATTTCACCATGATCGGTCAAAACTACTAGCCGCTTGCCATCCACAGCCGGTTGCGTTGTCACTTGCCCGTCCATGCGAATCGGTTTTGTTTTCTCGGCCAAGGTTCCATCCGGCTGGAATGAGAGGGCGTGTAATTGTGCCGATTCCTGGCCTTGATTCTCTGCGATGATAATATGTCCCAATGCCGCGACAGGTGGTGTTGCAATGGAACTTGCGCGATGCCCCAAGTGGAAAACATCCCGGCAGATGAGTTTTTCACCGACAAGAACATACACACTCGAATGTTCACCCACAACGCAGACGCGGCCATTATGCGAATCGACCAGCGGCGGTACAGGAATGCCCTGCGCAAACTGGATGAAACCAGACGATTTCCCCGTCTCGGCTTCCAAAACAAACATTTTCCCTGACAAGGTCGCGAGTAGGATTTGGTTGTCGCGTCCAACGGGGGCAAGAAGTGGTTCCCCAATTTCCAAACGCCAGCGAGTCTGGCCGGTCTTCCCCTCAAACCGGACCAGATCATGGGAAACGGTGTCGATAACCAGGACATCGCCTTGGATCAGAAGCGGCATGCCAGACAGATCGAAACCAACAAAATGCCGCCAGAGTAATCTGCCGGAGTCTGCATCGAGTGCCCAGATCGCACCGTTCGTACGAACAAATACGGGCCGAGGTTCCTTGTCCGCGGGAATCTTGCTTTCGCAATCGGCCAGGGCGAGCGAGGCAATCATTGGCGAACTCGCTTGCCCTGGAATCGCTTCCTTCGGTGCCGCTTGGAAAACAACACTCGATCGTTCGGAAGCGGTGATCCCGGCAACCGCCTTGGCAACGAGAGGGTCGTTGGCAAATTCCGGATGGATGTCGAGCAACTTTTGATAAGCCGCGTATGCTTCGCGGGTATTTCCGGCCGTGGTCGCACTTTCAATGGCGGCCAATGCCTCCCTTCGTTGTTCGTTGCGCTCTTGCCGGCGAGCGACAAGGCCGAGGTTCTGGCGGACCGCGTTGATGGCCTCCACCGGCCGCTGCGAGTTGGGTACATATTTGGTATTGTTGATTAGTTTGAGCGCTTCGTTGGCTTGGGCCGAACGCTGGGCAATGATTTCGGGATCCTCGGCCTGCACGGCCTGCTCGGCGAGGCCGCAGACGATCTGTTCAAGCAAATCCGCTAAATCGCTCGTCGCTCCGCTGAACTTCTCCTCATCCTCGATGGCCCGGATCTGCTCCTTGGCGACTTCGAGCGCGTGTCCATAATCAGACGTTGATTCCGTTTCCTGGCGAATGCGGGTAACACCAAGCTGGACACGGGCTTCACTCACCCGCGCATGGCGAGGGAACGATTTCAGGAATCGTTCGTAATCGCTGATTGCTTGGGTATACGCACCACTGGAGAAATGATTCTCCGCTGCTTTGAGAACATCATCGCCCGTATCACGTTTTAGCAAAAACCAGACTAACCAGCCGACGAGAACAAGAAATACGAGGGCCGCACCCCCAATGAGCATCAGCGGGGATTCCCATTCGCTCTGGGATGGATCGAGGCCCTTTTTCTTTGATTTTGGTTTCCGTGATCGGCGCCGAAAGGATCGTTTCTTGCTTGCCAGAAGGACATCTTCGGAGGGCTCGTCGGCCGCCTCATCGATCAAGTCTCCGGCCGGGAGATCCGAAGTCTCGAGGGGCTTGCTTTGCCTCTGGGGCATCGGTTCACTCCCCTTGGCATCTCCCAAGAGATCGACTGTCTTGGGCTTTCCCTTGGAATCGGCCCCTGAGATGGGCTCCAACGCGATCTTTTCTTCCGGCGGTTTGGTGGTTTCCAACCTCTTTTTCTGGGCCGATGGTTGTTTTGGCCTGGATTTGGGTTTTGGTTCCGCCTTCGCTTTGGCCGGCGCGGGCTTGTTTTCCTCTTCCAATGGAGCGAAACCGAGATGGCTGATCGATGCGTCCTGGTTGGGATCCGGTTGCTTCTCGTCGACTGGAGGGCCAGTCTTGGTTTTCAGTACTTGGTTGGCTTGGTGCTTGGTCAGCCGCCCCTTTTGTATGAGCGTTTTGGCCAAGGCCCCCGCGCTCATCGTCTTCGCATTGGCGCCGAGCTGCGTGCGCAATCGGCTGATTGCCCGCTCTGAGAGCAATTCGCGTTCTTCAAGGATTTTCAGGAAATGCTCGGCGTTCATCATGACATTGAAAAGATGGTGCTGTGGTTTGTATGGCCGGTGGATAATAGATCATCAAACCGGCTATCCTGTGTTAAATGCCCCGTTCACAAGTCGCCTTCCTCGTAGCTCATCAGCTGGATCTCTTCCATGCGGACAGACATTCCGGCATCGAGAGCAGCGACGACCTTTTCATGAACCGCTTCGCCGTTTGCTTGGACGATCAATCGGGTTGGGCCGGCGCCGTATTTGCCCCCACGGCCAGCCCGCGCTTTCCGGAGGAGTACCAACATCCCCTGCGTGCTTGATGCCCGCATCTCATCTTCCCAGAGGGGCGCCCCAACCCAAAACACATTATCTTCGTCGACTTTGATTGTTACCGTTTCGTCCTCGGGATCTTCCATGACCTGGGCTTGGCTTGCCGCGTCGTCCTTCGCGGGTGGGACATTAATCGCCTTCTGTAATGCAAATGCAGCCGTAATCATGAAGAAGATCAGTAGCAGGAATGTCACATCGACCATGGGGGTCATGTCGAGTTCGTCGTCTGCCGACCGGAGGCGGCGTGTCCGTTTTTCGGCGTGTTCAATGATATTCAGTTGCGTGTTCATGGCATCTTATTCCGTTTCCAACACCGCCAGATGGATTTTCACGCCTTCGACCCGTGAAACAGCTTTAATAACACGCGCGACATCACGGTGCTTGACACTTCGGTCCGCTTTGATGAGGACATCCGTTTTTCTGAATTTCGATCGTAGATTATCTTGAACATGATCGACAATTTTCTGACGCTGGGCCTCGAGACTTCCCGTAACGAGCGCGTTCGGGTACTTGCCATCGGCCAGGTAGACGGGCGCGTTTTCCTGGCCGCTGTCCCCAATCGTCAGAATGGTCGAATCGCGCTGGCTGACTCCGATCCCATGATTCGCAGGCGGGAGTTCGATCACCGCTTGCACGTCCGGTGTCGATGCGACAAGGAAGAAAATGAGCATCAGGAACGTCACGTCGATCATCGGCGTGATGTCCATTTCCGAATCGGTTTCTTTGCGGTGGCGCTTGACGGTGGTTGCCACGCCGCTCTCTGCCAACGATGGTTCAAGCCATGGATTCATGCGTGTGAGTCCGTTGGTTTACGACTCCTTGGGTCCCGAAAATAGTTGCGTCAACAGTTCGAAGATTCGGCCAAGGCCCAAGTCGACCAGATCTTCCATCTTGCGAATCCGGATATTAATCCCGGCGGTGATAAGAACCAGGGGGACGGCAATTGCCAGGCCGCATGCGGTGGTAATCAACGCAAAAGAGATATCCTTCGCCATGATCGAGGCGTCCACTTTCTCGCCGGCTCCGATTTTGGCAAATGCGCCCATCATCCCAATGACAGTTCCCATGAGACCCACCATCGGAGCGGCTTTGGTGACCGTGGCTATCCAGCTGAGGCGATGTTCAATATCGGCCATGACATCTTGTTGGAACCGTTCGCCCACCTCGCGGCGTAGCTGGTGATACCCGGCATCCCGGTTCTCGATCGCGTAGGTAACCAATTGTGGCAGCGCGCGGCGGTCGTTATTGGTCAGTTCCAACGCGTTATCGAAATTACCACTCTGGATATTACTTTCCAATTCTTCAAGAAACTCATCCTGGTCCAGCTCATCCCGGAACCGGGTTTGGGCAACTCGTCGCCATACCAGAATGACACAATAGGCCCCCCAAACAGCAAGCAAGCCAAGGAGGCCGTAAGTGATTACGCTGATGATGTTGAAAATGATTTCCATAGTTAGGGTGATTTGCTCATTTCATTTGGATGGTTCATTTCATTTCTTAAAAGTCCCGGTCCGGGACATGAACCACGGTGTGTGGATGTGAGTAAGTTCTTTCGATGGATGGCTCAAACAAAATGATGGGGGAAGGTGAGATGGAACCATTGCCTCGTCAACGCCCGTAGCGGTACTTTTGTTCCACGACCTCGAATGCATATCCGTTGCCGACTTCCTTGATAATAAATACGGTCATATTGATATCATTCACGTTCCGGCCTTTGGCATATTCGAGTTCGAGTTTCAAAAGAAGCGATTCGACTTCGGGGGGCATGAATTGCAGAATATAGCGACCATACTGAGCAATTCCCGCGGCCTGAGCGATTTTCAGGTCGGCCTGTTTGAGCGCGCCGTCGACCCAAGCCATTCGGATACGCTTTTCATCGGCCGGATCGCCAGTGCGAGTGTCGGGGGGGCGTTTGGATAGATTATAGGCATAATGGACCTGGTTGTCCTGGCCCCAGGTCGCCAGTTCAATGCCAAAGAAATCGAGCTGGCGTGCATAGACCGACTGGCTGGGAACATTATCGTAGCGGATTCTCCAGCGGTCTTCACGGGCGACGCGTTCGTCCGCACCCTCGCCACCCGTACCGGCCCGGCGGCTGTCTCCCAGGCCCTTGCCACGCCCCGCTTCGACATCCGATTCAATGGAAACATCGTCGAGGATTGCCTGCCTGGTCGTCGTGGCGGAGGTGAGTGCCATCAGAGTTTCCGGCAAATCCGGTTCCGTCAGTTCCGGCGCATCTTCCCGGCCGGGCGGTTCGATATCCCGTTTGAGCCCCATGGCCGCGTCCCCTGGACGACTTGCCACGTCCGTCAAGGTGACCGACTGGGTGACACTCAGGTCAATCAACTGCCTGGTGATATAGACGATGATCAGGCCGGCAACCAAGAGACCCACCATGACCAAAAGCGCGATTAGGAGGCTCGATGTGCGGTCATACGATGAAACCTGCAACCGGTACACCACGGCAGATGGTCTTGATGGCCCGTGGGATGGAGCCATCTGGGTTGTTGTTCCACGAATTCTAGACACGTCGACGCTCTTTGAGTGAATCAAGTTGTTGCGAATCAGTCCAATCCAATCGTGTTGCTAATGACATCAATCCAAGATCGCGTTGGGGCGAATGGACCGGTACCAGCCTTTCCATTTCTCAATGACATCGAATCGGGTGCGGTCCGTGTAGTCATCCGGCAGACTAAATCCATCGAAACGGCGACTAATAAACCGGAGCCCATCGCGCGCGGCAAGTACCACACGGCGGTCCGGATCGGTCATGGCGTAGAGAAGTGTCGGGACGTCGTCGAGATTCCGGCGCCGTGCCAGCGACTGAACGGCGATCCATCGGACCTCCGGTTCTCCTCCGCGGATCATCTGGCGCAGCCGGGCGACATCCTCCGGGCGGACCTCTCCCGTATCGACAGTGATCGATTTCGGATCACTCATGAGACGCTCATAATCCGGGTGCGACGGATCGTCCAAAACCTTTAGGAGTTCGTTGATCTTCTTCCGGGTATCATCGACCATCAATCGGCCACGTTGCAGCTTCACATCGGAAACGTTTTGTGGCAGACCGCGCCCGCTGATTAGGGTCCCTCCACCAATGCCTCCTTGGAGGCTCATCTGCATCGACCGGACTAAAAAGAGCACGGAAAATGCCGTGTCGACTGCCTGCCCACAATTGGCGGACCAGGAACCATTCTCACTCTGGGTCTCCTTCAGGTACTCATAGCCATCGTTGTACCATTTGGGTTCCTCTTCGAATTCGCCAAGTAACTGTTCCTGGAAGCTGCGATATCGCTCGATGGAATAGAGATAGTAACAATTATATTGGGATATACGAATCGCATAGTTGCGTTCCATCCATTGATTGGCCTTGAAGATCGCCTCCTTCAGGCGTTCGCGATCAACTTGATTGGGATTGGCGACCGGCGGGGCCTCCCGCCGATCCCCTACCGCAACGAATGCGGGTGGTAAATCCAGAGTCGATTCCTCGCCATCCTTGGCGACCCGGAGATCCTGAATGCCCAACATATGGCTGCACATCAAGGCTCCACCCAATCCGGCGGCCAGCATCGATACCGAAATATTTTCTTGCCGGCGGAGCTGTTCCCCCTCGGCAATTTGACCCTGGTAGCCCCAGGCGCCATTGGGATCTTGTGTTTGCAGGAGCCAATTCAGGGATCGGATGACGGCATCCCCATTGACCGGGATGCCAGCGCGGTGCGCCTCCCAGCAACTCAAGAGACCGTATTGGGTTTGCGATGTATCGCCCGTGATAAGGGTGTCGTACCCCCAGCCCCCATGTGCCTTTTGCCGGCCGTAGAGAGCTCGGAAAAAGACGTCGATTTCACGGCGGTACTGGCCCGGATCGAGTTCGCACAAAAAGATGATGGCCAGGCCATTACTGTAGACATCGTACTGCTTATCCGTGACGGGCGGGGTGTATCTGGTTGCTTCACGGCAGGCAGCGATTGCCTCACGGACGCGGCGATGGTTCAGGCGAGACTGGCGTTCGGCATCGTTCCGGCTCGATTTGATCATGGCCAAGGCGATCAGACATTTCCCGCCGAGACGATCGTCCGTATTCTTTTCCAAAAAAGCAACGCCCGATTCGACTAGCTCCCGGACCTTGGGGCTGTCTCGGGTCACGGCCTGTCCGATTGGCGCCAAGGGGACCAGGAACAAACCGGCAGCTAGGATCGGAGCCATCGACGGCACAAAATCAGCCCACCGACGACGCGACCGCGTCGCCAGGCCGAAATTTCGCAGCCGGCGAGAGATTGCCATCGTTTCTGCTCCGTTCTAAATAGGCCAGATGCCCAATCGGGTCCCCTCAAACTGGACGACCACCCCCTCCGGACCATCCGGTCCGATCGATCGTCCGGATGCGATGCTATCCTGCCGACGGGGGACTGTCAAGCTGCGCAAGCCTTTCCGCCGGTTCCAGTTAGATTCGACGCGGCTTACGGTTTACTAGTCGCAAGCCAGTGGTTATCCTAGTATTATTATATGAAACCCCAATCCCATTCCTCATTTGGCCACCCGCGGCCTGCCCCAGTAGGCCCTTGAAAAGATTGGATCGATGGACAGGTAGCTCAGTTGGTAGAGCACAGGACTGAAAATCCTGGTGTCGGCGGTTCGATCCCGCCCCTGTCCACTGATGAATTCACCCCGCATGGTGCCGTAACAGGTTGTACCATGCGGGTTTTCTTTTGCGCGACTCGCTGAATAGAAAATGGGTCAGAACTATAGATCACAGTCCTCTCGGTCGGCGTGCTCTCGTAGTCGTCCGCAGGGGTGGATCGCGAGATCTAAATCTAGTTTCTTGGCCAACTTCCGGCCAGTGGCGTTCTTCTTTGGGTTTTTTAAATTTCAATTGTTACCAGGCGAGCGTTAAGTAGACGACCTGCTTGCTGTCCCGGTCATGCATCAGATAGCGGGGAGCTTCCTCATAAGGAAAGGCGTTGACAATTTGCTGGGCTGTTCCTGCTATTGTCGGATTCTCTCTGGACATGCATCGAATCAGAGCACGGACTTCCAGTTCGATCTTCGGTCTTCCCGGCTTCCGGGATATCGGCTTCCAACGCCAGAACAACCGAAATCCGTAGAGAAAAGGGGCGGCAGATAACTGCCGCCCCAACGTATGGACGTAGCAACGAGCGAGTCGCTGTTACAGATTCGATTCCTGTGGATCGAGATTACTGTCGACCGACGCCTTCGTTTCCGACTTCTTGCTATCAGCTCCGTCGAGGTTGACGAATTGTTCCGGGAATTGAACGCCGCCGATATCGCGCATCACTTGCATCATCGGAGGCAGCGTGCGGGCCATGTTATGCAGCCAGTTTGACGTGGCGCTCTTGCCATCTG
This sequence comes from Pirellulales bacterium, assembly GCA_016930815.1. Lineage (GTDB taxonomy): Bacteria > Planctomycetota > Planctomycetia > Pirellulales > Lacipirellulaceae > JAFGFZ01. The sequence goes on along the minus strand of JAFGFZ010000351.1, from coordinate 3,167 downwards.
CACTATTTCCCTCCCAAACAACAATCTTGTCGAATTTGATGTTCGAGATCGCCTTGGCCGAAGCCTCGACAAGATTGTCGAAGTGTTCGAGCATGAGCATTTTGAACGCCTGTTCCGAGCCGCCGCAGGCCTCGATGATCCTGTGCAAACCCTCGCCCTTCTTGGCTAAGATCTCGTATTGGCCGCGGGCTTCCGCTTCGAGCTTGGCAAAAATGGCCGAAGCTTCCCCCTCGGCCTCGATGCGACGCTTGGAAGCCTCGGCGGCGGCATCGACTTCGATGCGGGCGCGCTCGGCCTTGGCCGGGGCTTCTAGTTCGGCACGCCGCTCGGCTTCGATCCGCTGGGCCTCAGCCACAGCAGCCTTCGCCCGGGCAAGGTGCTCAGCTTCCAACACCGCCGCCTCAGCACGAACCTTACGCGTCTCGCCCAACTCATAGGCTTCGGCCTTCTTCACCTGCAACCCGGCCTGTGATGCGGCGATGTCGGCCTTCGAGAGGTTTTCGCCCTCGACCGCCTGTGCGTCGGCCTGCGCCAGCTTGATACGCATGTCGCGTTCGGCAGCCTTTACTTCGGCATCTCGCTGGTACGCGGCCGTCTGCTCGCCGATCTTCTGCTCCTTGTCCAATTCGGCCACACGGACCGCCTGTTCCCGCATCGCCTCGCGAGTGCCGATCTCACGAACTTTATGGGCGTTGGCCACCTGGATGGTCTTCTCGCGCTCGGCCTCGGCCACGCGGATTTCGCCCATCTTTTCGTTGTCGGCCACATCGCCACGGGCTTTCTGCACTGCCTGCGATGCCGCTTTTTGGCCGATCGCCTCGATGTAGCCCGATTCATCCGTGATGTCCGTGATGTTGACGTTGATCAGCACCAGGCCGATCTTGCACAACTCGGGTTCGAGCGACTTCTGCACGGCTTCGAGGAACTTATCGCGGTCGCGGTTGATATCCTCGATCTGCATCGACGCGATCACTTGGCGGAGTTGTCCGAAGATCATGTCCTCGGCCTGTTTTTGAATCTCCTTGTTGCCCAGACCGAGCAAGCGGATGGCAGCATTCTGCATCAACTCCGGCGTGGTGCCGATGGCGACCGTAAACACGCTCGGCACGTTCACACGAATATTCTCCATGCTCAGCGCACCGCGCAGCGGAATTTCGATCTGCATCGGTTCGAGGCTCAGCCAAGCGTAATCCTGAAAGAGTGGCCAAACAAACATGGCGCCGCCGTGGATGCAGCGAGCCGCGTCGTGTCCGCCCCCCGCTTTGCCATAGATCACCAAGATGCGGTTGCTGGGGCAGCGCTGGTAATTCTTCACCACCAACATCAGAACAGTAAACCCGAGCATCGCCAGCAGCACGCCTCCAATTGCCCAGTAGAGTAGGCCGCCGCTGAGCGGATTACCCGCCGCATACAGGGCTAGCGATGGATGTGACAAAGACTGAAATGGAGTGATCATGATAGTTTCTTCTTCAGGTCTAAAGCTGACACAGTATGGGATTTCGTTGGATGTAAATTGATTATTCGGCTTGGACTTCGAGCGTTGTCGGACTGACTACGCCAACTACCACTACTTTAGTACCGGTGGGGAGTTCAGGGCCGGAAGTGACGGCTAGGTACTCCATAGTGCGGTTTTGGAGGTTAAACTGAATTTTCCCGCTGCCGGAGTGGTTGGCAGGAACGCGGAGATACACATCGCCGCGCTGACCGATGGATCTTTGGATCCGCACATTTCCCTCAGTCTGCAACTTGTACAGCCCCTGCATAATCCAATAGACCGCGTACATGGCCGCCCCCCCCGCCGCAACCGCCACTAGAAGAACCATGGGAGGCGAAACGTCGGACGATTGTGCCATCAAACCGGCCAGCCCGAAGAAGGTCAACGCCGCTGTGATCGTGCGGAACGAGAGCACCCCGAACAGCCAGCTGGAGCCGTGATGGATAGTCTGTTCCCCATTCGCCGAGTCGCCGGCCGCCAGATTGCTGTCGGACGAATCAACACCGGCGTGGTCTGTATGGAAACCGCCATTACTGTACAGGCCATCGGCGCCGCCGTGGAAATCTCCTCCAACATGGAAGTCTCCTCCTAGACCGTGGCCGATGTCCGTGGGCATGTCGGCGTCGGTAAAGGCATGGCCGCTGAGCCCGATAAACGTCATCACGAACTGACAAACCAGAATGGTGCCGCCGACGGCGGCGCAGACAATAAAGACGGGAGTCATACTCTGTCCTCCTTTTCCTATCCCCTGCAAATGAGGAACGAATGAGGAACCAACGAGTCCATTTATTATGCGGAACCCACTGACAAATGTCAATAAAACACCCCAATTCGGCCGTTTGCTACGCTATTCGCAGACGCCATTATTTATAGTTGGCCGACGGCGCAAGAATCTTGGATCACCCCCTCCAAGCGGGGAGATGATATCGAGAATTCAAATACTAAGAACACGTTAAAAGCTGCACGACCTCAAGCGGGGCCAGGGGAGCCAGTTTTGGGATAGGATCTTCTACTTCTGTTCGCGCGACCGACGGTACTGATTCTTGCGAATCAAGCCGAATGCATTTGAATTCTATTCGATCACTGATATACTAATGATCTGATCCGGCCGAGAGTCTTGGATTATTAGTGCAACGTTAGAACTGGATACGCATAAGAATTTATGAGCCAGCTCAATATTGTGACCTCGCGGGATACTTCCGAGAATACCACGCAGACAAGCCAAACAGCAGTATGGCCAATAGGCCGGCCGTTGGCTCCGGCACGACCGAAAATGCGCCGTCGGCGGATCCGAACTCGGTCTTCCAAATCAGAAGATCGTCGCCGTCGGTGTCGCTGTCCGTATCTGCATCGCCGGTGTCGTCGACGCCGAAGCCGGACTGCCAGATGAGGAAGTCATTTCCATCGACGTCGTCGTCGCCATCGAAATCGGCAGCCAGACTATTGAGAACGACGTCAAGCCTTAAGATGGGAGGGACCGGTCCTACCCCGCTAACGTCTGCGTCCTTGGACTTCAGTGCAAATTTGTCATCATGGCTGCTGTTATACTGCAAGCCGATGGTCACTTTGTGATCGTCACTCTTCAACGCAGCCACCAGCAGGTCGCTTTCCGCCTGAGTAAATTGGTGTGCGTAATACCCTGTTGGGTTCCCGTTCCCATCGAGCACCGCGT
>JAFGFZ010000350.1 GCA_016930815.1 Pirellulales bacterium | reverse complement strand
CCCATCCAATCCTGGAAGCCCCTGGACGTTCGTGTGGAAGAATCCGACCGGCAAACCCTTGATGGGTCTGACGGTCACCGTGGTTGCGGCATCCGATGTCGCGGCACACCGGATTCTCTGGAGCCTGCGGATTGATCATGTGCCCGAACCGTGGGGTGTCTGGCGGACCGTCTTTCCGCAAGTTGCCTTGGCTCAGCCGGGTCCGGATGCCGAGGTGTTCCTTCCCCGCGGGGCGGGCGAGGTGAAATCGGGCGTGTGGTCGGAAGCGTTCCAATTCTCGGGTAACTATCCCAGCGGCTGGCTGTCGCTGCCGTTTTTGGCCGTCTATGATCGCCGGGTTGGTACCGGTCTCTACACGGCCATCCATGATCCGTGGGGAAGCACGAAGGATCTGGTCGTCGAGAGCCGACCCGCTGAACAGGCTGTCGACCTGCGGTTCGATCATCCAGCCCCGAATATGGGACAATCGGGGACCGGTTTTCAGCTGGAAGGTACGGCTGTCTGGCAACTCCTGCGAGGCGACTGGTACGATGCATCGATCATCTATCGCGATTGGGTTCGAGACCAGGCACGCTGGTATCCGAGTCTGGGATCCGATGGCCGCCAGGACACGCCGCGATGGTTGAAAGAACTCTCCTGTTGGGCATTGGCCAGTGGCACAACGGAACAGGTGGTTCCTGCCACCAAGGAATTCCAGCAAGCGATTGGACTGCCGGTGGGAGTTCATTGGTACAACTGGCACACGATTCCATTCGATAACGACTACCCGCACTATTTCCCGGCCAAGCCAGGCTTCGCGGAGGGCGTGGCGGCATTGCAGTCCAGCGACGTGTTCGTCATGCCCTATATCAACGGCCGACTCTGGGATATACGGGACCGCGGCTCGGATGTATTTCAGTTCGATGATATCGCGCGTGGTGCCGCCACGAAGGATGAGGCGGACGGGCCATACACGGAGACGTATGGGAGCAAGGAAACTGACGGCAGCCCGGTGCATCTGGCCGCGATGTGCCCTGCAACCGATTTGTGGAAGTCCAAAGTTCGCCAGATCGTGTTGCGGCTGATGAACGAGTACGGCGTTCGCGGCGTCTACATCGATCAAGTTGCCGCCGCCAAGCCGCAGTTATGTTTCGACGCGTCCCATGGCCATCCACTCGGTGGCGGCCATTGGTGGACGGAAGGCTATTGGGATCTTTTGACGAAGATCCGCGCCGATATGCCAAAGGATTGTGTGCTGACCACGGAATGCAATGCCGAACCCTACATCCACTGTTTCGATGGCTACCTGACTTGGCATTGGCAATACAATGGTCAGGTACCCGCCTTTCCAGCTGTCTACGGTGGCGCGATCCAGATGTTCGGCCGAGCCTATCGCGGTGGCCCGACCAAAGACCTCGCCCTGTGTATGAAAGCCGGCCAGCAACTCGTCTATGGTGAGCAGATCGGATGGATCGATCCGAATGTGACGAAGGAGCCTGATAACATGGCCTTCCTCCGCCAAATGGTCCATCTCCGCGCCAAGCTGATCGACTATTTCATGGCTGGCGAGATGGCACGCCCACCACGTCTGGAGGGGACAATCCCCACCGTGACCGCCGATTGGCAATGGCACGGAGTCTGGCCAGTCACCACGGACGCGGTGCTGACCGGTGCCTGGCGATTGCCGGCTGAGAATCGCATGGTGTTCCTATTCGTCAATGTGAGTGACCAACCGGTCACCGCCGAATTCGATACCGATCCAGCCCGCTTTGGCCTCCCGGGCAGACCGGAAAGAATCCGCAAGATCACAGCCGATGGGGAGGAAGAATCCGAGATCCAAGCGGAATTGCACTTTCCACCCAAATCAGCCTGGGCATGGGAAATCGACTGAAAAAGGGATTTCTAACTTGGATAACAATTTTGACGGTGTATGTTCCAGAAACAAGCGGCTTCGCCGTCTCGCGTGTCATTGGTTTTGAAAAGCCACCGAACTCGTGATCGTAAGGATAATCTATTGGATTGCCAATGTGGGTCTCGGAGAAACTCATCATCAGTAGCGGCGTCTCTCCGAGACGCCGAATCCGAGTCTCGGAGAGACTCGGCTACTGGGTACCCGCTTACGGTTTGGTTGCGGCTACGCCGCGTTGGGCGGAGAAACATCGTATTCTCGTCTACCTGAGAAAACCATGACAATCGAAGATGACACTCCTATGTATAAAAACATGCTGCCGTGTTTCACACTTCTCGTCCTTGTGTCATTCGTTATGGGAGTGATTACCGCACAGGCGCAAGATAGTTCTCTATTGAGCCTTCCGGACTTGTCTGCGGAAACGTCGGCGGCCGAAAATGCTTTATGGATAGAGAATCCGATCGAAAAGCGATTCCATCATGCCAAGCGGGTCGTGATTGCCGACATCCAGGGGCCGGCCGTGATCCAGATGGTGCACTTTGCCGTTCCACATAGCCATTTCGCGGAACCGGTCGTCAAGCTCAATCGGGACCTCCTGCTGAAGATCTATTGGGATGGAGAGACCAATCCAAGCGTTGATTGCCCACTCGTCGATTTTTTCTGCGATCCCGATGGAAGACGCGAAATTCTGAATACGGCACTGGTCAACAAGCGGCGTGGATTCAATGCCTATTTTCCAATGCCCTTCCGCAAGTCAGCACGCATGGAACTTGTTTATGACGGGCCTGTTGAGCCGGGTGACGAGCTCTGGAGGATCATGCCGTGCTACAGCTACGTCGTCTACCAGAAGCTGGATTGCATTCCCGAGAATACTGGTTACTTCCATGCCCACTGGCGCCAGGAATCTCTGCTGATGGGCAAGCAAGATTACGTGGCGCTGGAGGCAGAGGGCAAAGGGAAATGGATCGGCTGGAATGTGACGGTTCGCAAGCCGGGAAGCACAGGTTATGCGGTCGATATGAACGAGCGGTTCTTCATCGATGGCCAGGAACTGCCAGCCATCGAATTCCAAGGGATCGAAGATTCGTTTGGATTTAGCTGGGGATTCCCCGAATCAGAGAATCTTTTCCCATGCACCGGATATTTCCCATTCTTCAAAGGCGCGGCGGCCTACCGGTTTTTCATTTCCGATGCGATTCGTTTTGATCGTTCGCTTCGAGTAACTATTGGATTTGGCGCGAACGAGCACCCGATGTTTCGCGAACAGTTTTCCGCCGCCGGCAACGAATTTCAAATGTCGAGTGTCGTCTACTGGTACCAAACGGAACCGCATGCCCCGTTACCGCCATTGCCGCCGGCCACCGAACGCCGGCCGGCACCGGAGGATCCGTTTTGGCTGCACCCGGAACAACTGCCAACCCTGGACGGTTTGAAGGCTCGTGGTGTCCGTCTCTACATGCTCCTCGGCCGGCCTGAGCGGGAAGTGATCTATGCCGCGGGTGGATTCCAGGCCGAAGTGACACAAGGCTACGCCTACGCGGGCTGGCCGATGCCAATCTATCACTGCCGCGCGAGTGAAAACCATGTGGAAATTGTCCTGACGGTGCCGCCGAACGCCACCGGAATTCTGCGGCTGTTTGTCATCGACCCAGATCACTTCCAGGGCGGCCGTTCACAAGAAGTGGCAATGGACGGAGGGCCTGGCGAAAGAATCGATCATTTCCACGATGGCCGATGGCTCGAATATAAAGTCACCGCCGAACAAACGGCGGATCGGAAACTAGTCATCCAAGCGCGAAATACGAAACCGAATTCCAACGCCGTGGTCTCAGTCTTGGAATGGATCGAACAATCGTAGGATCTATCAGCCCAGCCAATTGGATTAGCTCCTTCTGGCGAATGCGATCGCACGTCGGTAGAATCGCATTACCGCCATTCCCAGCAATCCCATGAGCCATGTCGCCGGTTCCGGCACCGTGATCGAAGGAGGGAGCGTTGGGCTGAGGACAGTCCCAAAGTTTGCTTGCCAAGCGGCCAGGTCGGAACTGCTGAAAGGATTGGGCGACTCGCCACGTTGCCAAGCCAAGAAGTCCGCACCATCCACATCACCATCTCCTTCGAAGTCCCCTCCTAGTCCAGGCAGACCGGCGATCCCATACACCGATGCATGGGTCGCATGGATCCATAGGTAATTGTCGATCGTATTCAGGCCAAAATAGCCCATTCCATAGGCGTCCGGATCGACGTTGATACCAGCGAAGTCTCCGCTACCCTCGATGCCAGTAGGCGTTGTACCGCCAAGAATCCATTCATTTTCATCGTGATTCCACCAATAGAGCCGTAATGTCTGTTCCTGCAAGCGAAGGTCCTCAAGTTCATCCTCCAGATAGTGCATTCTGAAGGTAATGAATCCGTTGAGTGATGTATCAACGGCGGCATCGAACTCGGATCCATCGAATCGGGTGGTACCCCCCAAGAGTTGGGCACCTTCCAATCCCTCGACACCCATTCCAAAGCTACCCGTGGGATCAAAAGTCGACGATACTTCCATACCGTCTGGGACGCCATAAAGATTTGTCATGGCAACCTGCTGAATCGTTCCACCCGTGACGATAGCTTGCGTATTGATATCGGCGGTGATGTAGTACAGGTTCAAGCCCTGCAGATCGAGATAGGAATTTGGGCCGATCGTCAGCTCTTTGACATAGAGGGCTTCGGCGCCTGGTGGCCCTTTCTGGTTGATCTGGTTATCCACAAGGGCAACTCTTCCGACGATCGCATCCGAAACATTGCCCAGGGTTAATGCCCCAAGTGCGAAATTGAAATTAAAGCCGGCAGGAACCGCTCCGCGATCTGCCGCGGCTACTTCGAATGGATCGAGCTGTGCTGGACCACCCTGGAAAATGAGTTCTAAACGCGACAAGCCCGCAACCGCCATCGGATCCGTGCTGCGGTTTTCAAATGCCGCGCCGGTCATCTGAATTTGTGCTCCCGGCACGGCCTTCACATCGCCCATCTGGTGGATCATGAGAAGATGACTTACTTCTATCTGGGCATTGGCGTCAAGGATCCATAAACGCCCCGGCGCCGCACCGTCGGAGTAACTGTAGCCAATGTGCAAGTCCGCTACTTGGAAGAGGCCGGCGTGGATGGTGTACCTTGCGGGTTCGGCCAAACCACCGATCCACACTTGTCCAACTTCATGTTCGCCATCGGTATGGATAAAGCGGCCATCGACCTCGGTTCGCCCGCTCGTCAGAACAGCCCCCGGTAAGAGCCCGTAGCTGCCATCGATTTCAACCGCATGGATCACTTCCGATTGGCAGGCCTGATGCCAGACATGGCCAGCCGTGGTCAGGGTGTGGATTTCGTCGATCTCGCAGGCCACGTTGAGATGGGCACCTGCGTCGACGATGATCCGACCGAGCTCCGCACCACTCATGCCACCGAGAAGTTCGATGACACCGCCGCTGACACGGAACATGCCGTTGTTCACCACCTGCCCCGCGACGGAGGCGTCGGACTGAATATCGACCTCCCCGGAAGGGAAGATGGCAATCATCCCCGATCCGGTATACCCCTGCTCCAACGCCAGGCAACCGGAAAGAATACCGATTCCGCCATCCTCATGCACAACGGGCATACAAATCGTTCCCCATCCGATGAAGGATGAGTCCGAACCAGAGATGGATAATGTCCCGCCACCCAGCAGAGTGGTTCCGCCCATGCAAAAGGTGCCCTTGCCTCCGTCACGGCCAACGTAAATATCACCGCCGACATCTAGGATACCACCTGTAAATTCGTATGTCCCTTCAGCACCTGGTCCATAACCCAGGCTAAGGGCTCCGTCCACATCATGAACGCCACCTGAATGAAGGAATGTTCCTATGCCACCCGATCCGACAACGGTCTCGGCAACTTTTGCAACGCCGCCGACCAGCTCAAAGCGGCCATGTCCGCCCACGGCATCGCCGAGGCTTACGCTCGTTATCACTGTCAAATTCCCACTCTCTTGCCGGTAACAATTGGCAGCTGAATTGCTGTAGATGCCTACACGGAGGGCCTCGGTCACCACGGTGGAGCCGATTCCTTGTGTGAAGGTACCCTCGCCAAAATAACCAATGTCAAAATCCATGGCGACATTGAATGAACCTTCCTGAAGGGTATAGTGCCCTTCGCCACCCGATTCAAATCCAAGGTAGAAACGTTGGGCGAGGACGGTGCCATCCAACTGGTTTACCCATCCGTCATTGTACGCGCCCACATGGAGGCCTTCGTCCACCACCAAAGTGCAGTCCGTCGTGGTGAGCGTTCCTTGACCATAGAAGCCCACACGTAAATAATCGACTGTAATATCTTTGCCAACTAGGGTTAATGCACCAGATGTGCTATCCAGATTTCCGATCGTCAAGTACCCCACTTGAATTGAGGAACCAGTCAAGTCCAAGATGCCACCATCGATGTGCATGTGCGTGTTGAAACCTCCCGCCCAGATCTCGTTGACTTTCAGAACACCGTCGTTCAGCTGGTAGGTTCCATTAGCGCAAGACTCAGACGCGAATGTTAGTGTATCGTTGACGATAACCAGACCACCATTTTGCTCAAAAAATCCTTCTCCCTCCCGCCCGATATAAAGATCCTCCAAATAGACAATGCCGTTATGGAGAACATAAGTCCCGGTTCCCGAAGTGTCGTAGCCGAGGATCATTGTGGGGAAGTCCATTGCCGGATGGGCGCGGGACACATCGCCGGCATGGTGCGTGACCTGCCCAGCGCCCTGGCCGCCGACCACGATCATCGGATTGGTGCCACAAATGCGAACCGAAGTACCGTCGTTGCCAGCGGCGTCGAGGATCAGATGGCCAGGGCCGGGAGCCGCAAATCCGCCCCATTGCGTGGGGCGGTGGGCCACGTAGAGGGTTTGGACCTCCAAGTCACTGCCGTAGACTTCAAACGTGCCTGAACTCGTGTCGCCCACGACGATCTTGCCGTCGCTGACATGGATCCCAGATCGAATGGCCGTCAGGGTTGCAACGCCATTGACGCCAATCGCCAATTCATCGTCCACGCACAACGTACCTTCCTGAACGATAACGGCACCGGCGCAGTTGAATTTCCCATAATCCTCGTTGCTATCCTCAACTATGTTGAGACTGCCACCATGGACCTCAATATTTCCACTGAGCATATCTGCGCGGTGGACCGTCATCTGGCCTTCAACCTCCATTTGACCGTCGGCAAAGTTCAGGTTGCCGAGGATCAGCGTCCCAGTGGATTTTACTCGAATTGTCGTAAGTTCACCCCGCACAGTCATCATCTGGGCTTGGGTATCGACGCTAATGTTGATCAGGCCAGGCTCAACGAATTCGACCCGCGCGATTTGAAGCGGATCAGAAGGATCGGGTACACTGCCAAGCGACCAGTTGGCGGGATCATGCCAGTGGTTGGTGGCGGTCGCGCTGATTCCAGAGCCCTGCCAGTGGGTGGCCACGAAGGTCGCGAGGTCGTTGACGTGAGCCGCTCCAAATTCCGAGCGCCAGTCGGGTATGAGGAACTCGCTGCCACTCCACGTATAGTCGAACTCTGTGTAATCCTGGCCGCTGTACTCCCCACTGTTGTCCGCAAGTGTGATCTTCTGAGCAATGGTATCGATCGCGTAGATATTAACAACGTGGGTACTACCTAAATCAGAATTCAGAAAGTCGTCCGAACCAAGCCATCCGCGTTCTCCTAGATCATCGGTGCCATTGATGCCGTCGTCATCGACGTTAGCAACTCCCCACTTCGCATCCGGTCCTCTGTCCCAGACATCCGCATCCCAGTAGGCTGCCAGACTGACGGGGAATCCATCGGAGAGTTTGTTTCGAACCCATTCCGGCGCGTCGAACGCCCACGGTTGGCATTGAGCATGGTATTCCATGTTTTCGAATCCTTCCGCATCGAGGGCTGTGGGCACCGCACCACCTTCAAACCACATCTTTCCAGGATCCGACACCCACTCACCAAAATAGAGCCAACTGATATAGCAATCACCCCCACCCACATAGAGGATCATGTTTGCGGCCGCGGCAGCCCAGCAACTCTTGTCGCGCTTCCCTAGCCAGCCCTCCGGCCAGACCTCGCCCTCATCCCATTCGCCGTTGAGAGGATTGTTGTCTACTTCCTGGTTGTTCTGATCTAAGAGTTTGTTGATCCAAGGCTCACCGTAGGTGTAGTCCTCGTCTCCATTGGCATCATACCAGTAATTCCAGTACATGCCGTACAACTCATTGTTGTTTGCGAAAGGCTCTCCATTGTTGGTCTTGTCTGTATCGTACCACTCGCCGGGAAGAGCGGTTTCTGAACCTAATGAATCCAACGTTAATGGACCAACCACGCAACAGATCAAAGCAACAACCATCTTGGCCGTTAGGATCCGTAAGCGGCTGCTTGGTGTCCGTTGACTCGATGGAAACACAGCACTTACAGTAGAACTTCCCCTCCATGTAGGATTTGCCGTGAGCATAGGAGCTTCTCCTGTATTTTTTTGATAGTGCTTTTCATTTCACATGGGGATCAATACCAGCCTAACCGATGGGGGGGATATTTCAAGGAAAAAGCAAAGAAGCAAACAAGGGTCGAAGTAAACATGAGTCGGAACTATTTATCACATTCGAATAAATAATTCTGACCCCTTTTATTATGTGACCCATTTTATTATGCCTTTTTTCTAATGGTATTCGAACCAGGCTGTTGCCCGGCAATCGCGGTCGGCTACGACACGGACCCAGTAGGCGCTGAACGCATCGGGGAACTGATATTCTGTCACCTTGTTGGGCGTGACTTCGAGTCTTTGCCATGTCCGCCAAAGGCCTGTGCCGGTTAGATCTACCTCGACGCGGATTATTACGGAGCTTTCGGAGGACAACGATAGGCTCTTTTTGTCAAAGCCGTTCATCAGATAGGGATCGCTCGGCAGACCAGCCTGGACCGTGGTTTCTTTCCACGGACCACCAGCACCGCGCGGTTTGCCGAATTGCCAGAGATCGTCAATCACTCCGATCCAGAGCGATGCCTGGCCGTCGTCGCTATGAATAATATGTGGGGACTTGCCCGTCGCGCCACTCATCACGAGCATCCCGAGATACGAGCAGTAGTCTTTAATGTGTTGATTGTGCGTCGTAATGGGGCGAATCTTAGCGAATCCTCCAGCGTTATCCGCCGGTAACTCGTAGAACGTGCCGCCCGCGTTGAAAATGTCGCGTTCGGTACAGACTTCCCTATCGACCCGGCCTTCGAATGGATCATCCATTGGGCACCCGTCGCCCGATGACGGTAGCCGCCACCGCTGCCCTGCATCATCCACATAGAGGATGGATGCGGAATCTGTTGTCAGAACATTCTTCGGAATGGCAACACTTTTCCTGAGATACTCTTCGGCATTCGCATCAAAAACCCGCTTTAATTTCAAGTCAGCACCCATCTCGTAGTAACCGATGCCGGTGGCGAAGCCAAGTGTTCGCCGGTTTTCGCCACGGACATGGAGCAGGCCCTTTGTAGTCGTCTGGCTGGCGGAATCCACCGCCCGATCGCCTAACCTTCTCTCGTTACTGTAGTGGAAAAAAACAGTTGCTTTTGCGCAGTCGCGGTTGACGCGAACACGCACCCATGTTCCCTTCT
>JAFGFZ010000349.1 GCA_016930815.1 Pirellulales bacterium | reverse complement strand
GCAAAAAATAGCCACTTGTTCAGACCACTCGGTCTCGGTTACACGAACTTGGGAAGTCTGTTGATGGCAAGCGGTTTGCCCTACGATTCAGATACCGCACGCGGCGTCTGCAGTGCGATGACCGCGCTATTGCACGGGGCCGCGTATTTGGCCAGTGTGGAACTCGCCGCGGCCGTCGGCCCGTTCGAGGCGTACGAGAAGAACTCCGAACCGATGCTCCGTGTCATGCAGATGCATCATGATGCCGTTGATGCCATCGGCCCCGAATGCCCTGAAGACCTCCGACATGCAGCCCGCTCTCTATGGGATCGCGTCCTCGAGGAAGGCGAAATACACGGTTTCCGCAATTCCCAGGCAACAGTCCTCGCCCCAACCGGCACGATCAGTTTTATGATGGACTGCGACACAACCGGTATCGAACCGGATATCGCGCTTGTCAAATACAAGCAACTTGCCGGCGGCGGCATGCTGAAGATTGTGAACCGGACAGTTCCTCTCGCACTGGAAACACTTGGCTATAACCAAGCTGAAATCAAATCCATTGTTGAATACATCAACCGCGAGGACACCATTGAAGGCGCGTCTGATCTGAAAACCGAACATTTGCCGATTTTTGACTGTGCGTTCATCCCCCAGGGTGGAACCCGATCGATTTTCTGGACAGCCCATATCCGGATGATGGCCGCAGCTCAGCCGTTCCTCTCCGGGGCCATTTCAAAAACCGTCAATATGCCCCGAGAAACAACGCCCCAGGAAATCAGCCAGGCGTACATCGATGGCTGGAAACTTGGCCTGAAGGCCCTGGCCATCTACCGGGACGGATCGAAGGGAAGCCAACCGCTATCGACGATGACAGAAGCCGATAAAGCCACTGCCAACCAAGTTGCGAAACCGCGCCGCGAACGGCTCCCCGACACACGCAAGTCGATCACGCATAAGTTCAGCGTGGCTGGGCACGAGGGCTATATCAATGTCGGCCTCTATGAAGACGGTCGAACGGGAGAGCTATTCATCACGATGGCCAAGGAGGGCAGTACGATTGGCGGATTGATGGACTGCTTCGGTACCTCCATTAGTATCTGCCTGCAATATGGCGTTCCACTCGAAGTGCTGGTCAACAAGTTCTCGCACACGCGTTTTGAGCCTATGGGCCACACGAAGAATCCGGATATACGGATCGCCAAAAGTATTGTTGATTACATCTTCCGCTGGCTCGGTATCACATTTCTACCGGGCTATCGAGAAGCCACGCTGGGGCTGCCGCCTGGTGGGGAGGAGACCCTGGGCGGCGGTTCCAGCCATGATGCATCGGGAGAAGGGGGTACTGACGAAAAGGAATCCCAATCTACCGCCACAAGTGCTGGTGGGCGAAATGGAACGCCGGACGCCGGGGGCCCGGAGGATGGAAGTGGAGAAGAGGATTCAACAACAGGGGATCTGGGAACGGGAGTCCCGGAAACACCGGCCCGTTCCCACCTGATTCAAGAGGACTGGCGAGTTAGCCCATCCGCTCGCGTAGGTGCCCCCATCCTAATCGATCCGCCCGCCAATGGCGGTGCCAACAGGGCCTCCAGGGGCAACGCTTCACTCCTGGAGCGGGCGGGTGCACGGATGCAAGAAATAACCCGCAACGGGGGAGATGGCCGAAGCGAGCAATTCGCTTCCTTCCAATCCGATGCCCCTGCCTGCGACAACTGCGGTTCCATCACCGCGCGGAATGGCAATTGTTACTTATGCTACAATTGCGGGAACAGCATGGGGTGCTCCTAGCTGTCCCTAGGGCCCTTCGCTGACGGGTTCCTCGCCGCGGGCGGTCGTGAGTGCCCGCCATAGGTAGAGATTGATATCGTCCGTATAGAAAGCGACCGAGCCGTCGCATTTCGAGGCATTGACACCACCCGGGTGATGACTCCGGGCTACCTGCCATTGCTGTTTCGTTGCCGCCCATGCTCCCGAATCGATGTCCTCTTCCTCCAATCGCGGAAGGGGGGCACCGCAGGTCGTCCCGGAAGTACCCGCGCGATCCGGGACCGGTATTTCATTGTCTAGATAATAGGACGCAGCCACGATCACTCGTGCGATGCAGTCTTTTCCGGTATTGGGAGGATTCCATCCCGTAAAGATCTGCCCACCCACCGCCGTCTGGGTATCGGATAATGGCCCCCCCCAAGAAACATCATCGATGTTCGGTAGAACTTTGATTTCGGACATCATCAGGGTGTTCGACGTGCCATCGACGACATGAGACATTGGGGTGACCTCGCGCGGTCGGAATGGTGCACCACCGAAATAAACGCAGTTCGGCGCCGTCGGGCAGAAACCGATGTCGTGCTGGCCGTAGACGGTGTTCCCTGCATTCACGACGTAATTGGTCCGCCACCGCCGCCATTCCGGAATCGACCACTCATTCTGCTGGAGGCCGATATCAGAAGGGCACTCATGGACTTTCATTTTGATCGTCCGCGCGGCCAGGTTGACCGGATCACTGAAGGACTTGTCCAAATCGACGATGATCGTGAATCCAGCCTCTTCGATAAACGGAGCAACCGCGGTATACCAACCGTGGTCATCGACCCATGATCCCGGAGCGGAATCACCCCGTTTTAGTTTGTATTCCTCATGCGTCCACGTCTGGGCCATGGGCGGGAGGCCCTTGTGATTGGATTCAAAATTCAACATCGCAACGGCCAGTTGACGGAGATGGTTGGTGCATTGGGTCCGACGAGCTGCTTCGCGGGCCGCCTGAACTGCAGGTAGGAGCAGTGCGACCAGAATGCCAATAATCGCGATGACAACGAGCAGTTCCACCAGCGTAAAGCCGTATCGTTTGCTACGATGGAAAACCATCTCTTGTCCCTCCAGTTCTCGATAATATTGTGCGGTCATGCGCCAAGATTGGATCCCGGATTCTCAGGACGGCGCCGAACATGCCACGAATAGTCCTGCATTGGGCCATGCGGCGTGACGAGCCGGTACATCATAAATCAAAGTCCTGATTGTCTTTGTCTCCGGATACCTCCAGATCCAATCCACTGGCAGATTTGGCTGGTACGATGTTTCTATATTCAACCTGTAAAGCGCCCCGTCCCGTATCAAACGTTCGCCCCGTGGGCTGCTGGATATTGAAATAGACCCGCACCGATCCCATGGGAACCTTTGGGGCATCGTATCGGCCATCCTGGATATCGACCGTTGCCATTTGGGCCTGATCAGGAGTTGTCGGTTGAAATGTGATCGATCCTTCCGCGTCTTTCGGTAACGGGGATCCGGCAATTGTTACGGCTCCCCGGAAATGGGCCGTCGGTTTCGACGAACCCGACTTCCCACACCCTAGAGGGATCACTGCCAAAACGGCAAAAAACCATGGCCATGCCCTGGTAAGTCGTTTACAAAACCGAGACTCCATGATCGAAAGATCCCATGGGATAGCGAGACAAGACGAAATCAACCGACCAGCCAATCGGCTGGATTTTGATGAGCGGTACTCGAAAAAACGAACCAACCTGCCAACCTTGGCGGGCCGATTGAGACATGCCGCAGGTATCCATCATTTCCCTGTATGATGTATCCAAAAAGCATTTACGACTAGCCAAAATCGCGTAGAATATTTTTATAATCGCGCATGAGAAACGGTTTTATGTCATCGTTTTCTGGTGATCGATCATGACCATCCGAGCTCCGAAAGTTGCGTTGCTCATCGAAACATCCAGAGGATATGGCCGGGCAATGCTCCGCGGGGTGGTCCGCTATGCCCGGCTCCACGGTCCCTGGGAATTCTATATCACACCGGGCGATTTTGAGCAGGCACTTCCGGACATGAAACAGTGGGGAGGATCTGGAATCATTGCCCGGATTGAGACCCCGAAGATAGCGCAGGCGATCTTCGGTTCAGGGCTCCCGACGATTGTGCTGGATATATCCCAAAACATACCGATTGACGTGCCGTCATCAGCATGCTTCAGCGAAATTGCATCCGATTCACACGGAGCGGCACGCTTGGCAGCGGATCATTTGGTCGCGCTGGGCCTGAAACATTTCGCCTTTATTGGTGAGGCGAGCCGAGCTTGGTCGAAGAATCGAGAAGACGGTTTTCGCCAACGTTTGAATGAAGTCGGCTACGAACCCTACGTATACCGGCCACCTCGAAGGAAGCGAGACCGTATCTGGCCACGCGAAGAATTATTTCTTGTAGAATGGCTCTGCACGCTCCCCAGGCCGGTCGGAATCATGGCCTGCAATGACGATCGAGGCCGGCAGGTCCTGGACGCCTGTCGGTCGGCCGGATTGATCATACCACTCGATGCCGCGGTCATCGGCGTCGATAACGATGAGTTACTCTGCGAATTATCCAGTCCGCCCTTGTCGAGCGTGGCCTTGAATGCCGAAACCGGAGGCTTTCGGGCGGCTTCCCTCCTCGACCAGATGATGAGAAACCATCTCCAAAGGCCACAACGCCTCATTGTCGAACCATTGCATGTCGTCCAGCGCCAGTCCACGGAGGCGTCCTTGGTTGCCGATCCGGACATCGCCATGGCGCTGCGGTTCATCGAGACCCATGCGGCGGAACCGATCAATGTCGATGATATCGTGGATCAGCTCAACGTTTCCCGGCGAATCTTTGAAATCCGTTTCCGCGAATTGGTGGGACGCACCCCACATCAAGAATTGCGCCGGGCCCGCCTCGTCCGAGCACAGCGCCTGTTATTAGAAACCGATCTACCCATCGCGAATATTGCGAATGCCGCCGGTTTCTGCAGCCCGGCCCATCTGGCCCAGACCTTCCGGCAGGATGTCGGCCGGACTCCCACCCAATATCGCCGAGATCATCGCACCTAGTGGTCTGCCAAGGCGAAGAAGACACATGATGGATCATGCAACTGTCTCGAATTGCGCGAATATGATAATTTTATGACGCAATCTTTATTGCAAGTTATTTAAAATTGATTATTCTAAGAAAGAGTTCTGACAAATATGTACCGCTTTTTAGTTTAAATACCTCTCCAAGATCTGGCCATCGGAAGTGAGAGAGTCTGTGACGGTTGGGTGGAGGTTGATTTCGTACTTGGTTTCTTTCTTTGCTTTTGTTTCTTCTCGAGGTGACTAATGAGGTCTACTACGCAGCATCGGATTCAGCATCTTAGTTTCGTACTGGTCGCCATCGGATTGGCGGTTTTGATCGCCACACCGGTACGCGGAGGAGCGGTTGCCTACTGGCGCTTTGAAGCCGGACCGGATGGCGTCCAAGTCCCTGCCGGAACACCTGGCTACTCTTTCGATCCGAGTGTTCCCGATTCCTCTGGCAACAACAACGCGTTGGATGTATGGGACGAAGGGGGCGCGGGATTTGCCTATCGCAGCGATGTTCCCGGTTCGCCAATCCCGCAGACGGGAGCCGCCAACAATTTTAGCATCAAAAACACCGGAGGTTATCCGGCGGCATTTACGGACCCGGCTGGCTCAATGGCCTCATGGGAACCTGCCGCGTGGACGATCGAGGTCGCGTTCAAGCCGGAGAACGGCGGATACCGCACGGTCGTGGGCCGCGACGCCCAAGGGGTTGCGACGCAAAACGGAGCTCTCGCGGCACTCTATTTGCAGGCACAGCCGGACAACTCGGTGGCAATCAAGTTTGCCGATAAGCAAGGCTATTGGCATGAAGCCATCTCGGCCCCTGGTGCCGTTCAAGGCTTTGATTGGCCTACGGATCCCGACGGACTCACCGGACATTGGTACCAGGTTGCGGCCGTGAGCGACGGAAGCACTCTCTCGCTGTACCTCAACGATCTCGACGCAAGCACCGGATACCAGCTTGTGGCGCAGACCGACATGACGCCCAGCGGAAGCTCTGACACGGCCCTGACCAACGGCTCCAATGGCAATCCAACCAGCGCCGGCGACTGGAACGCGGGCACTTGGACCGTTGGACGCGGGCTCTACAACGGCGGTCACGTCGACCGCGCGTATGGCTTTATCGACGAAGTCCGGATCAGCGATGCAGCGCTGGCACCTAGCGAGTTCCTAGGGGTTCCCGAGCCGAGCTCGATTGGCTTGCTCGCGCTTGCTGCATTGTTGGCCATCGCATTCCGAAGACACAACGCCGCGTAGCAGGGATTCCGGCTGATCTTGGCATAACACTGAGAACGTGTTTTGAAATTGAAAAGTTACTCGCGAAGCGATTCCGAATATCCCGTCTCCCATCTGCGGGAGAAGGTTGGGGTGAGGCTGTTTGGAATTTCAAAACACGTTCTGAAAGCTGATCGCAGACTAGGCAGGTGTGTTTCCTGTTGTTTCTGCGGATGTTACGTTTACCAGTTCTTCCCATCGAAGCGACGAGGAGGAGTGTGGGCATTTTTTAGTCGGCCCGGATTTTGAACTTAGTTCATTCAACAACATTCGGAGGTGGTCTCAGTGTCTAAGTTATTTTGGAAATATGTGTCAGCGTTCGCTCTGTCGTTTCGCGTTTTACTTTTGGGCAAGCGCATGGCGACAACGACGCGTGCGACGTGGCGAGTCTTGCCACTCTTGTTCCTGATCGCCGTTTTCGGGCTCGCCTCCGTGGCTGAGGCCCAGTTAGCACATCGCTACTCGTTTACATCCGACGCAAGTGATTCGATCGGAGGTGCGAATGGCGTCATCGTCGACGCGGGGACGGCAACCAACTACACGTTCACTGGCGGCCAACTTGACTTCTCCGCCAACACGGGCCAGTCTTCCAACGGTATCACCGAAGATGCCTATGTCGACTTGCCCAACGGGATCGTCTCCGCAGCCGTCTCTGGTGGAACCGACGGCGCCGTAGCGTTTGAGTTCTGGGCCACCGTGACTGAAACACATACCTGGCAACGGTTCGGCGATTTCGGGAACAGCAACGGCGGCGAAGACACGTCCCCGGGCGGCGGGTCAGCCAATTACGTCCTGATCACTCCCAACTCCGGGCGCTATACAGACGGACTGGAAATTACGAACCACACATCCACTGGACAAGAGCCCAGTGTGGGATTGCAGGGTCCGTTTGCGGTGGGGACGGAACATCATGTGGTCGCCGTCTACAACCACAATAATCCCAGGAGCATGACAACCGCAGGCTCCAACGGAACGATGAGCCTCTACCTCGACGGGAACCTGGTCGGCCATGGCCCGATCCATCCCGATATCAACCTTCGCTCCGGTAGCCTTAACGACGTCAACAACTGGCTCGGCCGGTCACAGTGGCCCGATCCGGTCTTCGACGGCTCTTTCAACGAATTCCGGATTTACAACCAAGCGCCCTCGGACGAATACGTCTTCAATTCCTATTTGGAAGGGCCAGATTCCGTGCCGACATTTGATCCGTGGGAACTGGAATTTGATTTTTCTTTCGAGGTCAATCGTGACGATGGCAGTTTCACCCTCGCCAACGATGGACCGCCGGTCAACTTGGTGGCCTGCCACATCACGTCGCCCAGTGGCGCACTGGATCCAGCCCACTGGCTCAGCATTACAGACAACTCCGATTCGGACAGCGGCGGTTCATTCGATCCCGATGATTATTGGGAAATCGAGACTTCGACCAACGCAGAGCTGAGCGAAGAAACACTAGGCGATGGTGGTCAACTCGGTACCGGTGGTACCCAAACGTCGCTCGCACTAGGCGACGCCGGCGCTTGGATACGGTACTTCACTGAAGATGTCACTGTGACAGTTGAGATCCTCGACGAAAACTATATTCTTCAAGAAGTTGAAGTCCCCGTCGATTTTGTCGGAGGGATCAACGACGCTCCGTATACTCGCAGCGACTTGAACTTTGACGGCGCGATCAACGCGACCGATTGGGAGACGTTCCGGGACAACCACCTGACGGACCTGTCGGCGATGACTGTGGTCGAGGCGTACCGGTCCGGGGACTTGAATGGTGATTTGGCCAATGATTTTACCGACTTCCGGCTATTTCAACAGGACTACGACGCGGCCAACGGCGCGGGAGCCTTCGCGGCCATGGTAGCAGGAGTCCCGGAACCGTCCGGCATTGGGCTGATGTTGGCTGGCAGCTTTGCGTACTTGCTGGCACGTCGCCGAATCACTCGCAAACCGTACTAAGAAAATTTCGCGCTCGGATTGTTTGTCAACCACGAACACGCAAGACGGGCGGTTAACATATGAGAACATCAATCTTAACCATCAAAGGGTAACAAACCATGAGCATGAAGT
>JAFGFZ010000348.1 GCA_016930815.1 Pirellulales bacterium | reverse complement strand
GTCTAGGTTCCTGGCAATCCCTGGGGTACGATGTACGGTTATTAAATATATGCGATGGCCGGCGACGGTTTCTATGATGGATCCCAGATACCCATCTTTCATGCAAAGGACTTGAACTATGTTCCGAATCTCTTGCCTGCGACGCGTTTTTTTAAGAGGGATTATTCTCTCTCTGTGCATCACGGTCTGGAAATCGGCTTCCGCCGTTGGGCAGCCGGTCAAAGCTCCGCCGAGAAGCCAAGAGTCACGGAAGCGAACCGAGGACCAAAAAAGGTCCGAGTCTTTGTGGAAAATCGCGCAGCACTTGCATGTTGGGGAGGGATCCGTGATTGCCGATATCGGAGCCGGCAATGGACGCGATACATGGACCTTTGCCGATATCGTGGGCGCCACGGGGAAAGTCCTGGCCGAGGAGATCGAGAAGGGCAAGACAAAGGCGATCGAAGAACGTGCGCGTGAAAAAGGCTTGAGGCAGGTCCAAGCTGTCTTGGGAAATGTCGCCAGCCCGTCGCTGCCAGACGACTCGGTCGATATGGCGTTCATGCATCATGTATATCATCATCTCACGCAACCGCGTGAAATGCTGCAAGGGATCTGGAAAGCCCTCAAGCCAGGGGGTTTCCTGGTGATCGTCGACCGGAGGTTGGGTACGCTTGTCGATTGGGTGCCGCGCGAAGAGCGAGGTGAAAAACACTATTGGATTGCTGAAACAACGGTAGTACGGGAAGCACGCGAGCAGGGCTTTTTCTTCGTCGAGTGTGCTGAGCAGAACTGGCATGTCAAAGATGTCTTCGTGCTGATTTTCCAGCGGCCGGCGGATATCCAATTCAAAACTCCAGACCGTGACCCGGATCTGCCTTCCGAGCTCCCGATCGATAGGATATTACCTCTGCTGGCGCCACCGGAACCTGCCTGCGATCGGATCGCGTTTGTTGCTCTGGGGGAAGGCCGCAAGCTCGTGGAACCGATCCTGGATGCCACCTCGTGTTCTGCCATTGATATTGTGCTGGAAGAGTGGGCAACGCAGAAAGACGAACGGCCTTCTCCAATCGGTCGGCGATCGATTCCTGCC
The DNA here is from genome assembly GCA_016930815.1 of Pirellulales bacterium. Taxonomy (GTDB): domain Bacteria; phylum Planctomycetota; class Planctomycetia; order Pirellulales; family Lacipirellulaceae; genus JAFGFZ01. The sequence goes on along the minus strand of JAFGFZ010000348.1, from coordinate 8,893 downwards.
GTCTTGACCGAATCGGGCAATCCGAATTTAGGTCCAGAACCGATCGGCGCGATTTATTTCTTGGATAGCTACCATCTGTTATTTCACGGCCCGGTTTTACTCGCGCATCTCCGTCAGCGGCTCACGGCGAATGGATGTGTCTATATATTGGACCGCCAGGCTCCCGGCCTACTCCCGCGCCGTGAGGCCAGCCATCGCCGGATGATCGCACCGGAAACGGTCAAGCAGGAAATGGCACAAGCGGCGTTCGCCTTGGTACGCGAAGAAATCCGGCCAACAGGCGATCGGTTCCTGTTGGTGTTCAAGAAAACCGATGGAAAGACATTGGCCGCCGAAACCAGTTCGGGGAAATAGCTGGTGATCAGAAAAGGTCTGGCACGAACGATGAACCACCATCGATCACCTATCACAAGACCCGGGCGATGCGGGGAACTGCTCGCGAATGATGGACTTGACGTTGGCAAGCCATTCCACACGCTCCTCCAGGGAACTCAGAATGATCGACTCGAAGTTCCGGCGATAGAAACGTTCGACACCACAGAATCCGAAAACACACGTCTCCCACAATTTTTGAAGGGGATCGCCGTAGAGTTCGAGTTCCATATCGCGGGGTGTGTTGGATGTGGTCAAGACAACAACCGTTTTCCCTCGGAGGTGACCGATAATTTGGCCCCCTTCCGAGAAGTCATAAGCAACTCCCTGGCATAAGACACGATCAAGCCATCCCTTGAGGATTGCCGGTGGCATCGACCACCAGTTGGGATGGATCACGACAATCCCATCGGCGGCAAGTAACTCATCACAGTGTTGTTGGACGATGGAATGTTTCGGGGAATCCTTGGGAATTTCACAATCAGGCAAAACCGGATCCCAGTTTTCAGCATACAGATCATGGAAAAAGATTGCGTGCCCCGCTATCCGGAGTTCGTCGATGGCCGTTTGGGCAATCGCATGGCAAAAACTGCCCGGCCGCTGATTACCAAGTAGAATGAGAACTTTCATCTATGTCTTCCTTAGTTTTTAGAGTCTTCGTCTTTAACATCCGCGCGTGGTACGCGCATGTTTGTAAGTCCTTTTGGATTGCGGGCTTGGCACGCGTTGGCATCTATTCGAATTGATCCATCCTAAGCAAGAATGCCGGAGACTGGAAGTGGTGGAAGGATTCGCCGGGGTGATGGGCCTCGCACATGTGTGGGTAAGAAAAGGGTGAGCTGCCATGAAATCTTCTCGATATACGATGGCGAGAATCAGTGGGATCGAGCCCCGAATCAAGATCTGGCTCGAAAAGGATGGTAAACATGCCTTTGGTGCTGGAATCCGCGATGTGCTCAAAGCCGTCGAAGCTGGCGGTTCAATCAAAGCGGCTGCTGGATTGCTCGGAAGAAGCTATCGACGAGTCTGGGGCCAAATTAAAGAAATGGAACGCGCTCTGGGCGCGCCGCTGGTCCAAACACGTGTGGGAGGAGAGAAGCTCAGCCGCAGTGCACTCACGGAACTGGCGATCCAGCTCGTGTCCGACTACGATGTTTTGCGGCAGCGGGTAATCGATCTTGTCGAGAAGGAATTCTCTTCCTGACGCGGCGAAGCCAGATCCAAGTTCCCTAATTCAGCATCGGCCATTCGCTGGGCTCGATACCCGGGTAACTTCAAGTTAGACCACGGTATCGATCTGGAACATTTGGTTGAAGGCTTTCATCTTTTCACCAAAATCACCGTACCACATACATAAGTGATGCCCCTGCAATTGACAAACGTCGGCCAGCTCGTTGAGGGTCGTCATCATATTGGTACGACAGCCCCCAGTGGACGCAGGACAGGGGCTCTCCACAATTTCCCCCGTATACAAGATCATGCGGGGGCGCTCCTCCTGGACAAGATATTTGGCGAGCGTGATTTTCTGGCCCTTCTGGAGGATCACTTGTGGAACACATCCCCATCCCGCCTCGGCATGGCTGCGAAGAATGTATGGCTCCGAAGGTTGATCGATACCTCGCATCTTGCTGGCACAGGTGCAATGCGCGCCAAAATAGAGATGTTTCTCCGTATCGACGCATGGATTGTGCTGAAAGCTGGGCATGTCGAATAGGTTTTGAATCAGCATCATGGTCAGGGTGGCGTCCAAATCCGCCTCGCAGCCGGCCGGAATGCCCATGTCCCGCAGGTCCATATAACCCATGCAGGGCGGAACATGCATGTGCGGTTTCTTCAGGCCCCCCAGACATTCCATCATCAGGGCATCGGCTTCTTCCTGCTCCACAATTCGCTTCAAAACAAAGTAGGTCTTGGCTGCATCCAGGATATCCGCCTGGCTCGGTTCAACTATTTTCTTGCTCTCTTTTTGGTATCGAGCCGCCAGCTGGCGAGCCTCTTCACTATTCTCCAACTTGGCAAATTCATCAACGAAGCATTTCCGGGGAACAATACGAACCTGGGTTCCCAGATGCGGGATGAGATAATCGTCTTTCTTCGTATCCTGGATACTGATGATCCGGCTTTGATGCATTCGTTTCATCGTTCGGATCATTTTCAGCCCATAGGCAACAGCTTCCAAATTGTCTAAGGAATTGATCATGTATACGCCAGGCGTGCGATACATTTCGCGCACATGGCCAACAAGGAGTACGCCCATGGTCGCTAATACGACGGCAGGGATTCCCGTTTCTTGAATGATCCATGTTACATGTGGCCAATGCCCTTTTTTGAATGGAATCAATAGAAGGCCATCTGGTTTATCCTGCTTCACCTTTTCGATAAATTGCTGCGTCTGTTCTTTTGTGTCCAATGGGGAATCGGAGATCCAGATTCGAAGTCCCATCTCCGATTCGATTTTTCGCAGTTCCTCCGTGTATCGCTTTTCTCGTCCTTCTGCATCAAAGCTTGATCCTGGCCAACTGTAGTACCCCTCCGCCTGGAGTGTTTTCGTAGGCGGATAGGTGAAAGCTCCATAGATAACGGCTGGATCTTTCGACCTGCCGCGATCCGTGGACTCCAAAAGTGATGCGAAAGCCGGATGGCTGCCCAAGGCGATGGTGCCCGAAACGCCCAAGGCTGCAAGGAAATCGCGGCGGTTTAAATCCGATGAGGAACCAGATGCATTGAAGTGATCTGGCGTAGAATCCGGATGTCGATTCTGAAGTTTCATGACGATTCCCTTTTTCAATGAAAGAAAAAATACGTACATGGGATGGGACAGAATGCCCGGCAATGGCCAAAGAATCCCCTACCAAAGGATTCCACAGGGAAATTATGGCCCTTTCTGGCGATTTTGCAACGCGTGGCGCACCTAATAGGCAAAAAGCCCGGCTTATGCGATAAGCCGGGCTTTTCCTGCGTCGCAATTCTATAGGTATGGACCCCACGCGGCAAAGCCGCAAAACAACGCAGGCGGGTCTCTCCGAAACCCGCAATGCCACCCCATCATGGCATCCTGCAAGATGCGCGCACGCTGCGCGCACCTTACACGGTAAGACTCGAACGGAGCTCCCATTCGTTCCCATCCCGTACGGCCGTTGCGGCCCCATTATGGAACCGGCGGCGGTAGCCGAATCACCGCGACGGCTTCGCCTGCCAGTGTCATTTCAAGCTGGTTGTTTTCCCAGGCCAATTCCAGGCCGCTGATCAGCTCCATGGCCGGTTGATGGTAGATCTGTTCGGTCGTGATGTGGACCGTCCGTTGCTGCGGGCTGTCGTTGAATACGGTAAGAAGGTCGTTGCCGAAACGTTCGATATAGACGTGTTCATCGTCACTGGCCGCTTGAGTGCAAGGTTGCCATCCAGCTCCAGCCACGAGGCAGCACAGCGGAACATATCGCTTGAAAAGGGGCCGGTCGCGGTTGTAGAGTTCAGGTCGCGTGAAATAATGACCCTCCGATGCATTGTGGCTGAAGAAACCGGGAAACATACCGTAGGCCAGGCATCGCTGCATGTACTTCTCGACCAGCTCGTAAGAGAAGCCCTCGAAACGGGTGTTCATCAAGAAGCAATATGGCTTGCCATGGCATAGCGCCCGGCGATAGAGCAGTTCGGTGTCGGACATCGGCTGCCAGCGGCCACCGGGATTCCAATCGGTCTCCGTCCCCATCACATCCAGCATTGGCGCCAGCCAGCAGAGCCGCGTGGGGGTCCCATTCGCCATCATGGAATGGCCGAAGCGGTGCACATCCTCGGCGATGGCCCGAGCATATTCGAAGGCAACGAGCCCGCGGAAGATGGCCGGGCGATAGCTCTCGTGCGAGAACGTCAAGGGCGTGTCGGCGGCAGCGAAATGCTCGCGGCGGTAGTCGAGTTCGTCGGTCACGTAGCCTTCGCTGGAGTCGATATACTCGCCGTCGAGCCGAGCCGGTGCGTCCGCGCCATAGAGTTTTTCGCGAAGTTCCGGATTCCACTTGATGCCAAAATCGGTCACGTTCCCTCGAATGCCCGGCATCGAGTTGATGCTCCACACCGCGCCGTTGCACCACGGTGTATCCAATAGCCGCGCGATTGGCCGCCCCGATTCGTCGTGGTAGCTGCTGGTCAGGAATGCCATGGCCTGCGGATTGCCTTCCTTGGCCAGGCGATGCGCTTCGCCCAGCGCGGCGTCGATCGTCCGCGGCATCGAGGCAGGCATCCGCATCCACCACGTCATTGGTTCGGTATAGCGGAACGTCATGATATCATGCTTGTCATCCCAGCCCGTTTCATTGTCGCCTTCCTTGAACCGGAATCCAAAATCCTCCCAGCCTTCTATCTGGCTAATCCGAGCAAAGGGCATCCAAAGGCCTAGCCCATTCTCGCCACCTCGGATCCGACGGCGGAAGGATTCGGGATAAATTTCATAGTAACGCTGCAAAGCGCCGCGAAATCCATCGGCCGCCGCAAATCCATAACGGCAGAAACAGAGCCGGGCCGATGGTTTCTCGGGCGCAAGGCCGATATCCCAAGCCAGGAACAGTTCGCCCGTCTCGGCATGGTAGCCGGTACGAAAGAATGCCGGGTGCATCATATCGATCCCCAGGGCGATGCCCTCCTGGCGATTCGCTACGGCCGCCAGCGGATAGCGCGAAAGGCGCCCATTGGCAGCCACGCGGAAATTGCCTGCGTTGAGATACTCGCGGCGTGGTTGAACAGCCATGTTGTGACGCGGATCGTGTAGCCACTGCAGACCGCCGGGCGGTACGGCCACGGTATACAAAAGTGTTATGGCCCGGTCCGCACCCGTGGTCTCTTGCAGCGTGACGTCGAAGTGCGTGGCATCATTCTTGGTCTCTGTTTGCCAATCGAGCTTCAGGCCCAGAGCCTGGCGGTCCATCTGCACGAAGTCGGAACCGGCCGCCACGTCGCGGACCTGGAAACCGTCGATTGCTGGCCGCATCATCGCCACTGGCACGCCATCGAACAGGCAAGCCCCAGCAGGCGTCTTGGCCAGATGGAGCGTCGGATCGCGAAACCATGCCTTGCCGCCGTGGCCCCGGAGAAGCAGGTAGAAGCCCAACGACTTGACCGGCTTCTCCGGCAACACGACCACCTGGCGGCGTTGCCAGCCGTGCGTGCCGGTGGCAAACGGAGCTGCTTGGCCCCAGAGATGATCGCCATCCTGAAATTCCAGATCCAGATAGAGGGAATAGTTGCTGTCGGCGGACCCAGTGACGTTTTCCGCCCGGCTCGAAGCAACCGCCACGATGGGCTCGGGCGCCGTCTGATCGAGCCGGACATTCTGACCCACGCCGCGCTGGGCCGTCGTATCGGCACCGTTGTCGCAGAGGAACACGTCGCCCTGTTGCTCATAACCGTGCTGCCAAGACTGCCAGCGATCGGCATCCAACAAGTTCCCAGCCGTATCGTCCAGTTTCAGCACCGCCTTGACGACTGGTGCCGAGGGGATACGAAGGGAGGCCAAGGAGGAATCCGAGGATTCACACGCTGGTTCGGCAGCCCGGTTTGGTGATCCGGCAGCCAGGAACAGACAACACATCCAAGTGGCACAATGCCGGATTGTCACAAGCCCTGTATGCATGACAAGTTCTCCTGTGGACGATGATCCCGCACTTTCGGAAAAAGGTCATCGTCGGCCAGTGAATGGATCCACCCTAATTCAGGAAGAATTCGGGGCTTGCCCACTCGGCGGACATGGGAAAATTCGATTGCAGGAATGCACGAATGCCAGTAGAATTAGATTGTATATGGTGTCTGGCGCAACACCAGATTCAGCCTGGGAGGTTTTCTTGAACACTTGCAGATGTCGTTCGGCATTCGATGCCAATCGGTGGTGGCTGGTTTTGCCAGTTTTTGGACTGTGGTTCACAGTATCCGGTTGCAACACCGGTGGCGATTTGCCTCCACCCGAGAGCCGGTTACATATCGAGAACGTTGCCAAGTGGTACTCTCTGTACCGTGCGGACCATGCCGGGAAAACACCAGTCGGTGAAAAAGAATTTGTTGAGTTCATCGAGAACAAGATGAAGTCCCGAGGAACCCCGGTTGATCGTGACCAACTGCTGACCTCGCCGCGCGATGGGCAAAGGTACGTAATCAATTATGGCAAACCAACCTCGACCAGTCCGGAAAAAAATGTCGCGGTTTACGAGAAAGAAGGATACCACGGTAAGAAGTTGGTCGGTTTCGAGTTTGGGAATAGTCGAGAATTGGACGAGGCGGAGTTGAAGTCACTCATGGCTGGCAGTTGATGAGGTGGCCCTGATTGCTTTTATAAATGTCTTCTTCTTTTCATTTGCAGGGATTTGTCATGAACTATCTTTTCAAACGTCGATCGGCATTCACGCTGGTTGAGTTATTGGTCGTCATTGCCATTATCGGGATCCTGGTAGCCCTTCTCTTGCCCGCCGTGCAGGCGGCTCGGGAGGCGGCCCGCCGATCGCAATGCACCAACCACCTGAAACAGATAGGCCTTGCCATTCTCAACTTCGAGGATACCTATAAGGAATTCCCAACCGGCGGTACGGAGCCGTGGCATGATCAAGGCGACGAGGAATCGCTCTATGGCAAGGGATACGGCTGGATGGTGCAGATCCTCCCCTATGTCGAGGATGCGGCGCTGCAGAAGATCTCCGATGGCTACGGTGCCGGTGACCGGCAGCGCGACCTGGAGGTCCGCCGAACGCCCGTTTCAATCTATAATTGCCCATCGCGGCGTCAGAACGTTGTCCGCATTGTTCCAGCGTCGGCCGAGGACTGCTCGCAGGGCTGCGCTCTGAACGATTACGCTGGCGCTACGCCGGCAAACACAATAAATCCCCCAGGGACCAACCATGATTCTTTCTGGCAAGGAATGGATCATGGCGTCGTGGTTCGCAACAAGATGGAATATTTCGGAGTTATTACTCGGACCATTGCCAGCAATCCTTGCCGCAGTGGGCAAATCATCGATGGCCAATCCAAAACCATGATGGTCGGCGAGAAGCGATTGTATACGGAACGGTACGAAATCGGTGACTGGCACGATGATATTGGCTGGACCGACGGCTGGGATCCCGACATCATGCGGTACACCGGCTATTTGCCGGGTCCAGACATTTCCGAAAACACACCAAACAATCCCGGTTCCATCCTTGGCTACCACTTCGGCTCCGCGCACACGAGTGCTTTCAACGCGGTCTACGCCGACGGCCATGTGGATCATATCGAATACACGATCGACCTGATTACGTTCAATGCCATGGGGCACCGTGCGGATGGCCTGGCCATCTCGGATTAGAGTTCTGATCTTTGCGAACGAAGAAACGAGAACGAAAGTCAGGCTCGGATGACGCTGGCATCCTCCATTTTTTTCCACGCCGCCGCGAGTGATCCGTCGACATCGATGGCTCGGCACCCATCTTCGATCACGGTCACTTCAAAGCCGAGCCGCCGGGCGTCCAGCGCTGAATAGGCGACGCAGAAATCAGTCGCCAAACCTACTAGGAAAAGACGAATCAGTCCGCGCTCGCGCAAATACCCGGCCAACCCGGTTGGTGTCTGCCGATCGTTTTCGAAAAACGCCGAGTAGGAATCAATTTCCCGGTGGTACCCCTTTCGAATCACCAGCTGGCAGTGCGCTACGTCGAGCATCGGGTGGAACTCGGCTCCAGGCGTTCCCTCGACACAGTGATCGGGCCAGAGGATCTGCTCGCCATAAGGCAACTCCACCCGGTCGAGCGGCTTTTTTCCGGGGTGGGATGACGCAAAGGAGAGGTGGTCCTCACAATGCCAATCCTGGGTCAGGATGACGTGCGCGAACCGCCGCGATAATTTGTTGATTACCGACACCACCTCGTCGCCTCCCGCGACGGCCAGTGCCCCATTCGGGCAAAAATCGTTTTGGATATCCACTACCAAGAGGACACGGTTTTCTGTCGGCATCGCTGGATGGACGACTTGCCCGGCCGTCTGGAAACGTGGGACGACTGTTGGAGTCGGTGTGGTCCAGATCATTGTAGGAGTGGTGGCCGAGGCATTCCCGCCCTCGATAGGTTCCCTGCTCTCGCCGAGCGACCGCTGGCCTCTCTGGAGGGCTTCGATCAGTTCAGCGTAGCTTTGGAACCGGTCGTCGGGCTGCTTGGCCATCATCCGCGCGACAACCGTCTGAACCTCGATGGGGACGTGGGCGGGGAGTGGTTCGGGATCCGCCTCCTCGACCTGTTTGAGCAACTGGAAGAACGAATCGCCTCGAAAGGGGGGCTGGCCCGCGAGCATCTGGTAGAGCGTGGAACCGAGAGAAAAGATATCGGCCCGGTGGTCGACACGGCTGGCATCAGCGAACTGCTCAGGAGACATATAGCTGGGTGTACCGAGTGCGGTGCCGACTGCAGTGTGGACGTTCGTCATTTCCTGGGCCGCCACTTTCGCCAATCCCAGGTCGGCGAGCTTCACCTGCCCACTCCAGGTTAGCAAGATGTTGGCTGGCTTGATGTCGCGG
>JAFGFZ010000347.1 GCA_016930815.1 Pirellulales bacterium | reverse complement strand
TCGGCCACATGAACCGCGTGACCACAAGGAAGCAGCTTCTTGTATAACCTATGATCCCGTCGATATTTGGTCCGAAACTCGGGATTTATCGACTCCTTCCAGTTTCTTGGTTCGCTGCCACCGTAGGCCGCAACGATGCAGCAGTTGTCCTAATCCAAGACAAACTGAGAATCGATGCCCGATCTATGCTTAACTTTCTTCCCGCACGGCCGCAAGAAGGATTCTGCTTGGTTTCAAGATAGATTTTTCTGATCCAACATCGAGGATCCTAGCCATGCAAAAGCCAGCTGTTCAGACCGCGACTTTTTGTGCCAGAAGTCTTGGAATCGCTATTGTCATTTTCTACTCGCCGGCTGCACTGGCGGCAGTTCTGAACCTGGGTCCAGAGCAAATCGTCCTGGCCGGCAGCGAAGACTTGTTCGTGCCGGGCTATTCGGTTCCGTGTTTCACGGATTTCAATAATGACGGCTTGGACGATCTTGTTGTCGGTGAAGGTGGAAGCGGCTTCGACGGCAAAATACGAGTTTACCTTAATGGCGGAAGTACCAACACGCCTTTGTTTTCGGATTTCGTCTATGCACAATCCGAAGGGACCGACCTGCTTTTACCAGCCAGTGGTTGCATGGGAGCATTTCCCCGAATCGCGCACTTTGACGCCGACAATAAGAAGGACCTGTTAGTTGGTCGGGCTGACGGCACCGTGCAGCTCTTCTGCAATATCGGCACTGAAAGCAATCCGACTTTCGATGAAGGCACTTTGCTCGAAGTCGGCACCGCCGGTTTTAAATCCCCCATCGATGTCGGCAGCCGCGCGACGATTGCCCTGACCGACTGGGATAACAACGGTGTCAGAGATCTTGTGCTTGGCGCCCTCGACGGATATATCCATCTTTACCTCAACCAAGGAACCAACACCGAACCGGACTTCGTCAGCGAAACAATCGTTCAGGATCTATACGGTAATCTGCAAGTTCCATCTGGACGATCGAGTCCCGCACTGATGGATCTCACTGGAGACGGAAACAAAGACCTTTTGGTTGGAAACACCAACGGTGCAATTCTGCTCTATACCAATCAGGGCAGTGACTCAATGCCTAGCTTCTCAACCTACGACTATGTCATCGCAGATGGCATTGCAATCGATCTGCCTGGTGTCCCGCGCTCACGGCCATTCATATCCGATTGGACAGGCGATGGCCTGCCCGACTTGCTCATTGGTGCCGGGGACGGCAGGATTCATCTCTTTCAAAGTGTCCCCGAAGAGGCCGACTTTGACGAAGATGGGGACGTCGATGCGAACGACTTCGCCATATGGCAGAGTGGATTTAGTACAATCAACGGCGCTAGCCATGGCGACGGCGATGCTGATGCCGACCGTGACGTGGATGGCTATGATTTCCTTATTTGGCAACGAGCATATAGCAGTGGTTCACTTTCATTAATATCTATTCCAGAACCCTCCACCCTCATACTTTGCGCATTCCCCGCTTTCCTCGCTCTTGTTCCTACAAGCTGCCGAAAGAAGTTGGTGTAATCATCGACTTTTCAATAACAGTCACCCAGAGCGGAACCGACCTCAGCATATAGCCTTTTACCTGCGTTGCTTTGTCGGAAACGCTCAAGTAATCGTTTCAGGTAATTGGCAATTCCTGCCGCTTCAATCTGTCGAATGAATTGACCTTATTTCTGCCCGGGGGTTCTGGCAACGGTTGTCATGGGCATAGAGTCATTACCTGGTTATTAAGTTTGTGAGGTGTTAAAACCTTTCTTCAATCCAAGAACGCCACCTGCGCCATCGCCCGGGACCGGTTCTCGGTGTTCATCTCAACCCGGTGCCATCCATCAAGGCGGATAGTGGTGTGATCGGGGTGCCAGATCTTGTCCCGCACGTAGACTATTATTCTTACGCACAATAACTTTTAGGGCTAGCAATGGTTGCTAAAGGGGGCACAGTTTTTCGTATCGGTGATTTCTATATGACAATGCTAATGTAAGCATTCGAGCAGGTGATGCAAGTTTGACCGGTCACGAAATGAATCGAGGTTGGTGTCGAAGGAGGCTAAGTAGGATCAATATTGTAATGATTTCACAGGTTGCGGGCTCGGGCACCTTTGCCTTTAACAAACCTCCTCCTTCCGTAAAGGTGTAGTCCAAACCGCCAAGATAGGCGTTATCCGGATCGGCTGGATTGTAATAGAGAGTGGCTGAGCCGAAGAAGCATAGTAATTGATTGTGTTCCATGTCGATTTGAGTAGGATCCTCGATATCAATCACGTCGACATAGATTGCTGTTCCATCGTTTGCCGTATTGCCATCGGACAGCTCGATTTGAGCTCCTTCCAGCACCGTTAACACACTCCAAGCGAAGTTGCCATTCCCACCGGTAGGCGAATCGCCTCGATCCGCGCCGGGCAGTTCCAATTTCTGCCGGCCGCTGCCGGCCATAATCAGTGAAGCTTTGCTCGTGTCCCAGTGAGATCCTAGCAAGCTAGCGTTGAGAAAATCGCCTTCGATATAGAATGCATCTCCAGGACCGGCTAGCAGATACCCATCGTTGCCCACTGTCAGATTTTCGAAATGGTTGGCTGATGATTCACTTTGATAGATACCATCATTGAAAAATGTCCCGTTGAAATCGGCCGTGGTTTCTCGCGCATCGAACAGGCCCTGGTTGTACACCGTGCCCTCGATCTCGGCAACTCCCGCGCCACTCATTGTTACGACGCCGTGGTTATGAAGACTGTCGGAGTCGACAATGATGAGGGTACCGCCTGATTGATGGAGTTCGCCATCGTCCAACCAACGAGTCGAATTCGGACCGGCATGCACATCGATATCATGAGCCACAAGACGTCCCCCACGCAGGGCATAGACAGCTCCCGACCCAAAGCCGGCACGCGATCCGCGGATTTCCACCGTGCCATTCACTGTATGGACTCCACCCTCGTGACGGAATTCCGAATTCTGTAATGGCAATTCACCTGCGGCCAGATCGACGCCATCATCCTCCAAGGTGCCGGAATGGAGATCATAATAGACATCATTAGGGCCCATTAATAACGTCCCGTGGATTAGGTGTTCGGTGCGGGTTCCATTCTGTACAAAGTGGGCCCGTCCCCAAGCCGATGGATCAAGTGCAATTCCTGGATCACCAAGGTATTCATCACCGAACACTTCGAGTTCTCCATTGGTGATCGTGTAGCGGCCTTCGCCCTCCTCTAACCATCCCATATTCAGATTGCCATTGACCGTGAATCGGCTGGTCCCAGATTGGGTAAAAACAGCCATTCCATGCTCGCCCAAGATCGCTGAAGTGGTAGCTTCCAGGTTCCCGTCCGTGAGTACATACTCGGCGGAAGAGTAGCGTCTCGACGCCATTTTGAAGGATCCGACTCGATGGTCACCAGCATCCTGTTCAAATCGGCCATGAGAGAATGCTTCAACACCAATGGTCTCAATGTGGACATCCAGTTCTCCGCCGTGCAGCTGATAGGTACCATCGCCGGAGTTATTTCCCAAAAAAAGAAACCCGGATACTACGTGTGATCCAGCCAGGTGTTCGAACCGTCCCTCACCCGCATCACCGATTTCTTCAATGCCTAGAACATTCAGTACCCCGCTGTGCAACGTATAAGTTCCCAGACTACCCAACTCACTCCCCAGAACCATTTGGTCGGCGACAGTATGAATCCCGCCTCGTTGCGTGAAACTTCCTTCGCCCTGTAATCCAATTGTCTCGATTCCATCCACGACAAGATGGCTAAGCGCGGTTGATCCACTCAAATCATACATGCCATGGCCATCTGTTTGAGCTCCGAGAATTAACGCGACAGCGGTCTGGTGATCACCGGCCGATTGAATGAAACTACCTTCACCGGCGTTACCGACAATCAATGTATTTGCGACGCTGAGTGTTCCTACTTCGAGTGAATAACTGCCAGAACTGCTGGCCAGATTACCCAGCGTAAGAGAACCGGTGATGGTATGTAGTCCCCCATCCTGCTCATAGTTCCCTTGATCAGCATGACCGACGACTTCATTGCCTTCGACTGCATGTGTGCCACCCCACTGATGATACTGACCTAGACTGGAATAGCCAATAAATATCGGACCGTTGATAGTGACATTGCCACCGGAATACTCGTTCATCATACCCCGACCTCCAGTTCCAATCATGACATAACTGGAAGTCAGTTCGCCTTCATTGAGATGGTAATATCCATCGAAATCACCGATAATATCCGAAGCAATATCGCATCCGACCAATAGAGTTTCCACCGTGACACGACTGGCAGCATTATATTGAGAAAAATACCCCGCTCCTCCAAGAGTGCCGATCGATAGATTCACCGCCTCCAGTTCCCCGCCTGTCATCTCATAGTAACCCTCAGTGGAGCATCCCACAATAAGATCCCCGCCGAGTCCCAATGACGATCGACGAACAAAATGTTGTCCACCACTTTGAATAAAATTGCCGGAGCTGGGCCCTTCTCGGCCAACATACTCCGTTCCATGGATTTCCAGCAAGCCTCCACTTAAAGTGTACGAAATGTCATGTCCGGACCATTCGGCCCCATAACCTATGGAGAGTACAGCAGGTTCCACACCCGTGTCGATCAGGACTTCCCCTCCCGACTGGGAAAACCTGCCATAGCCCCGCGCGCCAATAGTAAGGCTACTGGTCACTTCGAGGTTCCCGGAAGTTACAGTATATTCCGCTTCGCTGGAAACTGCTTGTGCCAAAGCCAACTGTGAAACCACCAAACTCCCGCCCTCCAGCAAGTAATTACCTGCACTACCATCTTCATATCCAAGGATTAACATGCCGCTAACAGAGAAGGAACCTCCTGTTTGGTGAATAGTGCCATTTCCGAATCCGCCGATGAGCCCAATGCCCACGTCGAGAGTTCCACCGCTGAGATCCAAGGTACCCAAACCACCCTCTTGTTGGCCCAGCAGGAGCGTCGTCACCGTGTGGACACCACCAGACTGCACGAAGTGCCCTTCACCCGCATCACCAATAATCTCGAAAGTATCTGCCTGTAGTATGCCTGTTTCAGCAAGTTCATACTGTCCAAAACTACCAACCGTGCCGCCAAGGACCAGCCGAAAATCGACTCTGTTGGTGCCCGCGCGTTGGATGTGCATCCCTCGAGAAAAAATACCAGGTGGATCGGGCAGTGGATAAGAAGGTGGCGGGCTGAATGTCCTGCCACTACCTCCAATGATCTCTTCGTTCGATCTTAAATTAAGTTGATCTAAGCCGATATTGTTCTGCAATTGCTGTAACAGCCAGTTTTCACTTTCGATCAGTAATTCATCGAGGACCAGATCGTCTTCACTACGGTAAACAATTACCACAGGCTGTGTGAAACCGGGAAATGAGAATGAATAGGGTAGCACAAGAAATGCGCTGTCCCCTGAAAGTGGTATTCCGTTGGCGTCGCCGGAGTCGCGCCAACTTGTCATACCTCCAAACTCTTCATCCCAAACTCCTCCAAAGTCGTTTACCCAGTACCATTCGGTAGCCAAAGTAGAGATCGGCGATAAAGAAACCACCAATCCGCAAGTCGCAGCCATGAAACATCGCCTTAAAGTATCGGTCCACATCATTTTCACACCCTTGCAACATTCGAGAGTGGTGCCAGATTCAGAAAAGTGACATACCATTACCAGCGCTAATATCGATAGGATAGACAAGGCGATATAGGATCGAACGTAGAATTACAGAGTTACTACTCCATAAATAGAAAAACGCTGAACCGCTGTGACTCTTCACAGCAATGCAGCACATAGCTTCATGTTTGAGTTGTATCCGAGTACCATTAGCTGATCCTCTAATGAATCGCATGCCTTTGGCACGTTGTCTCGGTATAGAGATCAGTCTAGCAAATTGAGGGGATATTTCAAGAAACTATTTGAGAATTTCTGGGAATTGGAGATCATTTCTGAGGGCGTTATGGCGATGGGGAACACCACCTATCCGAAGCCTACAATCCCCGGATCGGTGGCTAGCTGGCCATGGCCCTAACCACCTACAACTTCGCAGGAGAAAGAACAATGCAATGGTTACCCGCGGTTTGTTGTTTCGCGCTGCTATATCCCGCTGCCATGTTTGCTGAAGAACCGCCTGTGGATCAGGATGGCCGGCCACGGATCCAGAAGCTCGGCACGATTGACATCGATAAAGTAGAAAATTCACCGGTAATTTTCCATGACAAGGTGTATCGATGCGAGTGGTACCGCAACAAGAACTGTTTCCACTTCGTGGATCGCGATACGGGACGAACCACTCTCGAGTTCGCTCATGGCTGGTGTTTTGCCAATGCCTTCGTCGTAGGAGACACTGTATACGTGACGGGCACCCAGCATGGACCAAAGGTTCAGATGTTTGTCTCGAAGGACTTGGTGAATTGGGAGACATACACCGCCCTCGACCTGCCAGAGCATACGATCTTCAACACATCGATCTGCCAAGCCGGTGACCGCTACGTCATGATGTACGAGATTGGTGCGCCTCCGGAAGAAGCTGGGATAGCTTTTACCGCACGGTTCGCAACCTCCGCTGACTTGCGGCATTGGACAGTCACTCCTCCGGAGTGCAACTATGCTAAAGATCGCTACACAGCGCCGCATTGTCTGCGGTACCTGGACGGATATTTCTATAACTTCTTTCTAGCGGCGCTTCCCGGTGGTTACGAGATGCATGTCGTGCGTTCGAAAGACCTGATCCATTGGGCGTTGAGCCCGCTGAATCCAGTGTTACGTGCGTCCGACGAAGATCGGAAGATTGCTAATCCGCGGCTTACGGATGAGCAACGCCAACGGATCGCGACGGCTCGCAATATCAATAACTCGGACCTGGACTTCTGCGAGTATCGTGGGCGCCTGATCCTCAACTACTCATGGGGGAACCAGCAGGGCGTTGAGCATCTAGCCGAGGCGATATACGAGGGAACGGAAGACCAATTTCTTCGTGCTTGGTTCAGCGATTCAGCGTCAGCGTCACGCGGTGTACGACCATGACCGATCTGCCAGGAATGTCGAGCACGCGCGCAGGGCGAGTTGTCCCTGGCCGGCTTCTAGGTTCATTTTGCCAGGTTTCAGTGTTCGAAATTCTTTCATTTTACGAAGAGTAGAGTTCCTTGACGCACCGAAAAACAGTCGTCGCCAGAAAACACAAGGTGGATGGTGCGACCGTCTGGGCTCATCC
>JAFGFZ010000346.1 GCA_016930815.1 Pirellulales bacterium | reverse complement strand
CGGACAGCTCGATTCAGGCCGGATCGTCGGCCTGACATCCAGGGGCGTCTACGTTTACGATCCTCAGCAGGCCGAGATCGTCCACACCGCGCAGGCTCCGGTTCCCGTGCGATGCGGATTCTCGCTCCTGCAGAACGCGGTCTACTTCGGTTCGAACGCAGAGCTCTGGCGCTACGTCCTGCCAACCCATCTGGCAGCCACGGCAGTCGGCGGTGAGACGTTTTCCTCTGAACCGGACTGGCGTGGTGTGTCGCCGCGCGATGAGATCGAGCCGGTATTCCAGCGCACGCACGCCGGCTTGTTGGCCATCCGAGCCGACGGCCACGCGGGGCTCAATGGGGACTGGTCGAGCTCGATTCATTTGCGTGCCGAGATGCCGAGGAACCGGCCGTTCTGGCCCAGCAAACTGGAGGCATTGAAACGCTGATGGAGATCTGGGACCTTCACTGCCACCTGAGCGGCGTGCCTGGCGACACGCCCGAATCGCGGCTCGCTGCGATCCTCAGGTACGCCGACCGAATGGGCATTGCCCGGCTCTGTGTATGCATGGGGATGCAATGGAACTATGATCCGAAACCCGAAACGATGCGCCAGGAGAACGACGACGTGCTCCGGGCCATCCGCGCGTACCCGGATCGCACTTTTGGTTTCGTCTACATCAATCCGAATCATACCACGGCGAGCCTGCAGGAGCTAAACCGCTGTGTCCGCGATGGCCCCATGGTGGGCGTCAAGCTCTGGGTGGCCGAACGTTGCTCCGCGCGGAGTCTGGACCCGATCATCGCGGCCGCGACCGAACTTGAAGCTCCGATCCTGCAACATACCTGGATCAAGATCACCGGCAACCTTCCCGGCGAGTCCACGCCGCTTGACTTGGCTCTCCTTGCCCGTCGACACCCGCGTGCGATCCTGATATGCGGCCACACCGGCGGCGACTGGGAAGTTGGCATCCGCGCCATCCGCGGGCATTCAAACATATACGCCGACCTGGCCGGCGGCGACCCGGCGGCCGGATTCACCGAAATGGCGGTCCGCGAGCTCGGCGCCGAGCGGGTTCTCTACGGCAGCGATGCCGGTGGACGCAGCTTCGCTTCACAGCTTGCGAAAGTTCTTGGGGCGGCCATTCCGGAATCCGCCCGCCGGTTGATACTGGCCGGGAACGCGAAGCGGATCCTGGGACCGATTCTTGAACGGAAGGGAGTGCGGCTATGAGGGAACACGAACGCGTTCTTGAAATCCAAGAGGTTCCCGACAATCGCGCGCCACAGCTGGATCGCCGCGTGTTTCTTGCGGGTGCCGCCGCCGCGATGGGCGGGGCGGTATTCCCCTCGACCGCGCCCGCTGCGCCTGCAAGGGAAGAGTCGGGGCTGGTCGATGTCAACGTCAATCTCGGACGCTGGCCGCTCCGCCGCCTGCCCCACGACCAGACGGAGCTCCTGGCGTCCACCTTGCGTTCACACGGCGTCACCCAGGCGTGGGCTGGCAGCTTCGACGGCCTCCTGCACAAGGATATCGCGGCGGTCAATGCCCGGCTCGCCGACGAATGCCAGCGGCATGGTGCGGGCCTCCTGGTTCCATTCGGTTCAGTCAATCCAAAACTGCCCGATTGGGAAGAGGACCTGCGCCGATGCGTCCAGATCCATCGTATGCGAGGCATTCGTCTGCATCCGAACTATCATGGCTATCAACTCGACGATCCGGTTTTCGCCCGGCTGCTGGCGCTGGCCGCGAAAAATGACCTCGTGGTGCAGGTGGCGCTCGTCATGGAAGATGAGCGGATGATGCATCCCCTCCTGCGGGTAGAGCCCGTTGCGACGGAGCCGCTAGCCGGACTCATCAAGGGCATACCCGGGCTCAGGCTGACGCTCCTCAACGCACTTCGGACATTGCGCGGCGACGCTTTGGGGAAGCTCGTGGCGGCTGGAGATGTCTACGTGGAGATTTCGATGATCGAGGGCGTCGGCGCGGTCGGTTGCCTGCTAGACCTCCTGCCCGCCGATCGCGTCTTGTTCGGCTCCCATGCGCCACTCTTCTACTTCGAAGCCGCCAAGATGAAACTTGAAGAGTCTCCGCTCAAGCCCGAGGTGTTGCGAGCCATCCGCCACCAGAACGCGAAACGCCTCCTGGCGTGATCACTTGGGACTCGAAACGATCAGTAGGGTTCGGCTCCTGCGATAGAGGAATATTCCGCCGATAGAATCTCCCGCAATGCGATGCACTGCTTGAGCGTCAAGATCAATCGATCAATCACGGCGGGGCTGCCGTGTTTGCCGATTCGTGGATTTGGAGGTAACGACACGCGTTTCCCCACCCTTCTTCCCAGTCCTACTTCACATCCGCTAACACAATTCGGGATGTGGAAACGACATTTTTCAATTTGTGGAAGATTTAGGGCAAATGCCCTGGATTGGAGACATGGGAACACCGCACCCATCCAAAGCTTTTAATGTTTGCGTACTTTTGTATTATTTCGAATTGTCTTGCCAGCGTTGTTCGGAACAGGTAGAATAGCCGATCAGAAAGCATTCTATTGACATGAGCCGTTTACAGATAAAACTTGTTGCTACTGGCCTTGTGATGCTTTACGGCTTCATTGCAGCCCTGGGGTACGGCCTGCATGGCTTTATCGCATCCGATGCAAACCATTGTGAGGAATTGGCTTGCGGAGAAGCGTCGGGGCCTGTCGAATCCCATCTATCAGCAAACGGCACATCTTTCCATCACGAAGACAGCACGCCCTCGTTCTGTCATGTTGGCAACTGCACGGAGCTCTTCGGCCCATTGGTTGGTTCCCTAAAAAGCCAACACAATCCAAAAACGTGTCCGGTCTGCATTTTGCTAAAGCAGTTAAGAATGGGGTATGCGGTGGCATATCTGCCACCGAACTGGTCCTTCATGCCGGCCCCGTTCGTACCGGAACCCGCCTCTTTCTTCACTCACCCATCAATTCGCCTGGGCGAACCGCGCGGTCCACCTCTTCCAGCGGTGTAGTCTGCTTGTGCTATGTCGTGCGATTCAAGCCGAAAGGGCCTGTTCTGACGCGGCAGCTTCCCAACCGTGATAGCCTCGTACATGCGTGCGTGCTCGCGCAGCGCCGGTAAAACTTGCGCGGAGTGCGACCATACCAGTGCAATGCGAATTCGACATGGTTTTACACTTGTAGAACTCCTTGTGGTGATTGCCATTATTGGCATACTCGTCGCTCTCCTATTGCCTGCGATCCAGGCGGCCAGAGAGGCATCACGACGGGCTTCTTGTGCCAACAATCTGAAGCAAATCGGTCTAGCCATTCATATGTATCATGATACATACGAGCAGTTACCCGCCGGTTGGAGAGGTTACGATCCGGCCAACGGTGAGCCGTTTTGGTTTGGCTTGCCGGGCTGGGCCTGGAGCGCCAGCATTCTGCCTTACTTGGAACTGACAAACGTCCAAGATAGTTTGGTTCGTTTTGAACTGCCGATCACCGATCCAATCAACGCGCCAGTACGAACACTCGAGCTCGAAGTCTTCCGCTGCCCATCTGATGATATCGGTGAGGACACATTTCTGCTTCTTGGTGGAGCACCCTCGGTGGGGTCTGGTATCTCTTTTCCAATCGAGATGGCCACCGGCAACTACATTGGAGTCTTTGGCACACGCGATTTTCATTTTGTCTGCAATCCGAACGAGCCCGATTTCAACGGTTGCGTGGGTAATGGAGTCTTCTATCTGAACCGTCAGCATCGCTTCGCGGACATAACCGATGGCCTTAGCAATACCTTGATCGTGGGTGAGCGATGTTCGAAGCTAGCTCCCTCGACCTGGATCGGTGTCGTCACCGGAGGCCAGCACGGCGTGGCCCGTGTGGCTGGAGTGGCTGCCTATCCGCCAAATTCAGAGGCGCAGCCGGCGCATTATTTTCACAACTTCAGCAGTTTCCACCCAGCCGGCACGAACTTTCTGTCCGGTGATGGCGGGGTGCGACTGATCACTGAAACCATCGACGAAACAACATATCACGCCCTATGCACACGGGCCAACGGAGACGTGGTCGAGCCGTATTGACGTCGCGGGACAAAACGGGTCAGAACGCCCTATTAGAATCATCTCTTGGTACGGCTGACATGGTTGCTGCAATCGGCTAAAGTGTTACTAAAATTCCAGTTTCTAACATGACTGCATGAAAGAGTCGGGCTGATGAGCGGCTGGGGTGTTCGAGAAAGGTCATCGCATGAATGCTGCATTTCATATCGGAGTCATGTTTGGACTGATGGGATCGATTGGCAACGCAGCGGAGTCTTCTCCTTCAGTGCTTCCACCGCAGCCAACCGAAGACCGGCCATTGATCGAACGTTTTGCAGTGCCACCGCCCTCAACACGGATTCTGCGCATCATTCATTCCCAGAAGGACAATCCCGCAGAGCAGGACAGACAGTTGCAGATGTTGGCGGCACAGGGCTTTGGTGGTTTTGCCGGCAATGTTTCTTTCGACGGTTACGTGGACGATGCGTCCAAATGGCCTGCCTTCCTGCGCGGCGTTCGCATGGCCAGGGATTCGGGCATGTCGCTCTGGCTTTATGACGAGTG
>JAFGFZ010000345.1 GCA_016930815.1 Pirellulales bacterium | reverse complement strand
GATGGCTGTCCATCTCGAACGAGATGGCTGTCCACAATGCAACCAACGATTCTCCATTACGGAAGGGCCTATGATGATTCGTCCACTCCTATTTGCCCTCTTAGTCATCGTCGTTTCCGCCACGTTGGCCGTGGGCCAACTCGGTTCCCCAGATCCGGCGGAAGACCGCGCGAACATAGGTTCCGCGGAACCTCGCGGAACTGTCCGAATGGACAAGAAGCAGCAAATCAGTTACGCAGTCGGCTATGATTTCGGGGCGAGCCTTCGCGCGGGCGAGGCGGATCTTGATCTCCAGGCCATGAATCAGGGATTGGCCGATGGGCTCCTTAAGAAACCGTCCCTCTTCACCGAGGAAGAGCTCAACCAATTGATTACCATTTTCGAGAAGGAAATGCAGGCCCGCGAGAAAGTTCGTATGAAGAAATATGCCGAGGAGAACAAGCAAACGGCGACCTCCTTCCTAGCGAAAAACAAGGAGGGTAAGGACGTGCAGGTCACTCCAAGTGGCCTGCAATATAAAATCATCGAACTGGGAAACGGCCCCAGTCCGAAGGAAAATGATATTGTCCAGGTCCATTATCGGGGTGTCCACCTCGACGGATCGGAATTCGATAGTTCCTATACCCGGGGCGAACCGGCCCAGTTTGGCGTCGGCGAAGTGATCAAGGGTTGGACCGAGGCATTGCAGTTGATGCGCGTCGGCGGGAAGTGGCAACTCTTTATCCCACCCGAATTGGCTTATGGTGAAAAGGGGATGGGGCCGATCGGCCCGAATGAGGTCCTGGTATTTGAGGTCGAATTACTGGGGATCGTCCGCCAATAATACGATCAGACCGAACATACAACCGTCCCGCGCCCTATAATCGGGTTCCTTGCCGCATTTCGAACCTTAAGTCGTGTCTGGGACGCATTTTGTTGCAGCCAAGTTTGACACTTTCCAGCCGATTTGATTATACTCAAAGAACAACCAAACCCTAGCACAGCATCTCCTGACGTGGCAGGGCATGCACTCACCGGATTTCTTGCAAGGAATGCCACTCTCCCCTACCAGTGGACGGAACAGACTGGTCCAGTAACTGGGTGAATGCATGGGCCTAGCGCGTGGGAGGAGCGGGCCGCGCCGGTTCCTGTACCTTCCCAGGAGTCTGCTTCGCCGCGGCCGACGGGTAAACTGTATCGGGAAGCGTCGCGATGAATCTCGTCGGAAAAATCTGTGTTTGCCTGATCCTTATTATTAGCCTCGGCTTCATGTTTTTATCGATGGCCGTCTATGCGACGCATAAAAACTGGCGTGAGGATGCCGAGCAACTGAAGAGCCAATTGGATGATAGGAAGACGGAGAACGAGCGATTGGTTGAAAGGCGCAACCGTATCGAGCGCCAACTTCGAATCGAACAGGAAATCGCGACTCAGGAACTGATTAAGGTCAAGGGCGAACGGGACGCGCTGATCGCGGAAAATAACAGCATGCGTCAAGATCTCGATACGACCCGACTCACGCAGCGGGATGCCATTGAGGCAGCCAAAGCCACGCAGGCCAATAATTCTCAGATTATCAAGGAATTGGAAGGGCTCCGAGCCGAGATACGCAAGGAACAATCCGACCGCGATTCAGCATTCGCCGCCGCAAAAAAGGCAACCGATGCCATGCACCAGAAATTCAACGAGCTGATCATGGCGGAAGAACGAAAACAGATGCTGGTCGAAAAAGTTGCCGAGTACAGCAATTGGCTCGCGTCCCTCGGCCATGATCCAAACCGTCCACCCGATGCGATCGTTCCACGTGTCAAAGGCGAAGTCCTGGTTGTCCGTCAACTCAACGCGGATCAGCTGATTGAGATATCCATCGGTTCGGACGACGGACTGCTACGAGGGCATACGGTTGAGGTTTACCGTGGAAACCGGTATCTCGGACGCGCTGAGATTCGAGATACGGAACCCGACAAGTCCATTGGAAGAATTATTCCCCGTACACTTAACGGCCGCATTGAGGTAGGTGATCGTGTCGCAACCAAACTTCGAGTCGGATAGCCCTGGGGGCGTTCTTGTTCCCAAGCCGAAATCATCGATTTATACCGTCCTGTTGATCCTTTCCGTGATCGCGCTGGTTATCGCTTGCGTGTTCCTCTATTTGGAGATCAGCGAATACGGCGGACTCGGCGCAACCAAGGGGATGTCTTCCAGCGCGGATGAATGGATTGCCGCAAGATGCCTGGATGTTTTTCGTGTGTAATCGGCCTGTGGCTCGGTCAGGAGACCGGCCACAACAGGATAGCTCGGTTAGGAGACCGGCCACAACAGAGTTTTGTTAGGGTCCATTAGTAATTGGGTGTTGGCGGTCGGTATTCGTTTAAACGGATCGAGCGGAACCAATCGATCGTTTTCTGAAGACCCTCGCGGAGCAGAATCCGTGGTTCCCAGGCGAGATGTTTCTGCGCAAGTCGTATATCGGGCTGGCGTTGTGTCGGATCGTCGGCCGGAAGCGGGGAATAAACGAGCTTGGACGAGGACTGGGTCAGCTCCAAGATTATTTTCGCCAGTTCGAGAATAGTGAACTCGTTCGGATTGCCTAGATTCACAGGACCGATCAATGTATCCGGCCCGTTCATCATGCGAAGGATCCCCTCAATGAGATCATCCCGGTAACAGAAGGAACGTGTTTGGCTCCCATCGCCGAAGATTGTAAGATCATCACCGTCCAGGGCCTGCCGGATAAAGTTCGAGACGACACGGCCATCAAATGGATGCATCCGGGGGCCGTAGGTATTGAAAATACGCACAATCCGGATATTGACGCTGTTCATCCGGTAGTAATCCATGAAAAGGGTTTCGGCCGCCCGTTTCCCTTCGTCGTAACAAGCCCGGGTGCCCAGTGTATTCACAGCGCCCTTGTAAGTCTCCGGTTGAGGGTGGACTTCTGGATCGCCGTAGACTTCGCTGGTCGAGGCTTGCAGGATCTTGGCTCGACATCGCTTTGCCAGCCCCAGCGTATTGACCGCACCAAGCACGGAGGTCTTCATTGTCTTGATCGGATTATATTGGTAGTGCCCTGGCGCGGCCGGGCAAGCCATGTTGTAGATCTCATCCACTTCCAAAAAAATGGGTTGTGTGATGTCGTGCCGGATCAACTCAAAATTCGGTAAATTGAGCAGATGCATCACGTTGGATTTTTGACTCGTGAAGAAGTTGTCCAGACATATCACATCGTGACCTTGTTCGACCAGCCGTTCACATAAATGCGAGCCCAAGAAGCCGGCTCCACCCGTAACCAGGATGCGCTTGAGGTGTGACATAGACATCATCTCCTTCCGACAAGAAGGCTATCTAGGGAGGGATCCAACCATTCTGATTCCGAAATTGCGTGGGAATCCATGCGATTACGCTTTGTAAATCTTCTCCCGAAATGACGTGACATTTTTAGTTGCATTGCGGGTGTCAATAACAAGCTGGCTGTGCTCGACAAGGAACGGATAGTCGTATGCCGAATGGTCGGTTGCAATAATCAGGCAATCTTGCGCTGCCAGGAACGCAGCGGATAACTGGCTACTCGACAGAGCCGGCACATCATAGTGCCGCATGTGTGGGATGACGGGGATATGCGGATCGTTATACGAAATGATGGCACCCCGCATTTGGAGAAGGTGGATCAGTTCGAATGATGGACTTTCACGGGGATCATCGATATCCCGCTTGTAAGCGATGCCGAGAATACAAATTTTACTCCCGCGCACTGGCTTGCCCTGGTCATTGAGTGCCCGTGTGGTTTGATCGACGACATACTCGGGCATGCTCGTGTTGACCTCACCAGCCAGCTCGATAAATCGGGTTGTCAATCCATGCTTTCTGGCAACCCAACTCAGATAGAAAGGATCGATTGGGATACAATGTCCGCCGAGTCCAGGGCCAGGATAGAATGCCTGGAAGCCGAAAGGCTTTGTCTTGGCGGCATCGATGACTTCCCACACATCAATTCCAATCCGTTCGAAAAGCCGCTTGAGTTCATTCACGAGGGCAATATTGACGGCGCGGTAGGTGTTCTCCAGTATTTTGCATGCTTCGGCGGCTTCCCAGCTCGACACGGGCACGACTTCCCGGACTGCGCCCCCATAAAGAGAGACGGCAAGCAAGAGACTCTTCTCGTCATCTGCACCAACCACTTTCGGGATGTTGCCGGCCGTGAAATCTGGATTCCCCGGATCCTCGCGTTCCGGACTGTATGCGATAAAGAAGTCGGTGCCGCATTTCAGTCCTGACATCTCGAGGATCGGCAACATCACGTCTCGCGTGGTACCGGGGTAGGTTGTGCTCTCCAGAACGATCAATTGGTCTTTGCGGAGCCGGATCGCAATTTGCTCAGTGGTTGCCTCAATATAGCCAAGATCCGGGTCCCGGCTTTCCGAGAGGGGGGTCGGGACGCAGATCAAAATACCATCCGGCTCGTCGAGGCGATCCATGTCGGCCGTTGGTTCAAACTGCCCGTTTTGGATGCATGCGGCGATCCATTCGGATGGAAGATGGCCAATATAGCTCTCTCCTGCGAGCAGTTTATCAACCTTGGCTTGATCGACATCAAATCCGATCGTGCGATATCCGGCTTCAATAAAGGCTCGAATCAGCGGTAATCCCACATAACCGAGGCCAACAACCCCCACCAGAGCGGTTTGGTTGGCAATCAATTGCTCAAGTTTTGACATGGTTGAAGACCGTGAAGATAGGTTTGCAAATGGATTGAGAAATGAAACAAAGGCTCAAGAACATTCCAAAACCGGAACGGCGCGGCACGCACCGAGCCGAATCATCGGAAAAGGAAGGCTCAGCAGCGGCATCGACCTCCTCAAAAAACGGGTTTTGAAATGTCCTCTAGGTTATCGGTGTCCCGGAGAAAAGGCAATTGGCATCTGCCGGTCTGATCCACTCTATGCGATTGACTCGAAAGTGGTTATGGTTGACGTACTCCGTGACAGCAATACTTCATTTTCTCAATCGAGATAACCCGTGCAGCGTCTGGTCCTCTTGACGTATTTGCTGCTTGTTTTATGCGGCCCAATCCCGGTCCAAGCCAAGGGGCCGTCCCTATCCGATCGGATCGGATTTCGGGAGAACGCATCCGTCCGGCCGGTTCAGAACCAACCGGTGCTGGCAGCCACGGTCCCGGAACGCGCTGATAAAACCGATCAGCCCCGAGGATTCTTCCAGATCATTTTCTCCGGAGGGCTCTCTGGATCTTTGATTATGCTCCTGCTTTTTGCCCTGTCGATCGGCGGCTTGGCATTGGTAATCGAACACCTGATGACGATTCGCCAGGATGTGTTCATGCCGCCTGGTCTAGGTGATCTGGTTTTCAGGCATCTATCGAGTGGCGATCTTCAGGCTGCCGATCATGCATGCCAGCAGAAACCGAGTGTGCTGGCGTTCGTCCTGCATGCAGGTTTGTCGGAAGTGGACGCCGGATGGCCGGCCGTTGAAAAAGGAGCGGAAGATGCGCTTGCCGAGCAGGCTGCGCGGCAGCTCAGGAAGGTGGAGTACCTTTCCGTTCTTGGCAATATCGCGCCGATGGTTGGCCTCTTGGGTACCGTGATCGGCATGATATTTGCATTTCAAGAAGTGGCCGATACCCAGGGGGCGGCGCGGGCCTCGGAATTGGCCAGCGGGATTTACTGTGCACTCGTGACCACGGTGGGCGGACTTTTGATTGCCATCCCGTCCTTGGCGGCATATGCCGTGTTCCGGAGCCGCGTTGATCAATTGGTCGCTGAAACGGCCTCTATGGCACAACATGCCTTACTCCCAATCAAACGCTCGCAGATGCCCAGGCGAGGCCCCCCACCACGCGTGCAATAGCACGTGATACGATCGTCCTACAACCATCCTTGGAACCACCATGCGATTACCTGCGCCTCCTCGGCGTCTCCTTCTACGTTTCAACATGACGCCGATGATCGATGTTGTCTTCCAGCTCATTATCTTTTTCCTGGTTAGCAGCCATTTAGCAAGGCAGGAAACACAGGTGGAACTCGATCTTCCCAAGGCGGATACGGGACAAGAACCGAGTGAGGCAGTTCGGCCCCGGGTGATGATCCATGTTATGGCGGATGGCCGTGTCCTGCTTGGGAGTCGATTGGTCACCGAGCACGAACTGAGCCGACGGCTTGCTGTGGAACGCCGCAAATTGGGCGATGATCTTGAAGTGCGTATCCGCGGGCATCGCGAGGTTCCCTATCGGATCGTGGAGCCAATTCTACTCGCATGTGCCCGAGCAGCTATCTGGAATGTCACGTTCGCCGTGGTAAAACGAGAGGAATGACGTGAGGGCTCCGTACATCTCCCGTCGAAATGAATCTGACCTGGCTATGACGCCGATGATCGATGTTGTGTTTCTTCTATTAATTTTCTTCGTCTGCACTGCCAGCTTTCAAATGGCCGAAGCCATTTTGCCAACGAGTTTGCTGGCTGCCGGAACCGCGCCGTCCAACCTGCAGTCCCAGATCGAACCACCGCCGGAGCAAGTTGTCGTTCGGGCTACCCTCCAGAATGGCCAGCCGCGATGGGCCGTTGATGAACGTCTCTGTGCGACTCTCTTGGATGTCAGGACCGTCCTAGCGGCTGTTTTCGAAATAGACGCCAGCGTGCCGGTTATTCTGGACATGGATGGTGATATGCCACTGGGGCATGCAATCGATGTCTACGACCTCTGTCGCCTCATCGGCTTCGACCGAATACAATTCGCCGCATCGATCGAATGAATGCGTTCGTGCAAAGAGTTCGTTTGTACTATTGCTCGTGTTTCTTCAAAGACGGCTGGTTACTGGGTCGATTCCCAACCAGAATCCAAATAGGGGCCCTTGTCCTGATTGCATGGGGTCTTCCCATCATGCTCAGCGCCAGCACAAGGGATACCGAATTTCTCGATGGGCTGCGAGCGCGTGGTTTGTATTGGCTTGCCGAAAAGCAGATCCTCGGTCAACCACTTGCTGAAAATTCAACCTCCGATGCCAGGGCCAGCCGAACGATTGAACTGGCGAAAACGTATGCCGAATGGGCAGTCGCATCGCCACCCGGCGAGCGTTCCATGTTGTGGGAGAAGGCTCATAAGGTAACCGCCGAATTCACACGCTCGGAACCCAATCACCCAAAGCGGTTGCTGGTGGATCTCCAAGACGCTTTGACATGGCTGGCGGCAGGGGAATTGGAGCGTCTGGAAGCAACGGGGGTGTCCGATTCCAATCGCTTCGAATTGGCGAAGGAACATCTTCGTCAAGCGATTCGTGGAATGACGGATGTGGTGGAACAGACAAAGACACTGCTCCGGCAGGTCCGTTTGAGCCGTACCGAACCGTCCGAAGACGGCTGGTCGGCTGCCGAATTGGAAGGCTTGGAACGGCATGTGGCAATTGAACTGGCGCGGGCTCTGCAAAATCAGGCTCTATGCTATCCGTCTGGGAGCGAAGACCATGTCAACGCCCTGACCCGTGCCCTGGAACAACTGGCACAGCCCGGTGTCGCCATAGGGCAGGATCTCTTGAGTTGGCGTGCGCGCCTGGTTCGGATTGCCTGCCTGCGGTTACTCGGTCATGGTGACGCCTGCCGCCAAGAAATGCAGGCTTTGCTTGAGACCAAACCACCCGATTGGGTAACCCTTTGTATCGAAGCCAATCGAGTGCAACTGCTCGTAAGCGAGGGTGATCTAACGGAAGCACGCGCTGCGATCCAAAAAGGACGCTCACGACACGGCCTCGTTTCCCAACAGCTCGATTTTGCGCACCTGGATGTTTATCTCGCCCTCTGGCAGGCCGCGCATCACCCTGCCGATCCGACCGAGCTTGATTCGCTCTCATCCCGTATCCTTGACCAGGTCCGATTGATAGGCAACGAGTACGGTCCGGCCGCGGGGCGTCGAGCCGAAATGCAGGTCGGCCGGCTGTTCGCATCGACCGATGTGGTTCAGAGGGGTGGATCGGATCTGGATGCCCTTAGGATCGCGGCTGAAAGTCTCTACCGGGCAGGTAAGATATCCGAAGCCATTGCCGCCTACGATCAGGCAGCTGGCGCGGCCAGAAAGATTGGAGATGCTGATCGGAGATTCCAGTTCGGTTTCACGGCGGCTGCCTTGGAACAGAAGATGGATCAACTCCAAGTGGCCTGCGATCGTTATTGCCGTTTGGCCGAGACGATGCCGCAACATCCGAATGCGGCCCGGGCCCATCGCATGGCGATCCTTTGCGCATCTGGCCTGGTCCGGCGAGCCGAGGGACCTGCCGCTCGAAGCGGTGCGGAAGAACGCTACACGGCACTTCTGCAAAATCATCTATCGAACTGGCCCAACTCGCCCACGGCGAATGATGCCCGATTCTGGTATGGCCAATGGCTCGAAAACCAGCGATCTTGGCGTGAAGCCATTGCCATGTATCAGTCCATCCCTCCGGACAGTGAACACTTCCCGAGGGGATTGAATTGTGTCTGCGATCTCTACGAGCGACTTCTGAAGGAAAATCTCGATCGGAATTTCCGGATCCAATGTGTTCAGGAAGCGACCCAATTCCTGCAACCTCTGATTGCAGGACCGGACAAGACGTGGCCGAGTCCTTGGACACCACTGCAGCGTTCGATTGCCCTCAGTCTGGGCCGAATGCATATCCGCTATGCCGAGGATGGCGCGGAGTATTGTCGGGAGATCCTAACAGCCGCACTCGCCGGATCCAATGAAGTTGATTCGGCTTGGAAAGCAACCGCCAGGGCTTTACTCGCCGAAGCCCTCCTTATTCAAGGCGCAATCCATGAGGCGGATGAACTGGCCAAACAGCTCCCGGACGGACACTTGCCAATGGTTGAATTGGTTGAGCAATCCAGAAAAATCTTGCATCAGTCAACGGGCCATGAAAAAAAGGCCGCCGTAGCTCAGTTCGTTCTCCACTTGGTCGAACGTTTCGGGCACGAGCGAAATGGCTTTTCCGCTGCGGATCGTTTTCTTTTGGATCGGGCACGCGCTGCCGCGCATGATGTGCTAGGTCACTACGATGAGGCACTGGCCCTTTATACTCAACTGGTGAAACAAAGACCAAAAGACGGAGACTTGCGAGAAGATCAAGCGCGGCTCCTCAGCCAAACGGGCGGCGCGAAGGATTGGAACACCGCGTTGCGGGCATGGCAGGCCGTGGAACATGGCAGCAAACCGGGTGGGCCGCGGTGGTTCCGCGCCCGATACGCCCGCTGCGAGTTGCTGATCCGCCTCGGCCGCCGAGACGAGGCGATGACACTCATACGCTTGACAACCGCGATTTATCCTGACCTGGGTGGTGATCGAATGCGAGAATCCTTTCGGAAGCTGGTTGATCATTAGCCCGCATATTTCATGAATTTCGTAGGGAGCGGCCACGGAGCAGAAGGCTCATGAAATAGGCGGGCGAGGCAATTCGATGGACGTCCACGTGCTGGTAATCACTTTTTCCAGAATTGCCACCAGGCCTGCTTCTGCTTCACCGGCGCTCGGCGCTGCAAAGCACCCTTGTAGCGCTGCCCACGTGAATCGATGGAACCTTCCAGATTCGCACCGGTCAGGCGGATGGACATGGTTGTCGCATTGGTAAAATTGACTGCCTGCATATTCGCCCCAATGCAACTTGCGCCGGTTAAGTTGGCGCCTCGAAGATCGGCATGTGTCAAGTTGGCATGATCGAACGTGGCACGGAGGTCAGCCAAGCTGAGGTCCGCGAAGGAGAGATCCGCGTTCGATAGATTCGCTCCCATGAGTTTTGTATAACGCATGGTGACATGCGAGAGATTGGCACCTGTAAAATCGGCATGATGGACGATGGCACCGGTTAAATCCGCGCCGGAGAGGTCCGCGCCGGTGAAACAGGCGTGGGCGAGCCCGGCATCCATGAAATTGACATGCGTGAGGACGGCATTGGTCAGATCCGCATCCCGAAGGTCGGCACCTGCCAGATTCGCGTATGCGAGGTTGATCCCTACGAGATTGGCCTCCTGGAGCTGCGAACCGGCTAGCGGAGCATGTTCCAGTGAGTCGGCCTGGATGCGATAGAGAACCTCGCCTGTTGTTTTATGTAGGATCTCAATCATGGCATCTATCCTGCCCGTGAATTGCCCATGTATTATATCAACCGGCAATCCGTTGCGAATCAGGAAAAGGGGATCCTAGACCCCTCTGTTTCTGATGGAATCGTGGGATCACAATCATGGGCCATGGAATCTGGGCGATCGACCACCATTGAGGCTATCCGGGACCGGCGGCACCACCTTCGACGCCGGCTGCGGGCCTGGTATCGCCGGAATCGGCGAGAGCTACCGTGGCGGATGACGCGTGATCCCTACTCGGTATGGATTAGCGAGATCATGCTCCAACAAACGCAGGTGGCCACGGTTCGCGGTTATTATGAATCGTTTC
The DNA here is from genome assembly GCA_016930815.1 of Pirellulales bacterium. GTDB lineage: Bacteria > Planctomycetota > Planctomycetia > Pirellulales > Lacipirellulaceae > JAFGFZ01. The sequence goes on along the minus strand of JAFGFZ010000345.1, from coordinate 31,992 downwards.
TGGCAGCTTTTCCGACCGTTGCGGATCTTGCCGCGGCGGACGAACAGGCCGTTCTGCGGCAATGGGAAGGCCTCGGTTATTACCGCCGCGCTCGGCAGATCCATGCCGCGGCCCGGCAAATTACCGGGCAATATGCCGGCACTTTTCCCCGCGACGTCTCGGAATGGATGGCATTGCCAGGGATCGGCCGCTATACGGCCGGGGCCATTGTTTCGATTGCCTATGACCAGCCGGTGCCGATTGTGGAAGCGAATACAACCCGGATGTTCGCTCGGCTAATCGGTTTTCGTGGTGATCCATCGACAACAACAGGACAACGACTGCTATGGTCCATTGCCGAGGCACTTCTGCCCCGACGCGGCGCGGGGCAATTCAATCAGGCCCTCATGGAATGCGGTAGCCTGGTCTGTACTCCTACCGCGCCGCAATGCGACGTCTGCCCGATCCGTTCGGATTGCATGGCCTGGGCGGATGGGATCGTGGACCTGATCCCGCCACAAAAAAAACGTCCCAAAATAATCCCGGTCCACGAGGTGGCGGTCCTTGTTGTGCGGCGAGGTCGCGTTCTCTTGCGACGCTGTGGTGACGAGGAACGATGGTCCGGCCTCTGGGATTTTCCTCGATTTGCGTGCGCTGGGATGGAGGCCATGCCGGATGACGATATTTCCAGCGCGGTTCTGGATCAAACCGGCGTATCCGTCCAGATCCAAACCGTTTTAACAACCATCCGGCACGCTGTGACCCGTTACCGTATCAAACTCGATTGCTACATGGCATCCTATGTCTCAGGCCAGCCACACTCCCACCGAACCCTCCCCGTGAAATGGGTCCCCTGCCGCAATCTTGCCGAGTACCCGTTCTCAAGCACCGGACGTCAACTCGCATCACTCATTGATCCGTTGCATAGGCATCAACGATGACGATACGGATTCTCTGCGCGTGGATGGTTGGGCTTTTGATGTGCGCCCTTTTTGTTCGAACATTTCTGGTTCTAGGTTGGTTTTTTCCGATTGAAGTAGCCGCAGGGTCCATGGCACCTGCATGGTTGGGCCCCCATCGTTTGGCAACATGTGATCAGTGCGGGCATACATTCGCTGTTGGTTTCAATCCAGCCATCTCGGCGGATACCACGACCTGCCCGAATTGCTGGAATGGCCGAGTTCCCTTGAATGGGCTTGCCATCCGGTCGGGTGATCGGTTCTGGATCGACCGGACGGCGTTTTTTATATCCAACCCCAAACGGTGGGATGTCGTTGTCTTTCGTTGTCCCATGGATGCCTGTCAATTATGTATCAAGCGGATTGTTGGGCTACCGGGGGAATCCATCCGGATCCGGGATGGTGATGTTTCTGTCGATGGCACCATCGTTCGAAAAACACTTCGAGAACAACGGCGCCTGCGGCAAAGGATCCATGATGAATCTGAATCGACAATTCGGTGGTATCCAGAATCGGCGAAGACCGGCTGGAAAATGTGCCATGAGCATTGGCAGGGAATGCCTTCTGGGCCTGAAGTGGATTGGCTGGTCTACCACCACCCAGCCCGTTGGGATGGTGATTCGACAATCTACGATACGAGCGAATACAATGCCGGCATCCCGAGAAATCTCCATCAGATCCGCGACGTCATGGTGTCGATGCGGGTCCAACTTTCCGGTTCTGGCAGTTTCCAAATTCGGATTTTGGATGCAGGCGAACCGATCTTGCTCAAGATTCAACCGGCCGTATCTCGCATGGAGTTGATAAAGAACGGCATCCAAGTTGCGGAGTCCATGGTCGACGAATGCAGCGGATCTTGGCTAAATCGGCCAATCCAGATCGAGTTCTCGCTCTTCGATCGGAACGTGCTGGCCGCAATGGATGGCCGAGAAATCTTGTCCTATCCGTTGGCCTCATGGAATCCGAAGGCATATGATGGGACTGGATTTTCAACGCGGGATGTTCGTCCTCCCCTTGGGCATCGACTGGCGATTGGAATCGAAGATCTCCGGATCCAGATTTCCGATCTGGAGCTATGGCGTGATGTGTATTACATATGGCCGATCGATTCGAGCATGAGCAAAGCAAGGCAGCCATGGCATCTTGGCCCTGCCGAATATTGTGTCCTTGGCGACAACAGCCCGATCTCCGCGGACAGTCGTACGTGGCCAGGCGGACCTGTTTTACCGCGCAAGTTGTTTTTAGGCAAGCCTTTGTGAACATGGATGTAGCCTGTTCCAATGGGACAATCGACGATTTGTTCGCGCTGGCGCACGCACGATCTTGGGCTATATTGAGGCCTTCGATCCGAATAGGTTATGGAACCCCTTGAGATAGACCATGAATGATAGACGCTCCCGGCATTCCAGAACGAAACCTCTATCTAACGAGCCGGATCCGGGCCATCTAGCCCGCAACATTCGCGAGATCGTTGAATCGATCGCCATTGCCTTTGTTTTGGCCTTTTTATTCCGCACATTCGAAGCCGAGGCCTTTGTCATCCCCACGGGATCGATGGCACCCACACTCCAAGGCCGGCACAAGGATATTTATTGCCCGGAGTGCGGCTACCGGTTCCAAGCAAGTGCGAGTGCCGAGGATACGGAGCAAACGAAGAGATTAAGAGCCCAACTCCGATCGGGAAAATATGATCGGCGTCAGCTTCAAGCCGATATTGCCATGTTCGATACGGTTGCCGTCACCTGCCCGATATGCCGCCACACGATCCCAGTTTCTCAACTCAATGGCCTGCTATCCGATGCCCGTGAAATGGCCGCCGTCCAGCCGCAGCCATCCTATAACGGCGACCGCATTCTAGTCAGCAAGTTCGCATATGAATTCACAGAACCAAAGCGCTGGGATGTGGTGGTCTTCAAGTATCCTGGTGATGGCAATCAGAATTACATCAAACGGCTGGTTGGATTGCCGGGTGAAGTGATCAAGATTTTCCAAGGTGATATCTTCGTGAAGAACCGGCAGGGCGGGCGGGGCCCTCGTGCATTGGATAAGTTCACGATTGAGCGGAAACCGCCCCGCAAGGTTCTGTCCTTGATGCAACTCGTCCACGATACGGACCATGATCCGTCCGCTCTCCGACGAGCCGGCTGGCCACTCCGCTGGGCCCAATGGCCGGCGGACGGCCGTGATTCACCAGCTGGGGCGTGGAAAGTTAGCGAAAAGACTTCGGGCCAAACCATCAATCCCTCGTACACAACCAATGGTTCCGCGGATGGCATCACTTGGCTGCGTTATTCCCATTACGTCCCCGATATGGATGATTGGTTGGACGTTGGTAGTACCGAAGGGCCGGTTTGGGACGATACGGCCCGCGCAAAGATCAAGCCGCAACTGATCACGGACATGTATGCCTATAACACGGAAATCGTGCGGCAATACGTTCAGAGGCCCAATCTTCGAGGGGCCCGCACACTACGGCCATCGAATAGCCGCCTTGGTATGCATTGGGTGGGTGATTTGCTGGTGGAATGCGAAGTCGAAGTGATCGAATCGCGTGGCGCGTTGTTACTCGACCTTGTGGAAGCTGGCAAGCACTTCACATGCACCATCGAATTGGCCAGTGGGGATACCAGACTCTCAATCGATTCGCTGGGCCAGGATACCTTTGCCCCGTCAGCTCAAACACCGGTTCGCGGGCCGGGAACATACCGGTTGCGGTTTGGTAATGTGGATGATCAGTTACTTCTCTGGGTGAATGGATCGCTGATCCACTTTGACAATGCCCTGGAATCGACTGAATATGATGCGGACTCCATTTTCGGTGATCGTTCAAAAATCGTCCCGAAACCAGATCATCGAGATCCACATACGAACGACTTGATTGCAGGGGACTTATCTCCGGTAGGAATCGGTTCTCGCGGGGCGGCTCTAGAGATCCGTCGCCTCCGCGTGCTCCGGGATCTGTATTACATTGCCGCCACGAACAACATGCCCGGCGGGACCAATCCGATCACGGATTTGCCACGTGACACAATCCAGTTCGCCGACCTCAACGTCGACTCTGTTTATCGCGAAGGTTTCCTGGATCTCCTAACCCATCCAGAGACCGCGGAGTCATTCCTTGCAGCCAGGCACGCTTACGAATTCTCCTTGAAGCGAAATCCATCCGATCCGGATGGAGACCAGTTTTTCGTTCTCGGGGATAACAGCCCATCCAGCTTGGATTGCCGCCTGTGGGCTCAAGAGGGCCAGGACGAAATGTCGGGCGGTATCAAAAAACCGGGCGGTGCTTATGTCGAGCGGAAGCTACTTATTGGCAAGGCATTGTTTGTCTTTTGGCCCCATTCGTGGAACCGCATCCCGGGGATCGGGATCCCACTCCCCTTTTTCCCGAATTTTGGGGATATGCGACGGATACAATAAATTCGATTGATATCATCACGGAGGATCCATCCCATGCCCCTTTTGGAAGTCATTGGGCTCGTCAAGAGTTTTGGCCGCCGGCGGGTTGTCGACGGTGTCAATTTTGAGGTCGAAACGAGTGAGATTGTTGGGCTCCAAGGTCCAAATGGGGCCGGGAAGACAACCTGTTTCCGGATGACCTGCGGTATGATCGAACCGGATGCCGGGTCGGTTTATCTGAGCGGCCAGGATGCCACACGCTGGCCGATGTACCGCCGTGCTGCTGAGGGGGGAATGGGCTACTTGGCCCAGGAATCGAGCGTCTTCCGTAAACTGACGGTCGAGCAAAACCTACTTGGCGTGATGGAGATGCTCGGCATGGACCGTAAAACCCGCCGCTCCCGCGCGGACGAACTGCTCGAACAGTTTGGGATTGCCAAACTGCGCAAAAGTCGGGCCATGTCCCTATCCGGTGGAGAACGACGACGTCTGGAAATTGCACGGTGCCTCGTCTCGGATCCGAAGCTCATTCTGCTGGACGAGCCGTTTACAGGGATCGATCCGGTGACCATCATTACAATCCAGGAGATTGTTCGTGACTTGCGTGATCAAGGAATTTCGATTCTGATCACCGACCATCAGGCTCGAGAAACGCTCCAGATCACCGACCGGAGTTACGTCATCGAGTCGGGCCAAGTCCTTTGTCACGGGCGGCCTGAAGAGGTCCTTGCTCACCCCGAAGCGCGGGAACGCTACTTTGGCCGAGACATCGAAATAGGTGGGAGCTTTGCGGGCCAAGCCGGCCAACGAATCTCCGACTCAGACCATTTAGAGTCCGGGTCCCAGGCTGCGGATGGCAAGCGGCCGGGCAACGCCCTCCGAGATGCCCTCCACCGCATCCAGGTTCAACACCGGGCCGCATCGTGAACGAAAAACATCCAACGAGGGAATCATGCCGAATGCATCCGGAAATTCTTGGGAACTCACTGGCCTAGATCGTCTGCCGCGCGGAGTGGATCTGCTCCACGATCCCCTAAAAAATCAGGGAACGGCATTCAGCCAGAAAGAACGCGACGCGCTCGGACTCCAAGGCCTCTTGCCTCCGCGGATCATGTCCCAGGATACGCAAAAACTTCGCATTATGGAGAATTTCGCGCACAAACCAAACGATCTTGAAAAATATGTTTTTCTGATCGATCTGGAAGATCGGAACGAAACCCTGTTCTATCGCGTGATCATGGATAACTTGGAATCGATGATGCCGATCATTTACACTCCGACTGTCGGCAAGGCATGCCAATTATATGGGCACCTCTTCCGACGACCACGAGGTTTGTTTATTTCGGCGGAGCATCAAGGCCGTATCGAGGAAGTCCTTTGCAACTGGCCGAACCGGGATGTGCGTGTCATCGTGGTAACGGATGGTGAGAGGATTCTTGGTTTGGGCGACCTCGGCGCCAATGGAATGGGTATCCCCGTCGGCAAAGTAACACTCTATACAGCCTGTGGTGGTATCCACCCAGGAGCCACTCTTCCCGTCATGATGGATGTTGGCACCGACAATGTCCAGCTTCTAAACGACCCACTCTATATCGGATTGCCCCAACACCGCTTGCGCGGGGAACCCTATGACGAGTTGATGGATGAATTCATTTCTGCGGTCCAAAACCGTTTCCCCAACGCGCTGATTCAGTTTGAAGATTTCGCGAACGTGAACGCATTCCGGCTTCTGAGCAAGTATCGCGATCGGGCATGTGTCTTCAACGACGATATCCAAGGCACGGCTGCTGTGGGACTTGCGGGCCTCTACTCGGCTATGAAGATTACCAAGACGAGACTGAAAGATCAGAAAATTCTCTTCTGTGGTGCCGGTGAAGCGGGAATCGGAATTGCCAGCCTGGCGGTGACAGCCATGATGGACGAAGGACTCGCCATGGAAGACGCATACCACCATTGCTGGTTTTTTGATGTGGATGGATTGATCGTCCAGGGTCGTGCAAATCTGGCCGACTACCATATCCCTTTTGCACATCCTCATCCCCCAATAAATTGCTTCCTGGATGCTGTCGAGGAAATTCGGCCCAATGTGATTATAGGCGCTTCCGGGCATAGCCGACTTTTCACGCGACCGATTGTTGAGTTGATGGCGAATATCAATGAACGACCCGTCATCTTTGCCCTTTCCAATCCAACATCCAAGGCCGAATGTACGGTGGAAGAGGCATACACCTGGTCGCAGGGGCGAGCCATCTTTGCTAGCGGCAGCCCCTTTGAACCGGTGATCCATAACGGGAGAACATTTATTCCAAGCCAGATCAATAATGCCTATGTCTTTCCCGGTGTCGGCCTTGGTGTGGTACTCAGTGGTTCCCAACATGTCACCGATCAGATGTTCCTGGCCGCGGCCAAGATACTTGCCAATCAGGTGAACCAGCGGGAAATGGATCAGGGGCAACTCTTTCCCCCAATTGCCAAAATCCGGTCTGTCTCTGCGGCCATCGCGGTGGCCGTGATTCAATTGGCCCAAGAACAGGGACTGGCAAGAAATCCCGTCCCTGAGAACCTGCTTGAATATGTCGAGCAGAAAATGTACGTGCCGAACTACAAGCGGTACGCATGAGAATCGGTTGTTTGGTGGTCGTTTTTCATTTGCTTGCATTCCAGATGGATGCTATCTACGATGGACGCATGTTCCTTGCAAAGACTTGGCCGGATGAATTCGATTTGGCAGTCACCACGGCGGTTCTCGCAATGGTTGTCTTCGCGCCGGTAGCTGGATACACCTGCATGGTCCTGGATATTCGTGCCTACATGCGGCGTCTCCGCGGTGCACTGGTTGTGGTGGTAAACTACTTCACTGAACTGCCAAGTTGGGCTCGGGAAACAACACCCCGTTGCCTTTCCGTGTTCGGGCTGTCGTTGCCTTGCACGGAAGCGGAGTTGATGCAAGCCTATCGCGCGAAAGTCAAGAAATTGCACCCCGACCGAGGCGGTGAACGACACGAGTTCCTTCGTTTGCAGGCGCATTTTGAATTGGCAATCGAGTTCCTACGCGAACGCGAGGCGAGGATTCATGGAAGATCGAGGTGACGCATCATCCCAGCTTGTTCTGGGCGTCGATGGAGGTGGCACGAAAACCGTATGCTGGATTGCATCCCTGGAAAGGGCAACCTCCATCCTGGGTCGCGGGCGGTCCGGGGCGTCCAATCCCAGGGCGGTTGGCCTGGCAGCGGCCTGTGATGCCATCGATGGGGCGATTGCCAAGGCATTCGATGACGCGAGCCTGGATCGAAGACCGGTCGCCGCGAGTACCTTTGGCCTGGCTGGCGCGGGGCCTGCCGAGATCCAAGATGCAATTGCAGCCTGGGCGCATGGGCAACGGATCGCCGAACACGTCTGTGTCGTTCCTGATTTCGAATTGGTCCTCGCGGCCGTCGCTCCGGACGGCGTTGGTGTCGGGCTGATCGCGGGGACCGGTTCTCTTGCCTTCGGCCGTAATGCGCGTGGCGAAACCGCCCGTGCGGGTGGTTGGGGATATCTTCTGGGCGATGAAGGGAGCGGATTTGCCATTGGTCGCGCTGCCGTATGTGAAATGATCGAACGATTGGAGTCAGCAGGACGTGCCGGTGAATCCGGTCACGAACAACTCCTGGAGCAACTCGTTCTGGGTCACTTCGATGCCGCTGACACCGCTCAACTGGTCCGTGCGATCTACGCCGCGGACGATCCGCGGTTTGCCATTGCTCACATCGCGCGGCTTGTCGTGCAAGCGGCCGTGCGCGGCGATCCGTCCGCGCGGGGCATTGTCCAGAAAACGGCCGATGATCTAGCGCGACTTGTCCACCGGCTCGCCCAGCGACTCGGATTCGACCAAGGTGAATTCCCGCTGGCGGTCGCTGGAGGTGTCTTGACCGGCTCCGATACAATCCGTGCCGCCTTGAGGGAATCGCTTCGTGAACGTGACTTGGTAGCCCGCATCGAAATCGTCCACGAACCGGTTGTCGGGGCTATCGCCTTGGCCGCTCAATCAGCATGTCGAAAATAGATTCCAAAACGCATCACATGGTGAGGACGCCGCCGACCGTTGCGTGGCGGCAACCAGTGGTCGTGGGGAGCGAGAGTGGCAGGCCGCGGAGGCGACGGACGGCGAGCCAGGCGAAACATTCGGCTTCCAGCAGATCGGGCCGCAATCCGAGTTGGCGGATGTTGCCGACCTCGACACCGATGAAAGCGAATCGAGCGGCCAATCGTTGCATAAGATAGGGATGTTTCGCTCCACCGCCGGTCACCCAAACCGTGCGGGGAATCGCGGGCAGATGTTCCATGGTATGCAAGACGGCCTCGACAGTAAATTCACAGAGCGTCGCGGCACCGTCGGCTGGATTGAGACCTTCCAAATCGATCGCATCGTCGAATTCGTGCCGATCCGCACTCTTGGGGAGCAGTTTTTCGAAGAAGGGCCAGGTCAGGGCCGCGCGGACGCGGGACACATCGATCCGGCCAGCGATTGCCAGCTGCCCGTCACGGTCGAATGGGAAACCGGTCTCCGCGAATGTCCAAGCATCCAGCAACCCGCAGCCGGGTCCGGTATCGGTCGCCATGGTTTGGCCGCCGAGACCGAGCCAGGTGATATTCGCGACCCCACCCAAGTTCAAAACCAGGCACGGTTTATCGACATGTAAAAGCAACGCTTGGTGGTATAAAGGAGCCAACGGTGCGCCTTCGCCACCGGCCGCGAGATCACGGCGTCGGAAATCGGCCACGACCGGGATACCCAACTCTTCTGCCAGGAGCGAGGCATCGCCAAGCTGCCAAGAAAGGAGTTCCGCCGACAGATGCCGAATGGTATGGCCAGGGAAACCAACAATTTCAATTTCACGGGGAGGATCATGTTCGGCGAGAACCTGCCGAACGGCGTCCGCATGGTCTTGGGTCAAGTCCCGTTCGAGCCGTAACAGATGATTAAGCGGAATATCCCTCCGGGCGACTTCCAGGAGGCGTTCCGTTGTCGTCCGCTGATAGGGGACTGTATCACCGGCGAGGAAACGAATGGACTGCTCGCCGTCCGTTTCGATCAGCGCCACGTCGACTCCATCACAGGACGTGCCACTCATCAAACCCAGGGCAAGTAATGGAAGATGATCGGCCATTCCCAATTATCCCCGCCTTCCACCAGGAAGTTTGTGCCCCAACTTCTCCCGCTTTGTGGCCAGGTAGCGTTCGTTCAGTTCGTGCATTGGCGGAAGAATGGGTACCTGGTCGATGACTTCCAGATCAAATCCACCGTAGACAAATGCATCCGTTTTCTTGGGGTTGTTTGTCAGCAGGCGGACTTTGGAAAGGCCAAGATCCTTCAGCAATTGGATGCCGACTCCATAATCCCGAGAATCGGCCACATGTCCCAGGGCATGATTGGCCTCGACTGTATCCAGGCCATCGTCTTGCAGGGCGTAGGCCTTGATCTTCTCGACCAGGCCGATCCCCCGGCCTTCTTGCGGTAGGTAGACCAGGACGCCAACTCCTTCCCGGCTGATCATGTCGAGGGCTAAATGAAGTTGGGCACCGCAGTCGCAACGCAGGGATTCGAGGAGATCACCTGTGAAGCAGGCGGAGTGTAGTCGAATCAGGGGTGCGGTTACTTTTTCCGGTTCACCCAGGACAAAGACAACCGGTTCCTGAGATTCATATTTCACGCCATACGCAATGACTCGGCCAGTTCCATAGCGCGTGGGGAGTTTGGCTTCGGCTTTGCGATAGACGAGTTTCTCACGGACTCGGCGATAAGCGATCAGCTGTTCAATGGAGATAATCGCCAGATTGTTCTTTTGAGCCAAGATACGGAGTTCCTCTCGATTCGCGCGGTCTCCCCGTTCATCGAGTATTTCGCACAGGACGCCTGCTGGGGCGAGGCCAGCCAGTCGGGCCAGATCGACGGCCGCCTCCGTATGGCCCGCGCGGCGCAATACACCCCCCTCCTTGGCGACCAGTGGGAAGAGGTGGCCGGGCCGAACAAAATCGGTTGGCCGGCTGTTCGGATCGCAGATTGCTTGGATGGTCATCGCCCGTTCCCCAGCCGTGATTCCGGTCTTGGTCGAGCGGTGATCGACGGGCACGGTGAAATTCGTGCCGAGTGGGGCCGTGTTATCTTCGACCATCGGCGCCAGTTCCAAACGCTGGCTCACCTCGGGCAGGATAGGCATGCAAAGCTGCCCTCGGCCGTGCGTGATCATGAAATTGACAGTCTCGGGCGAGACTTTTTCCGCAGCGCAGACAAAATCTCCCTCATTCTCGCGGTCCTCAGCATCGACAACAATGATACTTTCGCCGCGGGCAATGGCTTCAACCGCCTGTTCGATGGATGAAAAATGGCTGGACATGGGAGCGAGGGGTGAAAGATAACGGATAGCAGGCACCATGGCTGCTCCAAAGCTTTCGATATGCTCCGAAGCGGCGCGGTGCGATCAATCTGGGATCCTTGGCATAAAAAAGCGACTGGGTCTGGTTTAGGCACTCACAATGAAAGGGTGGGATATTTATTATAGAATCAAGCAGGTGACTCTCCAACGGGCCCGTTGCTGGATTTGCCGTACGGCTATGGATGTTTGCGCCACGAATGGACCAGGGCGACCAGCGGGAGCCCGGCAATTTCCGAGTTCCATCTTGAACTGCAGATACTTTCGTTGCGCAATCCTTATTAAAACATGCCTTCCAACGAACCAAGTCTGGACCTGGCTCTTTTATGCCGAGAGGAATATATCGAGCAGGCCCATTTTTTTTCAACCTTAGGCGATCAAATCCGCCGAAATTTACCGACCCAGGATGTGTTGGGATCGGTCCGAGAAGAAATCCTGGCGACAACCCGGTTGCCTCTGGCGATCGATTTTCTGCTTGGCGAACTGCGTCACGTGGGTGTATTAGCCCCGGGTATGCGGAAACTGGCTCATTACTTTTCGCCATTTCAATGTTTCATCATGGCGGAAGCCGAAAACGAGCAGGGCCGGTTCGACCTCCGGGCTGCCTTGGAAATCCTTCGGCGCGAAGCCGAATATCGCGTGGGAGAACCGACGCGCCAGGGATTATTTCTCTATCAGTTCGAAACCCTTTGCCGCCACCGGCTCGGTTATGATGGAGGGCTGGCAGCGATTGCAGACGATCCGGCGTTTGATAGTCAGTGGCGGAATTGGATCCTCGCGCTGCGGCGGCAGATTGGCGCCGTCGATGTAGCCGACTTGATCTATGTGCAGAGCCAATATTATCGGCAAACAGCCGGCCGGGACCTAGACGGCAGCGTGCCGCCTCCCCTCTTTGGCGAGCGGGAAGGTCGCATCGCGCTAGCCAATCGGCATAAGGATCCCTTAATCCTTTTCGCATCCCTACACCGGCAACTCGGCTACCCAGAAGTTCCCAACCCTCCAAAAGCCGATCTTCAACGGGACCTGCTACCTCAACTGGCCCGGCGTCTCGAACTGCTCGAAGCGAGACTTCGGCTGGTCGAAGAGGAACAACGAGGCGGGATTGATTTGTCGAAGTTCTATGGCCCACCCAGTGCAAATCAACAGTGAAACCCCATCCGAAAAAGGTGTGTCGATTCTCATCAAGGTGAATCATTCAGCTAGCAGTTGGAACCGCAACGTGTTGCATCAAAACATATTTGGATTTTTATCTGTTTTTCCAGTTCAAGCAAAAAGACAGGCGCGGTAGATTGCCATATTGCGGGAAAACCGCGAGCCTTATTCCGACAGATCCACAAGAAGAGAACCATCCTGGGATCCGGAACGTAATACGAACAAGTAAGAGATGGCTACCAAAGCGGAACGACTGGCGGGGAAACCGGTCCAATTCATCGAAGAGGCAACCGTCCGCTTTTGCGGCGATTCAGGTGACGGTATGCAACTTGCCGGAACCCAGTTTACAACCACGTCCGCACTGGCTGGAAATGACGTGGCAACCTTCCCCGATTTCCCAGCGGAGATCCGTGCTCCCTCGGGAACCAAGGCGGGTGTCAGCGGATTTCAGATCCACTTTTCAAGCCGTGATATTTTCACGCCCGGCGACAAGGTCGATGCCCTTGTCGCCATGAATGCGGCGGCTCTAGCCTCCAACCTGGCCGATCTCCGCGGCGGTGGCATCGTCATTGCAAACGAGAGTGGATTCGACCAGAAGAACCTTGAAAAGGCCGGCTATGATACGAACCCACTCGAGGACGGAAGCCTCGATGCGTATCGCGTCTATCCAGTCGACATGTCCCGGTTGACCCGCGAGGCGGTCCGTGACCTGGGATTGACTACAAAACAGGCCGATCGCTGCCGGAACTTCTTCGCGATGGGGCTGGTCTACTGGCTCTACGACCGATCTCTGGAACCGACACTGAACCATATCGAGCTACAATTTGGTCGCCATCCGGAAATTGCCCAGGCCAATACGAGGGCTCTGAAAGCCGGCTATCACTACGGCGAGACGATTGAAGCCATCACGACGCAGTACCACGTCGAAAAGGCCAACCTGCAGGCTGGAACCTATCGGAATATCATGGGCAACACGGCGCTTGCGTTGGGACTGATCGCCGCCGCCCAGCGAAGTGGCAAGCGACTCTTCCTCGGTGCGTATCCGATCACTCCGGCCAGTGATATTCTGCACGAGCTAAGCCGGCATAAAAACTTTGGCGTCCTGACATTCCAAGCCGAGGACGAGATCGCGGCCCTGGCGGCGACAATCGGCGCCGCCTATGGAGGTGAAATGGCCGCCACGGCAACCAGCGGGCCCGGTATCGCGCTCATGTCCGAGGCACTCGGCCTGGCCGTCATCACCGAACTTCCGATGCTCATCATCGATGTCCAACGTGGCGGACCAAGTACCGGACTGCCCACCAAGGTGGAACAGGCCGATCTGTTCCAAGCCGTCTTTGGACGAAATGGTGAATGCCCCATTCCCGTCCTTGCCGCCAAAAGCCCAAGCGATTGTTTCAACATCGCCATCGAGGCCTGGCGGATTGCCGTCAATTATATGACACCGGTCTTGATTCTGAGCGATTCCTATATCGCCAATGGCAGCGAACCGTGGCGGATTCCAGAAGTCGATTCCTTGCCTAAGATTGCAATTGAACACCCACTCCCAGAAGATCAAAGTGGACCGTTCTTCCCCTATCAGCGCAATGAACGACTTGTCAGGCCGTGGGCCATTCCCGGCACTCCGGGTCTGATGCACCGCATCGGCAGCCTCGAGAAACAGGATATTGTTGGCTCTGTCAGCTACGATCCAGCAAACCATCAATTCATGGTCGAAACGAGGGCCAAAAAAATCGCGGGGATTGTGGACGATATTCCACTCCAGGAGGTCGATGGGCCCGAACAGGGCAAACTTCTGGTCTTGAGCTGGGGAGGCGTATATGGCGAATGCATCACGGCCGTTCGGGCCGCCCGAACGGCGGGGAAATCAGTTGCCCACTGCCACCTGAGATATCTGAATCCATTCCCTAAAAATCTCGAAGAAATATTGCAGTCCTATGATTGCATTTTGATTCCCGAACTCAACCTGGGCCAATTGCGGATGATCATTCGCGGAACCTATCTCTGCGATGCGGTCGGTCTCAATAAAGTCCAAGGCAAACCGTTTACCATTGCCGAAATACAGAACAAAATTGAGGAATTGGTTTGATATCCGTTATTTCCCGGTCCGTTCCAACGGCCGGATTAGGTTGCTTCCATCGGTGTGTCTTGTACCATGAGCCGTCTCCAATCACCTCTGCCCGTTCTCAATCCAGCCGACTTTGCAAGCGGCCAGGAAATCCGCTGGTGCCCCGGCTGCGGCAACTACTCGATCCTCGCGCAAATGAAAAAGGCCTTCGTGGCGCTGGGAAGACTGCGTGAAAAGGTCGTGATCGTTTCCGGGATCGGTTGTTCCAGCCGGTTACCGTACTACATGAACACCTATGGCTTCCATTCGATCCATGGGCGAGCTCCCGCCTTGGCCACCGGCCTGAAAATTGCCCGTTCCGGCCTCAGTGTCTGGGTCATTACGGGCGACGGGGATGGGCTGAGTATTGGCGGGAATCACCTGATCCACGCAATCCGCCGCAACCTTGATATCAACATCGTCCTGTTCAATAACCGCATCTATGGCTTAACCAAGGGGCAATATTCGCCCACTTCCCCGCTGGGTAAAGTCACCAAGAGTTCTCCCATGGGATCCATCGAGAATCCGATCCACCCACTGTCCATCGCGATTGGATGCGAAGCGACCTTCGTCGCACGGAGCATCGATACCCATGTCAAGCACCTCAGCATGGTCCTGGAACGGGCGGCCCGCCATGACGGTACTTCTTTTATCGAAGTCTACCAAAATTGCGTCGTCTTTAATGACGGAGCATGGGACTATGCCAAGGAACAGGACCAAAAAGCAGACAATATCATTGAACTCGAACACGGTAAGCCGCTCATCTTTGGGAAGAATCGCGACAAAGGAATTCGGCTCCATGGCATGGAACCGGAAGTTGTCCAATTGGGTAAGGGAATTGCCGAAGACGATCTCCTTTTCCATAACGAGAATTGCCCCGAGCCGAGTCTTGCCTATCTGCTCAGCCGCATGCGGCATGAGGATGGCTTCCCGGAACCGATCGGTGTCTTCCACTGCGTGGAAAAGCCGCGCTACGATCGAAAAATCAATGAGCAAATCGAGCAGGCTATCCAAAAGCAGGGTGTTGGTAACCTTGAAGAACTCTTCCGCTCCGGCGATACGTGGACCGTGGATTGATTTGGGAGACGGCGTGTCCGACGACGATTTCGACGATTTCTATGATGCAGACGATTGCAGCGACCCACATGAGGAAGGCCCGGCTGAGGTTGTCCAATGCCCCCAGTGCCATGCCATGATCTATGAGGAATCGGAACAGTGCCCGATCTGCGGGGCCTATGTGACATGGAGCACCAATGTTTGGTCCGGCCGTTCGGTGGCCTGGGTATCCCTCGGCCTGGCCGGTTTGATTGCCGCTATCGTCGCGCTCGTTCTCTTTGGCTAATCCGGCGTCTCGAACGGCTATTCCCAAGCCAGATGGAGTTTTTGCATGCGTGCTTCGAGTTCGGCCATCAGGGAGTCCTCGCCCGTCCCATCGGCGGCTTCGTATGTGACCGAGAACCGCAGGTACGGCCCCGCGTCGTCCCACGGCACGGTGCAGATCGATTGCTCGGCAATCAGGAACTGGCTCACCTCTTCAGCCGAGGCAAAGGTCGCATTGCCCCGTTTCGATGGCGCCCGCGTATAGAGGAAGTACGATCCGCCGGGCATCTGGCAAGTGAATCCGCACCGCTGGAGTACTGAGACAAGTTTTTCCAGCCGGCGGTGGTACTTATCGCGGATCCCTTGATGGATGGTATCGTCGTCGAGTGCGGCGGCAGCCGCCTTTTGAATTGGAATAAACTGGCCAGAATCGCAGTTGTCCTTGATGTCAGCAAACGCGTGGACAAGTCGTGCATGTCCGCAGATCCAGCCGATCCTCCATCCGATCATGTTAAAACCTTTGGACATCGAATGGAGTTCCACACCCACGTCGATCGCGCCAGGGGTAGCTAAGAAACTGGTGGGCGGCCGGTCGTAACTGAGCATGGCATGCGCGGCGTCCTGGATCACAACGAGCCGGTGCTGATGGGCGAAATCGACGACATGGGCGTAGAAGTCGGGTGTGGCTGTCTTGCCGGTCGGGCTGTTTGGATAATTCAGGACCAGCAACTTGGCCCGCGCCAGGATATCGCCCGGTATGGAATCCAAATCGGGGAAAAAATCTCTTTCCGCGACCAGCGGCAAGGAATGGACCGTGCCACCATAGTACCGTGTGTGGGTCGCGGCGATTGGGTACCCAGGGACGGTAATCAATGTGACATCGCCTGGATTGATCCATGCGGCCGGGAACATGGCTAGAGCGGACTTGGTCCCGATGCAGTGGTTGACCTGAGTCACCGGATCGAGAAAGACGCCAAAATTCCGTTCCATGAACCGTGCGGCCGCCTCCTTGAATTCGGTAATCCCGTTGTCGGCATAGCCGCGGTTCTCCGGCCGGCCGGCTTCTTCACTCAGAATCCGGCGGATCGGTTCAGGGGCCATTGCATCGTTCTCACCGATCCCGAAATCCAAGAGCCGGCGATCCGGATGCTCGGCCAAAACGCGGCGCTTCGCCCGTTTGATCTTCTCAAACTTATATATTTCAGTCTCTTTGCCGAACCGGGCCCCGCCAATCCGGTCCGCGAATCGATCTTGGAAATAGGGATCGGCCATGATCAAATAATAGGAAAGAATTCAGTGTGTCGTTATGAAATGAGCCTAGTGCTCCGTCAAGTTTAAGATTTGGGATCACTGTGCTCGTCAGAGGGCGATATGCCACGGTCTATCGACCGTGGCTCCCCCAAGATGGAAAGTTGACAGAGCACTAGGTCGTTCCACACACCTGGCATCCTAGCATGTCCCTAACAGTTCTTGCAATCAGTGGTGTTAATTCAATACTTTAGGTAAGAATACTATTTGCCAATGGCCCAGCCGATCGCGGAACTCCGCTAGATAAAGAAACGGTCAGTAGAATTTCTTTGAATCGGGAATCCCATGGGAAATGACATGACTCAGCGAGTTGATTACGGGCTGGCGGTTTTCTTTCTTTGCATTTTAGGGCCCCTTGCGGCAGCGGCCGAACCGTTATCGAGGATCGAACTCGAAATCGCCACGATTCCATCATCCGACGTGATGGCTCAGCGGCGGTGGTATGAATATCTCAAAGATGAAAAACTGGGCGGGCTCCGGCTCCGCCAGGCCCGAGAAGGCGAATCGCCTAGTATCACGGAACGTCATGGCCAGCCTGGGTACTATAAGGTCGTTGGAGTTCTCACACACAACGATCGGCTTCAACTAACCGGTGCTACCTTCGCGCGGCAGGATATGGAGGCATTCAGGAGGTATCTCACACGGCTTGCCGAGCAGGGGATTGATGGCGCGACAGCGCCGCGGGGCACATTCGGTCTCACGGAAAAACAATTCAATCAAATCCATTCCGACCTGATTCGAACCATTGAATTCGAAACCAAGGACCGGCCGCTGGTCGATTTGATCAAGCAGCTCAGGGCCATGTTCAGGCTCCCGATCGATGTGGACCCCCGTGCCGAAGTCGCCCTCGAACGGCGGCGGTCCATCGACGAAATGAAGGGATTTTCGGCCGGTACCGGCCTGGCGGTTCTTCTCCGCCACGAAGGCCTTGCATTTCGACCGGCGATCGAACAAGGACGGTTGAAACACCATGTTTTCGAAATCGCGGCGAATCATAAAAACGCGCCAGACGGCATGGAATGCTGGTCGCCTGGCCACGAACCGGCCGGCCAGCTAAGGGGGGCGCTGCCGATCCTGTTCGAACAGATCAACGTCCAGATCGAAGGGTATACCCTGACCGAGGCACTCAATGCCCTGCGGGAACGAATCGATGCCCCTTTTTTATTTGATCACTCGGCATTGGCCGAACGGAATATCCATCCGGACCAAATCAAAGTCCGCTTCCCAGCCGGGCGGACCTATTACAAACGGGTGCTTGATTCCATTCTCTCTCAGGCCAAGCTGAAGGGTGAAGTCCGCGTGGACGAAGCGGGAAAGGTTTTTTACTGGATCACCGCCCGGAGGAAACCCGAGTAGAGGGCGTGGTTTGTACGCAACTATCGAGCCCTGCGCCGCAAATGAGCCAGGGCGACCAACGGGAGCCCGGCATTTGGCGGGAATCGCTCGATGTCCAGGGTTCAATGACTGTGCAGCCCTCAGTAAATAATATCCACGATTCAAGGATCCCAACCATGCACAAGAAATCACTCCTTCCTTCCAGCTGGCAAGTTCCCAAGGTCTTTCGAGATCGGATCGGGGGATTGCCGGGCCGGCAGCGGGCCATGCTGGAAGATGGGCATCTGCTGATCATTCTTCATGAACCACCTGGACCGGACGAAGAAGAACGACGCGCCCGATTCTTCTGGCGCAAACCGGACGGTTCCTGGGCCAGCACAACCGAAGGTTCAGGGCAGGTCGGCCTCGATACGCACCTTGAAGACTTCGAAACCGTCCTGAACCGACTTGACGAACAGGAGGAGGCCGCTCGGACGGCAAACGATTATTTCAAGCTGATGCGGCACCTCAATCCGCTCGTTCGCACGTCGCGGAACCTGCACGATGCTCTCCGCAAGGCGCGAGAAATGGTGCCGGACGATAAGCGGATCATCGACTACCGGGACCGGGCATACGCGATCGAACGGCAGGCCGAGCTGCTGGCAAACGATGCCAAAAATGCGCTCGATCACGCCATCGCCCTGCGATCCGAGGAACAGGCCGCGGCCGGCAAACAAATGGCTATCGCCGGCCACCGGCTCAACATCCTGGCTGCGTTCTTCTTCCCGATCGCCACGCTGGCGGCCCTATTGGGCATGAATGTTAAAACGGGCCTGGAACCAGAAACCGTCAATTCACTGGTCCCTTTCGAAGCCGTCCTCATCGGGGGCCTGGCCGCCGGCGCCCTGTTAGCCCTCTTCGTGACTCGAAAAAATTGGAGACTATAATAGATCCCCCAGTTCCCCGACCAGGTCTTCAAAGTGTTGCAATGCCGTTAGAACGGGTTCCCGTTGCTCCATATCGACACCGGCGGCGCGGAGCAGGTCGAGGGGGTATTTCGAGCAGCCGCTCTGAAGAAAAGCCAGGTAATCGTCAAGTTCTGGTTTCCCTCCCGCGAGGACCCGGTCGGCGAGGGCGATGGCCGCGGCGAGGCCGGTGGCGTATTTGTAAACATAGAACGCACGATAGAAATGGGGGATGCGGAAGCATTCGAGTTTCAATTCGTCGTCAAGGAAGAAATCGGGTCCGAAATAATCTGCGAGTAGTTTGTGGTATTCGCTCTTGAAGGTATCGACCGTCAGTGGCTCGCCGGCTTCACACATCGCGTGGGTGATCTTTTCAAACTCGGCGAACATCGTCTGGCGAATGATCGTACCGCGGATGGCATCGATATCCCGATTGATGAGATACGCTCTTTCTTGGGATGTCTTTGCTTTCGCCATCAGATGCCGGCTTAGAAGCTGTTCGTTGAACGTACTTGCGACCTCCGCGACAAAGATCACGTAATCGTAATATTCGTACGGCTGATGTTTGGCGGAGTAATAACTGTGCATCGAATGCCCCGCCTCGTGGGCAAGTGTGAAGACATGATCGAACACTTCGGGCTGATAGTTCATCAGGATGTACGGATCGCCGTCATAAGATCCGCAGCTGAAAGCACCGCTCTGTTTCCCGCGGTTTGGGTAGCGATCGCACCAGCGGCCGGAGAAACCTTTTTCGAGCGTGGCACAGTAGGAATGACCGAGTGGTTGGAGGGCATCGAGGATGATCCGCGTGGCTTGTTTCCATGAGAGTTGGACATCGAGTTCGGCGAGGATCGGAACGTACGTATCGTAGTGATGGATATCTCGAAGCCGCATCTTCCGCCGCCGAAGGTCGTAATAGTGATAGAGGGCTGGTAACTTAGCTCGAACCGCCGTGATCAGATTGTCATAGACAATCTGCGGCACATGGTCGGCAAAGAGGGCTTGGGCCAAGGCACTGTCGAAACATCGTGCCCGGGCATAGTAGATGTCTGTCTGGATTGAACCGGCCAGGGTTGCGGCAAGACAATTTTCGTGGCGGGCGAACTGATGGTAAAACTGGAAGAAGGCCTTGCGGCGGACGGCACGTTTGGGGGAATACAAGAACCTGGTAAACGTTGCATTCGATAATTCGACATCGTCGCCATGCTCGTCCCGAACCGTACCGAATTTCAGATCGGCATCGGTCAATTGTCGAAACACCTTGTTGGCAGTCGATGCCATCTCGCTTTGCATGGCCAGGAGGCGTTCTTCCTTGTCGGAGAGCGTATGCGGTTTGTACCGGAGGAGCCGCTCGATCATGAGGTGATAAGGGCGGATTTCTTTGGCGGCTAGAAAACAGGTCATTGTTTCGGAGGGAATGGCCAAAATCTCCGGGTGGATGAAACTGGCCGCCTGATTCTGGCGGCTGGCGACGATCTGGTACTGGCCCACCATTCTCTGATACGTGCTATTCGCCTGGTCCTCGGCCGATTTCAGAAAGGCATAGATCCCCACTTTCTCGGCCATTCGATCGATCTGGCTATCGAAACGGAGACATGCGGCAAGCTGCTTGGCATGCTGCCCGAGCGTACCGCGAAACAATGGGTACTTGGCAATTTGCTTTTCCCATTGGCGAAATGCCTTTTCCCAGGCGGCATCATTGGGAAACAGGCTTGCCAGATCCCATGTGTTGGCTGTTTTAACCTGGCTGCGTAATGGGAGTGTTTTTTGCTTGGACATGAATCGGGACGCCCCACCTACCATTTCAACAAGCTCGCGCCCCAGACAAGACCGGCACCAAAACCGGCGGTGGCAATCGTCGTGCCACGCCGGATACGACCATCGCGCAATGATTCATCCAGCGCGATCGGGATACTGGCAGCCGACGTATTGCCATAGCGGTCGATGTGCATGACGATTCTGCTGTGGTCGACGCCCAGATCCTGGGCTGCCGCATCGATAATTCTCGCGTTGGCCTGATGGGGTATCCAAAGATCGATATCGGATACCGTCAAGTCGGTTCCTTCAATGATCCGATGGAAGACTTCACTTAACAGCCGCACGGCCCATTTGAAGACCGGCCGTCCGTCCATTTTGAGATAATGCATCCCGCTGGCAAAATGATCTTGTTGGAGAGGCAACCTAGATCCCCCTGCTGGCCGCACGAGGTATTGCTCGCCGGATCCATCCGATCCGAAGGCAAAAGATAGCAGGCCCTGATCTTCATCGCCCGGAGCGAGGAGCACGGCCCCCCCGCCGTCTCCAAAGAGGGGGTACGTATGCTTATCTTCCGGATTCATGATCCGTGAACTGGTATCGGCAGCGATGACCAGGGCCAACTTACTACCTCCCATTGCCACGAAATGAGCCGCGGTAATCAGGGAATACAAGAAACCGGCACAGGCCGCCACGATATCCATCGCGCCGCAATGGAGCTTCAGACGTTCCTGCACGGCGCATGCCGTTGAGGGCATCCAGTAATCAGGAGAGATTGTGGCCATCAGGAGAAGATCGATATCCCGGCGATCGACGCCAGCCTTTTGGATACAACGTTCGGCGGCAATGACGGCAATGTCACTGGTTGCCATCTCGGGGGGGGCGTGGCGGCGCTCGCGAATACCCGTCCGTTGAAGAATCCATTCGGGATCACAACCAAGGTCTGCAAGGTCCTCGTTGGTGATGACAGGATCTGGCACGTAACTTCCTGTCCCAACGATCTGAACACCGGTCACACGGCGAAACTGCATGCGGGTCTCCGTAATGGCTGTTGGTTGGATTTCGCTGGCACTAGGCAGGTCACCGAATTCTGGTAGCAGCGAAAACATGCAGCGTACGGATTTTGCGCAATGAGAAAAAGGGGGATAAGTTGCGGTTCTGGCCAAATGGCGCATCCTCTTTGCCGGCCAAGCACTTACTGCCTCGTGCCGAATGGGTAAAAAAACCGGATTGGCCGGTTGCCCATGGGCGCTTGAGTTATTTTCCCGGCCGATCGGGGAATCTTGGAATCCGGCCGGGAGGCACTCTGGAAGCGGATCACCGGTAAAAAACCAACGGTGAAAAATAACTTGGCCCGGAAAATGATCACCCGGTCCCCGGAATCCGGTTTTGTCCGATTTCCTTCCGAATTCGTTCGTATTCCTCATGTTCGAGGTCACTCAGCGATTTCGGCCCGAGATCCAGCTCTTTGCCCTTGTTCCAGGCGTCGGTTGCTAGCTGCTTATCACCGGCCAGGAGATAAGCCTGGGCCAGGTGGAAGTATTGGGATGCCGTTGGTTTGTCTAGAAGCGCCAGCTTCAGATCTTCAATCGCACCGGATGTGTCCTTCCTTGCGATTTTTACCACGGCCCGCGTATCGAGCATCTCCGCGGTTGGGCCAAACAACTTAATGCCCTCCTCGACAAAACGGCTTGCGTCGTCCAGGTCTTTCTTCTGGAGCGCAAGGAGGAATGCGAGGTTATTCAGCAAGATACCGCGGTGTTCTCCTTGCACTTCCTGTCTACGGAGTAACTGCCGGTAAATCGATTCGGCTTCCTTGTGATTATTTTGAATCTCTCGAAACCGTGCCATAAGGCTTAACAGAGAAATGGATTCGGGTTCTTCTTGGAGTGCCCGGTTCAGCCAATTTTCGACGGTTGCATCTTTTGTGGAACCGATGAGGTCGCGGCGCTGGCTGAGCAAGGAAAGAGCGATGTTCAGCACTTGAGGCGATTTGGATTGGCTAAACATCTTGTCGAGTAGATTCATGGCATCTTCAACATCCCCGTATTGAGCCAGTTGAGAGGCAAGTAAGAAGGCCGATTCATTGGTTTTCGCCGGATCTTCTGACTTTTGGGCGATAGCCAGATGCTGTCGAAGGAGCGTTTCAGCGGTCTTTGGTTCGCCAATCAGATTGAATAAGTTTGCATAGGTGCGAATTGTGTCGAGATGCTCTGCCCCTAAGGAATCCATGTCCTTTGGCAATTGGCTTTGGAGCCAATTGACGGCTTGTTCTTTTTTATCCTGTCCGGATAGCACTTGGATGAGTAATTGGATTACGGATAGGGACTTTGAATTATCAGGTTGTATTTTGATAAGTCGCTCGAGCATGCTCTCAGCTTCTTTGTACTCCCTGTGATCAATTAACATTTCCACGTAGGTTTCCCAAACAATGGATTGATCACCGAATCGGCCGATCATACCAAGCATTTGTTCGCGTGCCTTTGGCCATTGCCCGACCTGGTTGTAGAGTTTTGCCAGTGATAATTGAGCAGCGAGATTCAGCTCTTGGTTGCTGCCGACATCTTGGAGGAGTTCAATGGCTCTCAATCGGGATGCCGGTTCTGGACGTGACTGCAAAATCTGGGCGAGCTGCAATTTATCATGGATCCTTAACTCCTTCCCAACGGCATTAGCTTCGAGCAGTTGTTCTGCCTTGAGGAGACTTGGATAAGTCTTGTCGAGTGAGAGAATGGTAGCCGCCTCACGGCGTGCCCAGAGGACATCCTCGTGATCGCTGGCGATCTTTCCATCGGCGGCTGCCTGGAGTATTTGGTTGATGTAAGGAGTTGCTTTGGTGATCCGATCTGCCCGGCGGTATCCTGGCCCCAGGTAGAAGGCAGCCACGGATCGGGCCATCCGTGAATTATCCAGATCATTTTTGTATGCGGCCAGGTAATAACTTTCGGCATCGTGCCATCGGCCCAAGATTTCATTGCAACGGGCAACCACGATTGGCAGGGTATCGGCGGGTAATGCGAGTTGTGCTTCGCGTAATGCCTGTTCGGCATCGGCGCGGCGTTTGGAGTTGATAAGATGCGAAATCCATGCAAGCCAGACATGGGGTGATTGAGGTTCCAGTTGAACTGCTTTAGAAAGCATCTCCTCGGCCTTAGAGTGGTGTTCATCGGACGCTTGAAGCTCATCCATGCGCAGCAACAATTGGCCATACCAGAGATAGATGCCTGGATTTTCCGGATGGGCCTTGATCAGGGCATCTGCCGTTTCGATCGCTTCGGGAATATTACCTGTCTGGTACATGATTTCAGCATTCAGGCGTCCGAGGACCTTGATCCGTAATTCCTTGTCGATTTGATTGATGACAAAGGCTGCTTCGCGCAAGCGGCCGCGGTTATAGAGGAGATTCGCATGGTTGAGAACCGCCGAAGGATGGGGTGGTCCTAGGTTCGCCGCGCGTTCATAGGCATCAATCGCATCATCCTCGCGCCCCTGAAGAGATGCAATTCGGGCTTTCAGGCGATACAATAGATGCCATTCCGGGCGGTCGAGAAGTGCCTTTTCGATGAGTTGGCGAGCCGTTTCTATGTCAGGGGAATCTGGACTCGTGTTTTGAGTCAGTGCGAGGATTTTAGCTGCTTCAGTAAAAAGATAGGTACTATCGTTCTTATCTTTCACCGCTTTCAGGATTTCCTCTTGAGCTTCCTTGATGGCTTCTTCGTCAAGTTGAATAAGGGCAATTTCGAATAGGGATACTCGGGTCTCGAGATCTTCGGGAGACAGGATGGACGCTTGTTTCATGCACTTCTGAGCGTTATCGGTCATACCAACTTGCATATACAGATTTCCGAGGAACTTCCAAAGAAGCACCTGATCATAGTTTGGCCAATCGTCGATTCCTTGAGTTAGCTGTTCGAGATTGGCCTGCATATCATCACCACCGAGTAGTAGATAGGCCCGTGCTTTCCACTCTCGCAGTGATGGCGAATCCCCGAATTTCTTGACAATATTCTCGTGAATCTTCAGTGCTTTCTCAGGGCCACCATCTGGATTTCGAATGGTCAATCGGAAGGCCGCATTCCACACGGTCAGGTCATCTGGCTTTTCTGCATTGGCTTCGCGGATAAGTTTTTCTGCTTTGGCGTATTCTCCGCGAAGTGTGAGAGCTTCCGCCTGCAATAACTTGGTGTTCGCTGAATCCAAATTCTGTTTTTTGATTGTCTGCTCGATCAACTGATCGACTTTGGACCAATTCCGCTCTGCTTCCGGTTTGGACAATTCGGCGTTTGTCAGATCCCCTAGACCTAGTTGAGACGATGTGCTCGCTCGGCCCAGTTTGACTCGCATGCGATCGGCTAGCAGACGCAGATCTCGATTGTCGGGATTCGATTTCAAAGCCAAGTCGTACGAATTCAGAGCTTGCTCATACTTTCCCAGGAATTCGTAGCATTTGCCTAGATTGACGTCGACAGATCGGAAGAGGCCCGGTCTGTTACCCTCGAGTCTGGTACGCAGATTCTCCAATATTTTTGCGGCGGATGTCCATTTCTTTTCGGCGAAGAGCGCATTGGCCTCGACAAAGTCCTTGATATCTTGGGGCAGGATGTAGGAGGTCAACAAAGTCTTCTGGGTTTCACGCATTCCCTCAACATCGCCGTTGGCTCCTTGAATCAACGCTTTTTTGATCATAAGATCAATAGGAATTTCTAAGGCTGCAATGCCTTCATCGAATTTAGCGATGGCTGCGCTATAATTATTCTGTTGGTTCTCAAGAATCGCATAGGAATCGTAAAACCGCGATTCCTTCGGGTGATTTTCAATGCCGCGTTCATACATCTGGCGAGCACGGTCGAAATCCTTGTCTTCTTCCGCTATCTGGCCGGCAGTGAGAAGGACATCTGCGTTGGTCGGATTCAATTCAAGGGCCTTGTCAATATCTGACCTGGCGGCCTCTTTTTTTTCTTGGGCGAGTTCCGTATCTTTCTTTTCCTCAGCCCTCCTGGCTGAATCGAGGAAGAAGTGGCAGCGACTTAAATATGCGACCTCGTCTTTCGGATTCGCCTTGACCATCTGGTTAATAATTTCTTCCCCATGTTCTGGTTTCCGTTGAACACCAACCATCAAATTGGCAAGCATCGAATAGACTTCCACTCGGCTGGCGGCAGTTCCCTTCGATGGATCGAATGCATTTTTTGCCTCGTCGTAACCGATCAATTGGTAACCGTAAGAAATAGCTCCGTCTTCGCCATCATAATTCTCTAACCGTATGAGGCAGCGCAGTTTATTGACCTGGTAATCGGTGTTTTTTGAATCTTTCTTGCTCAGAATTTCCAATTGACGCAATGCTTCCGGGTATCGCGCGATCGTTGGTCTCATCATGAATGTGGCATAACGGTAGCGCACCTCATCATTTTCGGGCATTCGACGAACGGCTTCTGGGAGAATCTTAAACGCATAAGCGTAATCTTGTTGGTCGGCATCAGTCTGATCCGTAACATCAAGGCATGTATTGGCGAGAAGCGTCCGGGCGGTATCATCATCAGGACGGTGTCCCAAATAGTTGATCAGATTCTCGCGAGCTTTCCGCAGATCACCCTCCTCGATACAAGCTTTCGCCCGTTCCAAAAACACCGGGGCATTGCGTCTGATCTGGTACTCGCGTACCCCAATCGCGCCAGCAACACCCGCAATGACGATCACCAAGAGAATGATTAGGAATTTCGTATTAAGCCGACGGCGTGCCATGACAATTTACCTGTTTGTTCGTGAGTATTTTGATGTTTTCAATAAAGTCCGGGCGTCTTTCAGCTAGGTCGATAGCATATGGAAAGTCACGATAGGATTCGGTATCCCCTTTTCGTCGCCCGATAATTCCTATGGAAAGGGTACCCCAATAAGGGGTAGCCGAGAGGCCATAAGCCAGAATATCCTAGGCCATCAACCGATCAGAAGGTTCCGGCTGAACCAGTGGCCGATCTGTGGCAGTCCACGAGGGCTTCGAATGGGCAATGCGGATCATTTCAATTACATCGTATCCCTCATAAGATCTGTGTCAATCTGAAGGGGCCCTTTTGTCGTCAAACGGCCTGCGTAATCGGTATAATGCGTGCCATCCGTCATCGTTGTCATCCGTCCGGAATGACGAGGATTTGGAGTGGTTTGGCCGCGACAGAATGGGATCCAATCGCCGTGGCATATAGTTCACTGGGACCTGGACCGAGCTCGGCCGCTTCGACCTGGATCGTACCCTGACTGCCTGTGATCTTGCCCAGGACACGCTGGTGATGCGTGAATACAATGGACTCGGCTCCCTCAGCCTGAGCCGATAATGTTAATGTTGTGTCTGGGGATGCGCGACCACGCGGTGTGATAGTGAATTCCATCCGATGGCCATGGTTGTCCACATGCACCGGAACAATGAAACGCCCCTGACGCTCGATCAGGCTCGCTTCCACGGCAACGATCCGCAGTTCGTGAAATCCATCCGCCAAAATTCGTGTGTCGAGATTGATTTGCTGGCCCGGTGGGATTCGTCTGGTGCGTTTCCCGTCGAAGAACAGATCAAAATACATCGGGGGGGTAGCTTTTGGAAACCGGGCATTTGGCCGGAAAGATATCACACCTTCCACCGTCTGCTCCGGCTCAATGCCGTCGGCCGTAACGGCAACCGACGATAAGTCCGCCCACGGTTGGCAGAGTGGATCGCCAACAATGAGAAGCTGGAATGGCGCGGCGACCGATTGGTAAAAAGATTCAGCCAGGCTGCATCCATGGGCATAATGCACGTGGATGGAAGGAAGTGGAAATTTTTGCCAGATTGCTAAGGGTTCGACAACCGTGCCACTCGCACCGGCAGCTCCATGGCGCAGAAACTCAGTGAGCGGCGTTTGGTTGGCATCTTTCAACAGGATGCCACCAAAACTAGTCAGATGGTCACAGATGGCTCCAGGAAGAATTTTTACCTTGGCTTGATCGAGGTCGAACGTGGCAGCCCCCAACATCAGTCCGGCGATGTCCTCTTTGCCAGCCGGTAATGTTCCATTAAGGATTTCTGCCCGAATGCCCAAGGACCCCAATTCGTCAACCGTCGCTTGAAACCGGTCATGGCGTACTTTGGAACGGATCTCATTTCGTTGCATCAGGTAGATCGTCCCGCGCGGGCGTATCTGGTCGGCTCGGATGGATTGGCCGAGATACTTGAGTGATTCATCGACGCGCGTCCCGCGCCCCGAGGTGACAGCCAGCATGGTGGAGAGGTAATAACTGGCTCCACCCGCCTTCACCCGCTTACCACCCGGTTCCCATGTGTAAAAACTCCGAAATCCTTGGGAAGGTGTCGCGACAGTGGCTTTTTTTCCCGGATCAAATAAGATTCGAGAATTTGGGAGGTAGTGATTGCTGTCCAATTTCAGGAGTTTGGGATCCTTGGAAACGGCGTATTTCCATAAATAGGTCGCCCCGGTGATCGATAACCACGGAGTGCATTGTTGAGGTGGCTTCGGATCCTGAAAGTCGTGGGTGAAATTGATCCGCCATGGAAAATCGCTGGAATAGACGATGTAGTCAATCTGCTGCTCGATGCCACGAAGCTCCATGGCATCTCGGATCGGCTGCCAGAGATTATTCCGAAATTGATCGGCCGAGCAACTTTCGATATCCCCGTTCCAGTCGATATGGACCACATTGATTGCTGGAATGCGGCGCCAAAAGATGTAATGGTTGGCGATGGTCTTGGAGGATTCACTGCGGCGATTGACGACGACAAGGACATTTTCCGGGCCACCTCCGGCCCGGACATAACTCATGTGGCTAAGGCACAGGAGCCACGCAATGATCCAAGGAACTGGCGCGCCAATCCATGCAAAACGGCGAATTCTCGGATTGTGAAAAACAATCATGCCGGATGTGGATACTACCGTCTGCGCGGCATGGAGTAATAGTGGAGGTAGTTCATGTAGGCGAATGGATGCCCTGTCGGTATGAGATACTGGGAGCCGGAGACCGGAAAGGCCGATTGGCTCTGAATACCTTGGATCCGCCGTGCCATGAGTTGGTTCTGCCGCATCTGTTGCGCATTGAAGTTGATCTGGTCGAGCTGAGGCTTCACCAGCGAATAGTAATTGGGCGCTGCTTCACCGGTCAGATCTTCCCGTAATAAATTGAGATAAGGGCTGACGGTGGGTTGCTGGGTTACGTAGGTGAAAGGCTTATTCACGCGCTCCGGAGTTACTGAGCCGGTAACGTTCTTTATGGATCGTCCGAAGAGCGCCTGGCCGGCATTGATATCGTTGGCGATGGTTCTCTTCAAGTTGTATGTCGGGAGATCACGGTCCTTGATGATGGATTGATAGCTTGAGCTGCTCGGAGCTCTTGTCGTGATATCAAAATCCTGGGTTCTTCCTTGCTCCGCGAGAGAAAAGGCCAGTACCAAAGCCAATGCAGAATAAGTGAATCTTGTCAACATGATGATCAGCCTCCACACAAGTGGGCTTGGCAGAATGCCTGCCCCATGTAGTTTATTGTATTCGAGGGGGCTCCGTGAAACAAATATCCGCGTCCTTTGGGAAATAACCGGGATTTTCCAATCAGATTTTCCCGCCGCGACCCCATCCATGGGCCAGGACGGGATTGCACCTAATTTTTCGGGGGAAACGGATTATGCAACTCGATGCGACGGGCGGGCGATCGGAATGTTTCCTCGGATCGGGATAATCCTGACAATTGCGCATTGCCGTACAGGATTGCCAGATGGACATTGTACCATATGGAAATTTTAACCCGGCCTATCCGGAATGGCAATTTTCCCGCCCTCCCTTGGGGCGGGACTGACTCATACAATACCAGGCCAAATACGGGCAGGCCGGTGATTCGAGTTCAGTGCGTATACTTCCCGACAACCAGGCAGATATTCTGCCCCCCGAATCCAAAACTATTATTCAGTGCGATTCGGCAATTCTTTTCGCGCGCCCGGTTAGGAATGTAGTCAAGGTCGCAATCGGGATCGGGTGTTTCGTAGTTAATCGTCGGGGGGAGGATGCCATTGCGGAGGGTGAGAAGGCATATGATGAGTTCGGTTGCGCCGGCAGCAGCAATCAAGTGTCCCATCATGCTCTTCGTGCTAGAAACGGGGACGGTATCGGCGCCGGCACCGAATACATGGCGAATGGCAAGGGATTCCACTTTGTCGTTCACGGAAGTACTTGTTCCATGGGCATTGATATAGTCGATCTGGTCGGTATTCACACCGGCATCGGCCAAGGCCATTTGGATACACCGGATGGCGCCGCGACCTTCTGGGTGTGTGTCGGTAATCCGGAAGGCGTCGGCGGTGGTGCCATAACCTAGAATTTCGCCGTAGATGTTTGCCCCTCGGGCTTTGGCATGCTCCAACTCTTCCAGTACAATCATCGACCCCCCCTCGCCGATTACGAAGCCATCCCTGTGCAGATCGAATGGACGGGATGCTCGCTCCGGTTCGTCGTTCCGGATTGAGAGGGCAGTTAACAGGTTGAAGCCGGTAACACCGAACGGGTGGATCATACTGTGCGATCCGCCGGCGATCATCGCATCCGCATCACCGTCTCGAAGAATCTCGACTGCTTCGCCAATCGCCTGGCTGCTCGCCGCACATGCGGTCAGGCAATTGGCGTTTGGACCTTGGGCATCGAACATGGCGGCAACGTAAGCGGGTGGCATGTTAGGTTCTTGCTCCAGTTCCTCCATCGGATCGAGTTGTGCGAGTCCGGCGCGAATGAAGGAATCCATATCCAATCCATCTTCTGTGAGCGCAGCAACCATCATATTGGTAAAGGTCATGAAGTCTTGATGCCCTTCACCACACCCTAAATAAACACCCAATCGTTCTGGCGCGACGTGATTAAGGATACCCGAATCATCGACGGCCTGTTTGGCAGCTCCTACGGCGAAACGGGTATGCCGCCCCCGACCATTCCATTCTTCGGGATCCAGGCCGCAATTGGCTGGCGACCAGCCATGCACTTCCGACGCGATCTGAGTCGGGAAATTGGTGGCATCGAAGAGGGTGATCTTGCGGACGCTCGACCGGCCATGGATAAGGTTATCCCAAAGCGTATCCGTATCCGTGCCAAGCGGCGTGACACATCCAATTCCCGTGACGACAACCCGCTTTCTCATGGTAGGACTCCATCGGCAGACCCAAAGGAATTGAGTTATTATAATCCTTCGAACGAATCCGAGAACTGGTATAAGAATCTGGTTTCTCAAAAGGGACCGGATTCATGAAGCGGCCCTACGACTTACCGATCGTGACGAAATGGTATTGAGATGGAGCCAGAGGTGTCCCATCCGACGTGAGGCCGATATCGAATACCCCAACCATTTCTAACCAGGAGAGCAAGTCGTGTGGATCGAAAATCAGCATCTCTGGACCAGTTACGGATTCCGCCGGAACATTGGCGAAAAATAATTCGGCCTCAGCCTGAAGCTGATCTCCGATGTGGCTCGTGGCCGTAACCACGGCTCCGCCATCGCGAACGTTGTCCAACGTGATGCGATAAGTGAGCAAATCCCCTGGACGGGCCGGAAGAAAAAAAAGACTCCGGGCCACTTTACCAAGCACGACCCATTCCTCGAACCGATGAAACTCGCTCACTAATAGCCCGCCAGTCTGTGCCATGCCCTCGATGACGAGCGAATTGGGCATAATCGGGTAACTCGCAAAGTGATCGTGTAGAAAATCCTCCGAAAGCGAAACGGCCTTGACCGCTGTCGCTCGTTGGCGGGAAACAAACTCGGTGAAGCGATCAATCCAGAACCAACGCATGGCTACCAGTCTGCTGGAATTTCGAACTGCGGATTACACTCCGCGGGAATGGATTGGCGATCGGGTGCATTCCGCGGTCCACCGCCGGCAATCTTGCCTGCCTTATGCGAGCGAGAGTTTATACTCTACAAATTTGCACATGTCCCGGACAGTCAGCTGCTGGCCAAGATTTTGCACGGCAGGATCGGCTTCGAATGATGACAGATCGGCAAATGGCATCCGCTCTTTCAGCTTCGAAATGCCCTCGGCATTGACTCGACCGTCTTGGACATAATCCGTATTGGTCAAGATATCTTGGGGCACCAGTTCGCTTTGTTCGATCTTAATGTCAAAACTCTTCTCCAAACGGAATACAATGTCAAGGAAATCAATCGACTCGGCTTCGAGATCGCCAGTCAATGTCGCTTCAGGAGTCACCTCGTCAGATTCCACACCGAGAGCATCGACGAGTGCTTCCTGGACTTTGGAGAAGATATCTTCTTGAGACGGCATCGTAGTCAATCCTCCGATAGGCGGTCAG
>JAFGFZ010000344.1 GCA_016930815.1 Pirellulales bacterium | reverse complement strand
TTTCTGTTGAATGATCCGTAAATCAAAAACATTAGGATACGCCGCTTTCATCATCCTGCCATCCACAACTTTCGGTTATACCTCACCCAATGATCACTCCCTTGTCAAGCGAACGATTCTTGCAAAAGACGTTTGTATTTCCGGGCTTGTTGTTAAACACTGGATGCCAATGCTCCCGCTGATATCAAAGCAGTGTTACGTGGTGCTTGGGCAAAAGAGATAATGGCCGTTTGATTTCAGGAATATTGGGAAACTGAATGCTGTGCCGTGGGCAGTGTTGTCCACAAGGGGCGTGAAAAGCCTGTTACTCGGAAGAGATTCAAATACGGCTGGAAACAGTCGTTGGAGTGCTCATAGAGGTGCCGGTTATGCTGGTGCTTGTCGAGATTTGCCTTACGACCAAAGGGTGATTCTCCGCTTATCACTCGGAGAGTACAAATTGACAGGCTAACCGAATGGCGTGAATAGCATTGGAGGCAATCTACCATGAGCAGAGGCGATAGGAATCAGCTAAAGCCGAATAACAGGGCACTCGCTTGGTGTGGGATCGCGTCGATTCTCGGTGCGTTCACATTCGGATTCATTGGGTCCTCATCTATCTGAATTTACCATGGATTTAGAGACCGCCCCCTACTCGGACCTGGCAGAACTTGTGTCCATGGTGCGATGAAAGCATATCGTGTGAGCCGAACGAGGCGTACCAAAACGTACCAGTTTTTGCCGCATTTGGGTCAGTTGGAGAACGTTCAAACCGCGTTTCCCGCCCGAAAAGGATGTGTCACTATGAGCAACGGATTAATTATCCGTAGGTCCGGTTACCGAAGCACGGGCGGTGTGTTCACATCCAAGAAGTTGCCCCTGAGAATCCAGGTGCCCGGTCCCTGCGGCAGAGTAACCTTACTTCCGGCATCCATGGTCTTGTTCGAGACGACCTCGGCGGTTAACGGATTAAACACACGGAACCGCACGGGTCGCCGCGCCTGGAGCACTACACCGCCTTCCAGTATTCCCATTGGGAGACACGCGAATTCGCTTGCCTTGGCGCTGCCGATGTTGCGGTGACAGCCGTCCGTAGGGTCGCTCACATCGGGCCAGTATCGGTTGGCTTGGCCCTTACAGAACACGGTAAAAGGCGCGCTCGGCTCGATACCGTCGTTGCGCGCCCAGCCAGCCAGGTCAGGTTGAAGCAGTCGGCTGAGATATCGATAAGCATTGATCCCGGCCGTATCTTCGAATCGGTCTTCCTCGCCCGAAGGTGGACAGCAGTTCGCGTAACCATATACGCCCGCGCGAGAATGATATACGTAGGCCGGCAGATTAGCGATGTAGGCAAATGCCGCGGCGGAACAGAGCTTGATGGGGTCATTCTCCGAAGCGACGGATGAGCCCGGTCCGATAGGCTCGTTACTACTCACCGGTGGCATGCCCGGCAGATTGGCTGAGCGGTAACAATCGCGAACGGGCAGCCAGCCGCCTTCAATTGTGCGGAGGTCGCGGCTGAAGTGTATTGTGGCCAGGTCCGCTGCGCTGTCGTGGTAAAGCGAGACAATCCCGGCGTCGCCTGCTTGGTGATTGGATGTGATGGCGACCGGCACGGCCGTGCGATCGGCCAGATACTTGGTGAACTCCCTTAGGTCTGCGACGCCCTGATCGCCGGGGAAGCCGTTTTGCCAAGCCTCGTTGGCCACCTCGAGATAGATGATCTTGTGCTCGCGGCCCGCAATGTTCGCGAGGATGCCGTCCATATGGGCCAGCCGGGCGAACTTCTCGGGCATGACGTACTGGGCGTCTGCAAAAATCGTCACTTCGGTGCGCAGGCCGTGCTGTGCTACAAGGTCGATCATGTCGCGAAATTGCTGCCAGTAGTCGGGCCAGCCCTCAACAGGTTTTCCGGCGCTGTTGGTGAAACTCACCGGCGCGATTTCCAACCCGTCCCAGTTCACCATCGATAGGATGCGCACGTAGTTGAATCCCTTTTCCGCCAGTAGCGCCAGGTCGCTACTGAGTCGTGCGTGGTCGTACTTGGCCCGGCGCAGGGCCTGGAAATACGAGACTCCCAGCCCGAGGAACGGGCCGTCGTTGTCGCAGAACGTTGTTCCGGCCAGTCGAACTAAGTTCTCCCCATTGGGAACAGACCCTGCATCTACGCCGAACGTGTGACCGGCCTTGCTCCAGGGTCCCCACTCGCCCGCATCTCCAAGCCGGACGAACACATTGTAAGTGGCGAGGTTCGGCAGCGGCCCGGTCCATGCAAAGTCACGATCGGAACTGACTTCGCCCGAATCCCAGGCTGCGGCAGAGTCCGGGCGATTCTCACTCACCACGTGCACCTGGTAGCGGGTGTGCTTGTCGCCGCTCCAGCGAACGAAGACCAGCGGGCCGGTCACGGTCCTGCCTTTGGCAGGCTCGGTCACCTTCGGTTCGCTGGGCGTCTTGCGGGAAAAGTCCCAGACCTTGACGTTACTGAAGACAGCCCCGATGGGCGCGCCCGCATCGGCCGCTCGCCGCGTACTGGCCGCGATGCGGATGCTGTGCCCCGAAGGATTCCAGTCGCCGGCGACCCGCACGGTTAGAAGGAGCTCGCCGTCGCGATATGCCTTCAGCACGGCGTTGCCCTTGCCGTCGGGTCCCCATTCCTCGCGGAAACGATACCTCTTGTTCGGATCCCACGGCAGCCTTGCCGTGTCCGGCTCGAGGTAGTTCGGCTTGATTTGCCAGACGATCTCCATCGCGTCGGCCTTGGCCGTGTCGAGGCAGCCGATCTTGCGAATGAAGTGCTTGAACAGATTGTCGCGGTAGGCGCCGTTGTAGTTGATGTCCGAGTTGCCGAACGTATAGTCGTACATATGAAACAGCTCGGCCTTGTCTTCCATACCGGTGCGGCTCTCGTTCGGCTCCAAGCCGCGCACGTCGAACTCGACCGCCCCGTTGGTGATGACCGGCACGTGCCAGTAGATCGTATCGTCCTTAGCCGTGACCTGCCATCCCCCGGCGACAAATGCACCCCTGGATCGTGTACCGAGTGTAGCCCCCTGCAGGGGGTCGTCCAGGACCAAAGCCGCCTGGGCCACGGGGGCCAAGTGCAACAGCGGGCACGCCGCTAACAACGCAAATACAACGAGAGTATTGAATTTAACAGGCATCAGTCGGAGACAAACCAGTCGATTCACTAAGGATCTACGTCGGTTGAAGTTGCTTTCGCCTTCTCGAACACGATCTCCCACTTGGACACTCCGGCAACGAAGAGCCGGGCTGTTCTGCCGGCCAATTTATCTGTTTCACGCTTTGCAGTATCTGTGCCGACGACCTGCGGATACCATTTCGACTTTTCAAGCTCGCTTGCATCCAATATCTTGACGGGCTTTGTCCATCCGCCTGGGTCCGACAGGTCGGGATTGAAACTTATGTAGATTCCTTCCTGCGCCCACTCTTTGTCCTTGGCGCGGTTGAGGAGCATCACCCACATATTCAGGTAAGTGTTCCAGTGAATAGAAGGGCCCCAGAATGCGTCAGCGTCCGGCTGGTGCCAATCGACAGCGACCGGAAAGATCGGCGTCACGTGTCCGCCGAGGCCGGGCTCAGCCCATCCGCCGTCGTACCATTTGAAAACCTTGCCCTGCGGCCGGGCCAAATCTTGCCAAGCCATTCTTGCCACAGCCACGCCTTGCTCGGCCTTGTCTTTGTTGTAGGTGCTTATGAAGAAATAGAAATACTCTTTCTGCCGGTCCGCGATGACAGCGAAGTCACCGTTGCCTCCCACAAAGTACTTGTTAGCCGAGTCCAGATTGTTGGACTGGCGAGGTGCTTCGAGGACAATGCCGAGGTCCCGCCAGGTAAGCCCGTTGTCTTGCGAAACCATCGTGCCTATGCGCGGTGCCGTCCTGTTCGGTGAGAGGGGCGGCTCGTTATGGTACCACATATAAAGATCGCCCTTGGCGACCTTGTATGTCGATTCAATCCAGCGTCCGCCCATTCTCCAGCCTGCTTCGTTGTCAAAGCTGACTCGCTGCGAGGGCCGACTCAAGTTAAACAGGTCGGGTCCGGATGCCCGAAAGGGGTGGCCGGTAGAAAAGAACATGTACATGGTTTGGCCATCCCAGTGTGCGGGGCTGCTGCAGTCGACATCTCCGGGAGCGCTTGGGTCTGCCGTTCCATGCACGACACCGGGAAACTGAATCCGAGCGGCAGGGCGTACTATGAATGAGTGCCGCTGGCGTAGCGGATGTTCACCGGCGTCTGTCGTCTGAAGCATAGTCAGACACACTGACAGAATCGTTAGTATCTTCATTGTACCGTATCCTTTCCAACATTGTGTGCATTAGGCGTAAACTTGCATGCGAATCAAACGACCATCCTCATGATTCGCCGCAAGAACGCTGGAACTTGCCAAGTGTAGCTATACAGATTCAAAATATCAAGGAAGATGTCTTGATCAGGCACGCCGTGAATCATGATTAGCCGGGCGACAATGCCCACACGGCAGACGTTGTTGGTGATACGGTGGGCACCCCATTCAACGACGCTATGGGTCTGTAGCATCTCGGGCAATCTCGGCGGTATTGAACCGACAAGCCATATCTTCCGCTATCTGACTCGTCTCAGTGAGAGAGTCCGCCTGGGGGCGGTTGGTATGGGCGGACGTGGTTATCTTCAACGATCAGGTCGATACTCTGATCCCTGTGGCCTATGCTCAACAGTGGCCTGGTTTCAGTGTCTGTGTAGAGCACGTTGCTGCGAATCACAGAACGATTCAACCTGTGTTCGCCCGCCCAGCAGTTGTACCATATGTATGCGTTGAACTTCTCACCAACATTGACTTCCGGTTTGCGATATACTCTGTTGCCTTCGATCCTGAAATTCTCGAACACGTTTCCCTTGGTTGGAAGGCTGCTATCACCGGCACCGAGCTTTATCGCAGCATGACCGTTTTCGGAATCAATGTCGTAAACAAATACGTTGTCCACAATCTCGATATTGCGAAACACCGAATGACAATTCGCAGCCGGGTCAAGCTGAAAAGTGACCATGCCCATACTCAGATTCGTGCTGTTGGTAAGGTAGTTGTTTTTGATCATGATGTTGGTATTGCTGTAACCTGTCGCGAATTCTGCCGGGTTTGAGAAATTACCGGAGAGAAAACCGATGCCGGGCGACTT
>JAFGFZ010000343.1 GCA_016930815.1 Pirellulales bacterium | reverse complement strand
TTGATTGTGAAAGAGATATTCGATGGCGAGACACGCCGCGGCTGGGCCGTCGATGGGAGTCCAGCCGACTGCGTCAAACTGGCGGTCTCCGTGATTTGCCCCGAGCGCCCTCAACTGGTCGTCAGTGGAATCAATGGCGGGCAGAACGCGGGAATCAATGTTCTTTATTCCGGCACCGTGGCCGCGGCGATCGAAGGCGCGTTCTTTGGTATTACCAGCATTGCCGTTTCACTTGAGTATGACGAACATGCTCAGTTCGAAAGAGCTGCGTATCTTGCCCGGAATGTCATTCAGCAGATCCTCAGCAAGAAAGGACCGGAATCTCAGCTTTTCAACCTGAATATCCCAACCGCGGCCCTGAAACATCCCAAGGATATTCGGATCGTGCCGATGAGTGTGACGCCCTGGATTGAGGAATATGAAGAGCGCATAGGGCCCAATGGACGGCCCTACTATTGGGCAAGCGGCGAATTTGAGATTCCGGATGATGAAAATGAAACAGATTTGGCAGCACTCGCCGAGGGCCATGTTACCTTGACGGCACTTGATTTCGACCTGACTAAACGAGCCATGCTCGATGAAATGCGAACATGGAAATTATCCCTGGATGACCTCGAAATCTATTCGCCAACCGAGTGATCTATTCGTGCCTCATAGAAAGGAGATAGAGATGTCCAATCAAGATACAAGGGGAATACAAGCCTGGCGGCCTATGGCCGTACTTGCAACATGTTTCTTGTTTTCCTGCATCTATTCCGGTTGCGGCGACGTCCAGAGACGCTCCGTTCGACCGAGCATGGTTGGTGTTGTGGAAGATGAAATGGACCTTCCAAAGAAAACCGAACTGGCCGCCGATGAATCGACCGATATTTCCGATCCGGCGGTCCAGGAGGAGCCGCGGGAGCCAACTCCAGCCAGAGCCACAAAGCCGGATTACGAAGTTTCAAGGGCCACCGCTTCGGATGCAAGAGCAGTGAATGCCCTTCGAAATGAACCACTCCTCGTTCCATTGGACTCCTACTTCTGGGCCGGCAGCAGGATTGAATTCATCAAAATCGAGGAGGCATTGAAGCTCTATCAAGCATTCAAGGGCTATTATCCCAAAACGCATGAAGAGTTTATGAAAGAAATCATTCGTGAAAACAGCATTGATCTGCCGGAACTTCAAAACGGCTGGGAATACTTCTATGATGCCACGGACCACACGCTGAAAAAACGGAGAATTCGATGAGGGGATCCGGAAAATCAGTATCCTGGTCTTGAGAGGGCAAGTCGCGTGCCGCCTGTGAATGCCAGTCATTTGGCAGAGCAGTGGCTTCGCCCCTTCAATCCACCCGCCTTGTATCAGAGATTCAAGGTCCCTTTTATCGGAACAAATCGCAGAAGTGGACTGATATCTGGCGAAAACTTTTCAGTCCGAGCTACCAAGCCGAACGCCTGATTATAATAAAGGTACCTGCTTGTCCCCTGTTGATGTACCTGTTCCCTGCGATATTTATCCGACGTTCCAATGCGATCTTCTCCTCCCCGAATCTCTGCTCCCCGCAGGTTGGCCGCCGTTTTTCTCAGTTTGAGTCTGCTGATTCTTTGCGTGGACCTGGCCCGCGCTGATTGTCCAAGCTGGATTTTTCGCCGGAGCCAATACACCCATGATCCTGTCACCAACGCGCGGGTGGCCCAGTATTCCCGCATACCGCCGGTGGAACCACTCGATGATCCGCGGGAAGTAACGAGTATCTACCGGCGAACCCGATCGGTCTTGCGGGGCATCAACGGAGCGACGGATACGTATTATCAGGTCCAGAGCTTCGGGAATGGGCGAGGCGGGCTTGATGCGGAATGGGAACGATTCCACGATGCATGGAAGGAATCGTACACAGCCGGTGGCTCCTATAACTACCAATACCCGATGTATGGGTACCCGCCCCCGTGGCACGCCAATCCGTATGGCCATTATCCCTATGGGCCGTCTTTGCCTCAGGGAGTTTATTTTCAGGGTGGTGATCCTCAGGGCGGTCATCCCAACGGTCGTCCGCAGGGGCCGCAACCGTAGTGGTTCAAATTCTTGGTCGGATCATCGGTCGATCCCATGTGCTTCGATGATAAGCCATGAATCGTTGTTTTTCTTCAAGGAGACCGTGACATCCGAAATTTGGCCGAAATTAACATGATCGCGCCCCCATTGGCCACTGAGAAATCCTTGAAATTTGACCTCTGCAGAGAGGGGGGATCTGTTTTCATCGAGGGTAATGGATAATTTACTGAGGATCCGGGCTCGTTCGATCTGACAACGGGGCATCTCCCGCTGGACGAGCCGGCGGATCTCGCTCGACTGGGGAGCGATCCAGGCCAGCACGGCGGACATGTTGTTTGCTTCGGCAGCCTCGGCAACGCCATAGATCACCGCCTCTATGCGTTCCCTCTCGGTTAAGAGAACGCGTTCCGCGACGACGGCGAGGCATGTGATCAAGAGGATGGCAAGAATCGCGATGAGCGAGCCAGTTCTCCGAGTATGGAGGTACACAATGCCAGCGATCGATAGGGCGGTCAAACCCAGAAGGATCGCCGGCGTTGGATCTTCGGCAAAACGCGTCACGCACGAACCGTTACCGCTTTGGGAAAAGGGGCCCGCCATATTGGGCCGCGTCGCCCAGTTCTTCCTCGATGCGGAGGAGCTGATTGTACTTGGCCAATCGATCGGAACGGGATGCTGAGCCAGTTTTAATCTGACCTGTTGACATGGCCACTGCCAGGTCCGCAATCGTCGCATCCTCGGTCTCACCGCTTCGATGACTCGTCACACTTGTGTAACCATTCCGATTCGCAAGACGGATCGCTTCGATTGTCTCGGTCAACGTACCAATCTGGTTGACCTTGATCAAAATGCTGTTCGCGATTCTCTGATCGATTCCTTTCTGGAGGCGGTCGGTATTCGTGACAAACAGATCATCGCCAACAAGCTGGATTTTGCCTCCAAGCCGGTCGGTCAACATCCGCCACCCTTCCCAATCATCCTCGGCGCATCCATCTTCGATGGAGCAGATATGATAGTCTGGATTCTCCACCCAGCTTTCCCAGTAATCGACCATATCCGACGAACTAAGTGCCTTGCCATCGATGTTGTAGACTTTCTTGTCCTGGTCGTAAAATGCGGATGCAGCTGGATCGAGTGCGATCCAGGCATGTTTTCCGGGCTCGTAACCGGCCTTTTCGATCGCCTTGACGACAAGCTCGATTGCCTTGGCATTACTTGCCAGGTTTGGCGCGAAACCCCCTTCGTCGCCAACCGAAGTGCTCAACTTCTCAGCGGAAAGGAGTTTTTTCAGTGCGTGGAAGACTTCGACGCCGCAGCGGAGCGCGTCACTGAACCGCGTGAAACCGAGCGGCATAACCATGAATTCCTGGACATCCACGGAGTTATCCGCATGTTGGCCACCATTGACGATGTTCATCATCGGGGCCGGCAAGATTCGAGCTGCGGGGCCGCCCAGGTAGCGATAGAGTGACATTTCACAGTAGCGGGCCGCCGCGTGGGCCGCCGCGAGGGATACTCCCAAGATCGCGTTCGCGCCCAGTTTTTCTTTGTTCTTGGTCCCATCAAGCTCGATCATCCGATGGTCGAGTGCGACTTGGTCCATCGCATCCATGCCAACCAGCTCATCGGCAATGGTGTCGTTGACATTCTTCACGGCCTTCAGGACGCCCTTGCCGCCATAGACTTTCTGGTCATTGTCTCGAAGCTCGAGCGCTTCGTGAATGCCCGTGCTGGCACCACTCGGTACCGCCGCAGTGCCTACCGAACCATCATGCAATGTGACGTCCACCTCAATCGTTGGATTACCGCGGCTGTCGAGGATCTGACGCGCGTGGATATCGACTATCGTACTCATTCAGTTTTCTCCTCATAGGTTTCGCTTGGGAACGCGAGAATGGGCCCACGATGCACTGCCGGGAACCGCCCCAGCTTGTCGAACGGCTCCCATGGCACAGAACCGATTCTCCGGAGGAAGCCTGGATCTCGTTCTGTCATCTCCCCAAAAACTCATATTCGCCTATTGTAGGTTTTGCTGGCTGCCTGTCGAGGTGCTATTGTCATAGGCCTCGATCCGGTCGGATGAGGCTTGCCTGGCTGGAATTCCAACGCGTCGCTTCGGATTTCTAGCCCGCATATTCCATCCCATGCATACCTCTCACAGCCCTCGATGGTCCAGACTGGCCAACTGTCATCAAAAAACAGCTTTTGGAGCTTAAATAAAGGCTTGGATGAATTGATTTGGCATTATAATGGCAAGTTAATGACGCCTGCATTGCGCGATAGGGAGAACCTCCATGAGTCGAACCATCTTAATATTCTTTGTCGGGAGCATCCTGGGCTTGGTCTCCACACCAGCGCCCGCGGAGAAATCGGTTACGTTTTTATTTGATCCAGCTGATTTTTATGCATTCCTTGATCTTGGCCCGGGTGGCACGGACTACTGGTCCAACGATGGGGGAATGTTCAAATTACATGAAGTCTATGGGCAAGATGATTCAACCGTGACAACTTTACGATCGTGGAAGGCCAATGACCGGCCTTCGCTTGATGCTTGGAAGGCGAGCCTATCAGCTGGAGAAGGAATTGGGCTTTTTAATATCAATTTGAATCAATTGAGTAATGCCCAAGCTTGGGGGCAAGTTCTCCCTGACGTTCTCTCGATTGATTCGGTCATTGCACCCTCAGGATGGAGTACGAATGTTCAAGGAATCAACGCTGGTTGGATCGCAAGTTCAGCTTCCAACTATATCCGCCCAGGTAGCTCGGCGGGAAAGTTTGGTTTCTTGATCACCGTCGACGATAGTCTGGTGCTGTGGGACGACTACACGATCTGGTTTGGAGGTTTCAATTCCTCTGAATATGGAACACCCTCGGTGACCTTCAACGCCGATTGGGGTGGTGATCCGAATGAGTATGCGTCCAGGATTGGAAATCCTGGTTCTGGTTTCGA
The DNA here is from genome assembly GCA_016930815.1 of Pirellulales bacterium. Lineage (GTDB taxonomy): Bacteria > Planctomycetota > Planctomycetia > Pirellulales > Lacipirellulaceae > JAFGFZ01. The sequence goes on along the minus strand of JAFGFZ010000343.1, from coordinate 13,238 downwards.
AGCGACACTTCGGTTGACCGCGCTCGGAGAATCAACTGCCGATTTCGACCAAGATGGCGACGTGGATGGCCAAGATTTCCTATCGTGGCAAACCGGTTTCGGCGGGGAGGAGGATCCATCGCTTGCCGATGGAGATGCCAACCGTGACGGGGATGTGGACGGGGATGACCTGGCGGTCTGGCTCGATCAATTTGGTACAACAGCAACCATGGCAACCCTTGCCATTCCAGAGCCATCGTCCTGCGTGCTCCTACTAGCCGCCCTGGTGGGGAGCGTGGTGTTGGGGCGTTGCAGAGGATGATGCGTCAGGCGGGTTGGAACATTCGCTCCTGAGTGATCTCGATCGCTTTTAAAAGGCCGCGAGCCTTACTAAGGGTCTCTTTGTATTCCAATTCCGGCTGGCTGTCGGCTACGATCCCGGCGCCGACCTGGATATAGGCCGTTCCACCGGTAAGGACGATGGTCCGGAGAGCAATACAGGTGTCCATGTTTCCGGTGAAGTCGATATAGCCGACCGCTCCCGCGTAGGGTCCTCGGCGATGGGGTTCCAATTCATCGATGATTTCCATGGCACGGACTTTTGGCGCGCCGGAGACAGTTCCTGCGGGTAGGCATGCAGCCAAAGCATCGAAAGCATCCTTGTCCGGCATGAGTTGGCCACGGACATTCGAGGTGATGTGCATGACATGGCTATAGCGTTCAATGACCATCACGTCCGTTAGTTGGACTGAACCATATTGGGCGACACGGCCGACATCATTGCGCCCAAGATCCACCAGCATCACATGTTCCGCCCTTTCCTTTGGATCGGCAAGTAATTCCTCGGCCAGTCGCTGGTCTTCCTCGTACGTTTTCCCACGCTTCCGTGTTCCGGCGAGGGGTCGAACGGTAATATCACCCTGGACAACGCGTACCAGTATTTCGGGCGAGCTCCCCACAAGTGTGGTTGCTGGGGTCCGCAAGTAAAACATGAACGGGCTAGGATTCACGACTCGAAGCGTCCGGTAGATTTCGAAGGGATGGCCTTGAAAGGGAAGGGAGAGTCGTTGACTAATGACGACTTGAAAGATATCGCCTTCGCGGATGTAATCCACGCAGCGGCGAACGGCTGATTCAAATGCAGGTTGTGTGAAATTCGACTGGTACCTAAGCGCAACATCCCCAGAGGTGTCAATGTCAAAAGCGGCAAGCGAGTCGCTGGCTGGCTCGATGAGCCGATCAATCAATGTATCAATCCGCTGGCAGGTGTCGCGGTAGGCCGTGTCGATCCCATTCGCTTGGTTCCGGACATCGGCTAGTGCGAGCACGATGACTGTCTTGTTGACATTGTCGAAAACGACCATCTGGTCATAAAACGCGAATGACAAGTCGGGGAGATTCCGATCATCTTCCGGCGGATTAGGAAGGCATTCGACATATCGGACGGTATCATATCCCGCATATCCGACGGCTCCTCCCACAAAGGGAGGCAGGTCCTCCACGCGAGCCACTCGAATGGATTGCACGCGTTGTCGCAATTCGTCGAGGGGATTGTTGACTCGGATTCTATCGATGTCTGGAACAGCTTGCTTGTCATTGGGGTCGTACCGGCTCGTGTGGATTACGTTGCCAAATGCCTCGAGTAACAGAAACGGCTCCGCGGTAAGGAAACTGTACCGGCCCACCTTTTCGCCACCGATCACGCTTTCAAAGAGGCATGCCGAGGCACCGGTATCCAGCTTATGGAACGCGGCAACAGGCGTGAGGGAATCACTGACCAGACGGCGGTAGACGGGAACGAAATCGGCCCTGCTAGCGAGTTGCCGAAATGCGGTAAAATCGGGTAGGTGGGGCATGATACGCGCTGCTTCTGGTAGATTACTGGAAGGAATGAGCTATCCGAGTGAGCCCGGCACTGCAAATGTGGCGGATTGGCCGTGAGGAGCCCGGAATTGCCTGGATTCCAAGCCCCCGTTGGATTTCTTCGGTTGGAATGCGAGTGAATAGGATGGCGATGGCCTGGTTCATCAAAAATCACAGCTTACCAGATCGAGCGACCTTTATTCAACGGTCCTACCCTACTGGCTGGCTTGGTATTTCATCCCACGGTTCCTGCCGCAAGTCAGCTGATGACAAGCCGATACAGTACGGATCACCTTGACACTACCAGCCACGCAGCTAGAATCCGAATGGATACAGTTTAAAAATTGCTGCCAAAAGGCGGAGAGGTTTCGAACCCATGAAGTGCCAACGCTGCAACAATCCGGCAACCTTTCATATCACTGAATTGACCGGGGATGAACCTCAGGAAGTGCATCTCTGTGAAGAGTGCGCTCGAGAATATCTTGCACCAAGCAAGGAAGAAATGGCCGAAGTCGTCCCGGCGCTTGCCGGCATGCTGGCGGAACAGCTGGCTATTGGGCAAACCGCAGAAGAACTGGCCCGCCTTGACCAGCGGGCATGTCCAATCTGCGGTATCACTTTTCTGGAATTCCGCAAGCAAGGCAGGTTGGGTTGTCCCAATGATTATCTTTGTTTCGAGAAAGAACTTGAACCACTCTTATTGAACATCCACGGCGAAACCAAGCATATAGGAAAGGTTCCGCAGCGATGCCCCGCGGATGGCAAAACGCAAATCCGGCTCATTCGGTTGCGGCGTGAGATGAAAGAAGCTGTCATGATGGAGAACTATGAACGAGCATCTGAACTTCGCGATGAGATTCGAATCATCGAGGCGGAGTTGCGTGTCAGCCAGGATCAATCCACAAAACGGGACTAGAGACCACGGTGAATCTCAATGATCTAACCAATTCGAGTGGCGAATGGCTTCGTGGCACCGGTCCTGAGTCGGACATCGTGATGAGCAGCCGAGTCCGCCTGGCTCGGAACATCGCGGATTTTCCATTTATCTCCCGTTCAACCGATACGGATCGTGCGGAGATCGAACGTCGCGTGCGTGAGCATGTCCAGCATCTTAGCGATTCGAGACGCTTGGACGCCGCTCTCATTTACATGGATGTCAACGAATTGGAAGAGATTGATCGACAGTTCCTCGTTGAACGTCAATTGATCAGCCGCGAGCACGCTGAGAACGAAGGTGCGCGCGCCGTTGCCGTGGGTCAGGGGGAGCAGTTTAGCGTCATGGTCAACGAGGAAGACCATCTCAGAATCCAGGTTATGCATAGTGGACTCGATCTTATCGCTGCCTGGGAGAGAATTAGCAAATTAGATGATCTACTGGAAGAACGCATTACCTACGCATTCAACGAGCGTCTCGGGTACCTGACCGCTTGCCCCACGAATGTTGGGACGGGACTTCGCGGGAGTGTCATGCTCCATCTCCCCGCCCTCGTGATCACGCGGCAAATCGAGAAGGTGTTTCGGAGCCTGCAAAAGATCAATCTTGCGGTCCGTGGACTCTACGGGGAAGGTTCCCAGGCACTTGGTGATTTCTACCAAATCAGCAACCAAATTACCCTTGGTTTGAGCGAAGAGGATGTGCTGAAAAAAGTGGGAGATGTGGTTCCGGTGCTCATTGATTACGAACGCCAGGCCCGGGAGTTTCTCATCCGGGAGAGCCAAGAAACACTCCACGACCGCGTTAGCCGTGCCTATGGTATCTTGCGAACGGCCCAGACTATTAGTAGTGAAGAGACCATGCACCTTTTGTCGAGTGTTCGGATGGGTATTAACCTCGGGCTAATCAGCGATCTTGAAATTTCAACAGTCAACCGGCTCTTCATCCACACCCAGCCGGCCCATCTCCAAAAACTTCGGGGCGAGATCCTGAGCGCTTCAGAACGCGATATCGAGCGCGCAGCCTATCTGCGGGACCGGCTCAATGGCGGCGAACTCCGCGGGCCGGAAACAAATTGATTTCATTCAATCACAATTTCATCTAAACCTGCTTCGAAAGGTGGGAACTGCGGATCAAGCTTCTCAAGCGTCTGCCGAATAATCCGGCTCACGACCAGATTACGATACCATTTGTGGTCGGAAGGGAAAATGTGCCACGGCGCATAATCGGTGTTGCAGCGGGTGAGAGCTTCTTCATAAGCGGCAATATACTCGTTCCACTTCTTCCGCTCCTCCAAGTCCGCGTGACTGAATTTCCACCGCTTTTCAGGATTGCCCAAGCGAGCTTTCAGACGGTTACGCTGTTCCTTCTTGCTGATGTGCAAAAAACATTTGACCAGGGTGATGTTCCCATCGACCAGCATGCGTTCGAAGGAATTGATCCGATCATATCGAGGGCGCCATACCGATTCTGGCACCAGCTTGTGGACGCGTACCACGAGGACATCTTCGTAGTGAGATCGGTTGAAAATGCCGATGTTTCCTCTCGGCGGCACCGCCTGATGAATCCGCCACAAAAAATCGTGGTCCAATTCAAGAAGACTTGGCTGTTTAAATGAGACGATCCGGCAACTTTGCGGATTGATCCCCGACATGACATGCCGGATGGTCCCGTCCTTGCCGGAGGTATCCATGCCTTGAAGAACAAGCAGCATGGCACGTCGGTTTTCCGCGTAGAGCCGGTGAGCAAGTTTTGCAGTCGTGATCGTATTTTCACGCACTTCATCCTGAGCGGCCTGCTTCTCCGAATGACCATCGGTAAAACCTGGATCGAAGTCGTCGAGGCAAATTCGCGTTCCCGGGGGGACTGTGATTGGTTGAAGCTGGGGTGGTTTCATGGTAATCATTCTGTTTCGGCAAATTGAAATGAATAGAATCACCGTTGTTGGTAAGAAATTTTCTATGCCCTTGAATGGAAATTGGTGGACCATTCCCATCCAAGAAAGAATAGCATATGGGATTTGTAGTCGGAGATCGAGATAGCGATCTTTGCCGACCGTTATGCGCGACGCAAGCGGTCCTCGACACAACGTATGGCTTCCTCGATTTGGCAGGTTCGATCCGCCAGTTCCAGGGTGCGATGATTGCTAATCCAACTGGTAATCCGTTTTCCCGCGGAGATTACCGTGCTATGACTTCGGCGGCCGAAATAGTATCCAATTTCACTCATGGCAGAACGTGTGTATTTTCGCGCCAGCCACATCGCTAGTGTACGACCTGCCGCAAGCGAGGCTGCCGTTCTTTTGGATCGCAACGCTTGTGGGGCAACACCAAATACTTCGCAGACCGCCTGTTCGATTTCTGGTAGCCCAACAGGAGGTCGGTTCTGCTGGGCTAATTCGGCAAGCATGCGATCCGTAAATGAACGATTAATCGGTTCCCCCAGAGCAACACTCGTGGCATGCAATCGATACAGCGCGCCGCGGATCTCGCGGGCATTCGAGGCGATATTGGTTGCAATCGAAACCAAGACGTCTTCGGAAAGTACAAGTCCCTGCCGCATGGCAAATGCACGCACGATAGCCAACCGGGTTTCATAATCCGGTGATTCGATTTCGCAGACGAGACCACCGGACAATCGCGAGACCAGATCCTGGCCCAATCCGGCTAAATCCCGCAGTGGGCGATCCGTGGTTAAGACAACCTGTTTCCCATCGCGAATCAGCGAGTCCAATGTGTTTTGGAATTCGGCAAGAGTGGCTTGTTTGCCTGCGAAGAATTGGATGTCATCAACTAAAAGAAAGTCAACTCCGCGAAGTTTATGCCGCAAACCTGGGAGTCGACGGTGCTGCAGTGCTTCGACATAACTACTTGTGAACTGCTCAGCCGTCATGAACAGAATCATTGCCCGCGGGTGGCAATGACGGGCCTCGGTGCGGATGGCCTCCAAAAGGTGGGTCTTGCCAGTTGCCGTCGGGCCAAAGAAGAGCAAGGGTGAGCAGCGTCCCGGCCGATCCACGACATGGCGAGCGGATGTCGCGGCAAGGGCATTGGCTATTCCGGTGATGTAGGTGTTAAACGTCACGTCCGGACGCCGTCGGCGCGGGGGATCCAGTTTGGTTTCCATCCTTTTCATTCGTGGCCGATGTCCCCCTTCCGAACGGATCCGCCTTTCATTCTCCTGGCATGCCCGTTGGCCCACGGAATCCCATCTTGATGGGGCATGAAAACCTTGGGACGACGTGTCGGCGTCCATACTAGATGCATCGGCTGATGCGTCGGAGACTTCGTCCCGAGAGCGTTTCTCGACAATGAACTCGATCGCCGGTGCAACCGAAAAAACCGCATCGGCAACGGCCTGCAATTCACTGGCAAACTGTGATCGTACCAGATCGCGGCTGAATTCGTTTTGCGTGGAGACGATCAGGCGGTCATTGCAAATGGAGAGGTCCGCGATCGAACCGAACCAGAGATCGCACCGGTCGGAACCGATTCGATCGGCCAATACCGTGCGAAGCCGTTCAGAGATCTCCGTATCATGAATAGGCACGTCCCGTAACTCCAATGATACGCTTACCATACCATCGTCATAGCGCACACCGAGCGCGAAGGCGGGTATAACAAACCATCGGATGGATTGATAAGCGAAAGGAAAGGAGCAGGGTGGCAGTCCGTTTGCCGCCGGCATGCAAGGCCCGATTGGCCCGCCGGTGGATTGGTCGGTTTGTCACCAGTTGTTTTCAAGAAAGCCGATTGTAAGCGTGCTAGCACGCTTGTCAAAGGCCCCGCGGGCAGGATTGCATGTAGCGGGCCAAGCGGGAGGAATCATGATGCATCAAACCCTGGAAAAACGCAGGTTCTTCACTCTTTCTCGCGACAAAAAAAAATTTTTTCTTCGCAGGGATCGGCGTGGAAAACGTGTTCCTTGGGTGGCAACGTTCCAACCACGCACCTTGGACTACTCGATACTCAACGGGTGATTGCTGGCCGGATCGTCGATTCGAATCGATTTCCGGCCTGCTAAAAGATCCTCGATAAGATGCCCAATAAACTCGGATCGCCAGCCTGTAGCAAGGATGGGTTGTTTCGAGCTTTTTGCCGTGTGGTATCCGAGCCGGTAGGCTACCAGATCGCGGACATCGGATGCCGTGCCAACGAGACTCACAGCAATATTCTCCTTCCGGCAGAGACTCGCCAATGCAGGTGTGAGAAATTGGCCAAGGAGGTTAAGTTGGGGGGGCAAATCCTGCAAACGGTACTGGTTGAAGTTCTCAAGAGGAGCCGCCAGACCTCGCTGGACACATGCGGATATTGATTCAATCATGCGCCGCCGAGCCCCGCGATATAATCCGCGAATCGCCTTGATTTTCTCTGGATCGGCACTCTTCCGTTTGGCCACTTCGACCAGCAAATCATCTCGAAAAATGCGGCGTGGAGGTTGATCGCGCCGAGCGGCTTCTTCTTGGCGCCAGAACCATAGTTCGCGGATAATAGCCAGAGATCGCGGTGAAAGCCCGCCAATCCCTGAGACGCGCCGCCAGTTCGGTCGGTTTTCAGCCGCCTGGATATCGTTTTTCCAGACCTCCAATTCCTCGGCCAGCCATCGGTTGCGATCCAGTTCCATGAGGCGGCGTTGGAGGGCTATATGGAGTGGGAGCAGGTGCTGGACGTCATCCAATGCATAACGTATCTGGGCCTCCGATAACGGCCGCTTGCGCCAGTCGGTCCGCGTTTCGCTCTGTTCCAACCGATGTTTCAGGAAACGTGAAACGAGCGTGCCATATGCGGCCGGATAATCGGGTCCAATCATACCAGCGGCAATCTGGGTGTCGAATAGATTGGATGGGGGACGGCGAACGGACCGGAAGCAGAACCGGAATTCCTCACGCCCGGCATGGACAATCGACGTGTGGTTCTTTGTTGCCAGGACTTGCCATAATGGTGTCACGTCATCCACCGCGAACGGATCCACCGCCGCAATTTCTGTGGCCGTCGCAACTTGGATGAGGCATAGTTGTGGGTAATAGGTATCCTCAGAGACAAATTCCGTGTCAAATCCGATTCGATCGACTACGGCCAGACGATCGCATAGTTCGTCAAGTGCAGCCTGTGTCGTAATGAGATAGGATCTAGTAGGCATTGCAGATGGGATCCAAAGGCTGGCTAGGGCTCGGAATAATCACTTGCTGGATGCATGATTCTAGTAAGTTCCTTGGCCGCCACCAGTTGGCCCGGCCGGATATCGCATCCCAATCAAGCTCCTGTTCCATGGGAACTACCTGAGGTAACGCAACGTCATCAGAAAAAATATGGGCAATAGGATAACGACGCTATACCCCATATACCCAAAGAAACTCGGCATTTTAACACCCGACTTTTCTGCGATGGCTTTGACCATAAAGTTGGGACCGTTCCCAATATACGTCATCGCCCCCATGAAGACCGATCCCAGGCTGATTGCGATTAAGAGATGATTTAGCACACCGGTATCCGCGACCAGATGCGAGCGATTCGTTTGACCGGTGGTGACGAGACGGGCTGATTTGACTTTCGCCGTCTCGAAGAAGACAACATAGGTTGGTGCATTGTCAAGGACCGAGGACAAGCTGCCGGTGCACCAGAAGAATTCTACTGGAGTATTCACACCCATCTTGGCTCCGTTGACGTTGAGATACTGCAAAGCCGGTTGCATGCAGATGAAAATACCACAGAAGAGAACCGCCACTTCAATGATAGCTTGGTAGCCGAATCGATTCGCTGCACGCACGGCCTTCGATCCCCACAATAAAGAAACGGCGACTAGCCCCAGTTGAACCGCCTCCCGCAAATAAAACCAGGGATGCCAATTCGTGCCCGGGAAGAAATTGCTGGGATCCAGTAGTGCCACGGCCAGAACCACACCAGAAAGCAGGATTCCGTTGAAATAGATTCCTGTAAATCGAAGCTTTCGACGCCGAACCACATCGAGTTCAATATCAGCAATTGTCTCTCGCGGATAGAGAAGAAACTCATCTAAAAGGCAATAAAGAAGCAATAACAGGCCGTTCGTAAAGAGCCATTGGGGCCATAAGCTGAGTGTCCATAAAAACGGGACTCGGCGAAGATAACCTAAAAATAAAGGTGGATCGCCGATCGGTAACAGACATCCACCGCAATTGCATACGATGAAGATGAAGAAAATCACCGTATGGCGAACGTGTTTTCGCTCGCTGTTCGTTTCGAGTAAGGGCCGGATCAGCAACATGGCGGCGCCGGTTGTCCCTATGAAGCTGGCCAGGACACCACCCGCGGCGAGGAACGATGCATTGGTGAGTGGATTGGCCTGCAAGTCCCCCTCGATCCGGATCCCGCCACAGATTGTGTATAGACTAAATAGAAGGACGATGAAAGGAACGAACTCATGAAGTATTGCATTGGCAAAGGTTGTCCACATGAATCCCCATTGGATGCTACCGCTTTGAGGTTCCACGATGTGATGTGCCGGCCAATGGCCCTCCATGGGGGCATGGTGCAGCAAACCGTAGTAGATGAGTGTTAGGATTCCGAGTCCTGCTGCCACAATAAATCGATTCAAATTCGATTCCCACCAGTGCTCTGTGGCCGGAATCAACGGCAGAATGGCGATGCAGACCAGGAGTACCGCGAAAGGCAGAATCATCCATAGCGCCGGCGCGATAATGGTTGGATGCTCGCCTTCCACGCCACCACCGTGTCCACTGGCCTCCGTATCCGAAGCCGATTCATCCGTCGTGGAAAGATCCGTTTCGGCAACCGAATGCTGTTGCGACAAGACAACTCCGTCCCTCCAGAGCTTCGGTAATTCCCAGATAGCAGCCAGAAGAAAGTAAGTAATCAGGATGATTAAAATCGCTGTAGCGGTCCAATCTCTTGGATTTTGATGTTCCGTGCGTTCAGAATGCGACATAGAGTATCCAACCGAATTGATTGAGTAGTGCCGCGGAGGATCCGGGGGGATTCTTGAGAACTCGGGAAGACCCTGGGATCTCTCCAGCCGTTTCGATGTTTCGATCCATAACCGTTATGAATCATCATCCCTTTCCCGTCGGCATAAGCGCGGTGTTGAGTACATCCCGAACAGCCGGCTGCGGCGCAAGTGATTGGCAATGCATGGTTTTATGAAAAATTAGCTTGCAAAGTGTGTTTCGTCTATGCCAGTTGCAGCCCGATGTTAAGTCGGATAGAAAAGGGATGCCTCAAAGTCATGCCAGTTCTCAGATTTTTTGGCCTTTGTTTTGCAAAAGCATCCAGGGCAACCATCGGGTCCCGGTATCATCTGCAGTCCATGCCAAGGCCTGGGGACATTGGTCTTGCAACCATCCATAGCAAAAGGTGGCATCGTGCGAATTTTCTTCATAGGTGATATCGTCGGGAAACCCGGCCGGACCATTGTTCGACAGGCAGTCATGGGACTCGTTGCACGGGAAGGAATCGATTTGGTCGTTGCCAATGCCGAGAATGTTGCCGGAGGATCCGGTTTGACGCCGACCAATTACCATGAGCTGATGCAAACCGGGATCGATGCCATCACACTGGGAGACCATGTGTATCGACGGAAAGCGATTTGCGAGGTTCTCCGGCAAGAAACGAATGTGGTTCGACCCGCCAATTTGCCGGCCGGCGCCCCCGGCCGCACATGGTGTGTCGTCGTTGCCCGAAATGGTGATCGCGTTGGGATTGCCTGTTTGCTAGGCCAACTCTTCATGAAGCCAATTGATAATCCGTTCCATGCCGCGGATGTTCTTTTACAAGAGATGCCAAGCGAGGTCGTTATCCGGTTGATTGATTACCATGCCGAGGCGACCAGCGAAATGCAAATCCTCGGGCGCTACCTTGATGGCCGCGTCTCCGCTGTCCTTGGAACCCATACCCACGTTCCAACCGCCGATGAGTCCATCTTACCGGGGGGAACGGCATTCCAATGCGATGTTGGCATGACCGGGCCCTATGATAGCATCATTGGGCGGCGGATCGACCGGGTCATGCAGACGACTCTTACCGCGTTTCCAACTCAATATGAAGTGGCCACGCGTGATGTGCGATTGTGCGGAAGCCTCGTGGATGTCGACTCGCAGTCCGGCCGGGCATTCGCCATTCGGCGCGTCGTGGTCACCGAGGAAGAAGCAAAAGACCTGGCAGCAATGACATCCCACCGATCTTAACGTGGGATAAATCGACAACCGAAAGACTTTACAACATGCCCGCAGCGTCCGCGCATGGCACGGACTAATAGTCTAAGATCCATGGTACGCCAATTCCCCTTGCCATCAGGGCGACCTGTCGCTATCCTCCCGATCCTCCACGGATCACAATCCTTGATTGAATCCGCAAAATCATTTTTTAAAGGGAAGAACGATGGATCGTTCACGACGCCACTTTCCAGTTTGGACATGGGGATGCGCCTTCCTCCTACTTGCCATTCTTCTGTCCACAGGTTGTCTCCACTCGCTGTTGGCGACCGGTATCTATATTGCCCAAGGTGGCAACCTGGTCCCCGCCGAATTCAGTGGTCTGGAAAATCACCGCGTCGTGGTGGTTTGCCGGCCACCATCCGTCGATGAATTCCGATATCCGGGGGCGTCTCGAAATATCGCTCGGCGCGTATCCCAGCTGCTTCGTGAAAATGTTCGCGGGATCGATATGGTCGACCCGAGAGAAGTCGATAATTGGGCCGATGAAAGTGATTGGTCCGAATTCAAGGAACTTGGCCAGGCCGTGGAGGCGGATTTCCTGGTCCATATTGAACTCGATGATTTCAGCTTATTAAAGGGCCGAACGCTCTACCAGGGAGATGCCCAGGTAACCATCACGGTCTATGATATGCAGGACCACGAAAAAATCGTCTGGGAACGGCAAGTTGGCCAGGTGCTCTATCCACGCCACAGTGGAATCCCCGCCCAGGATAAATCGGTCCACAAGTTCCAACAGGAATTCGAGGATATCGTCGCGACAATCATTGCGGTCCACTTCTATAAGCACGATCCCCATGCCACCTTTGCCATTGATGCCTTGGCAAACCGCTAGACCAAGGTCCCATCGAACCGGACTCCAGGCCAACATGGCGTTGCCTGGAAACAAAAAACAGATCTATCTCGATCGGGGACTCCAAGCATCTTCTGATTAATTCTTGACAAGTGGTTTCAGGCGTTTTACGCTAATGCGAGTGAGGCGTTGTCTGGAATGTGACTCAGGATAAAGGGTGCGCATATAAGAACAACGATCTCATGGGTATTAGCGCTTGTGGCAATCACGATCCTACCTTCAAGGGCTGATGAGGGCCCGCCCGATCCGATTTCACTCGATCATGCTTCCCCATCGGTTATCGTTTGTTAGTTGAAACCATGCATTCATCTCAATCCAAGCATTCCGACGTATTCTGGATTTACTGCACCGTGATCTGCCTTGTTTTTGGGACGGCGGCTCGCGCTGAAGAGGAAGCCGAAGGCTCCGACGTGCCCGAACCGGTGCCCGTTTCACTCGACACCAAAGATGGTGTCAAGCTGTCCGGCATGTTTTACTGCAACCGGGAAAGCAAGGAGACCATCCCTGTCGTGTTCCTGCACGATTACAAAGGGACATATCATGTCTTTGATCAGGTCGCAAGCCAGCTACACCAGAAGATTCCGAGCAAGGAAACAACCAAGGATGGGCCTGGATTTGCCGTTTTGATAGTCGATCTCCGGGGTCATGGTGGCAGCACGCGGCAAACGATTGGTGGCCAGACCAGGGAATTGGATGCTTCGAAATTCAATCGGCTGGATATCTTTAACATGATTCGTTTCGATATGGAAGCGGTGAGGAAATTTCTGGTCGATAAGAACGATGAGGGCAAGTTGAACCTTAATAAACTCTGCTTGGTGGGTGCAGGGATGGGAGCAACGGTTGCCGCAAATTGGACATTAGCCGACTGGAAGGCCCCGCCCCTGGCAACCACGAAACAGGGGCAGGATGTCAAAGGGCTCGTACTCGTTTCTCCAACACAGGTTTTTATGGGAGTTCCGATCCGGGATGCCCTCCTATTGATGGGAGTGCGGAATAAGGTTTCGGAGGTATCGGTCCTGATTATCTGCGGCAAGCAAGATAGCCAAGCCGCTCGAGAAGCAAACCGGATTTATAAGCTCCGCGAACGATTTCATCCCGAACCTCCGGAAAACGAACGGCAGGAAAAACAGAATTTGTTTTTCCAGGAACTTGAGACATCCAACCAGGGTGGCAAACTATTTGAATCGTCGAGTTTGGGTATCGAAGAACTCATCGCCCAGTTCATCGAACTCCGGCTGGTTGCCAAAGAACATGATTGGATTCGTCGCCGGCAACACAAGTAGCCCGCAGTTTTTCGCTATTCCAGCGGTGGATTCAGCTGAAAACTGCGGGCTGGTACTCTGTCAAGTTTCATATTTGGAGTAACTATGCTCGTCCGAGGGCGATAACGGCACGGTCTATCT
>JAFGFZ010000342.1 GCA_016930815.1 Pirellulales bacterium | reverse complement strand
CGTATCTATGACCACACGCTTTCGGCGGAAGAGGTCGCGAAACTGGCGATCCCCGAGCCGGCAAGCTGGATTCTCTTGGCCCTTGGTGGCCTGTTCCTGTTCCGGCTTCGCCGTCGCTAAGAGCGTATCCCAAAATCCGCCACCCCCAAGCCCTCTCCCCGCAAGCAGAGCGAGGCGAGACGGGATTGGGACTGGCTCTAAGCGGATCCAGTAAATTCCAATTGCCGCTGGACATACTTGGCCAGGATGTCGGTCTCGATATTGACACGATCTCCAGGTTGGCGGTGGCCCAGTGTGGTCACTGCCAGCGTGTAAGGGATCAGTGCCACGCTGAAACGAGCCTCTTCAACAACCACCAGTGTTAAGCTGACTCCATCCACGGCCACGGATCCCTTGCTAGCCATCTGGCGAGTCAAAATTCTGGGGACGCGAAACCAGAACGTACTCCATTCCTCGTCATCCTCGCGAAGATCGACGGTCCCGACGCTATCGATATGCCCGGTCACGAAATGGCCGCCCAGTTCCTCACCCAGGCGTAGCGACGTTTCCAAGTTGACTCGGACGCCGGGCACGCACTCTCCGAGATTGGTCCGCGCGAGCGTTTCCGGTCCGGCGTCGAACGCAATGGTCTGATCCTTGACTTCGACCACGGTCAAACAACATCCATTCACGGCAATACTGTCCCCAATTTTTGCCGGCCCGGCCATCTTCGGTTCGCGAACCACAAGGCGAGCACCCGGGCCCGATGGTTGCATCTGATCGACAGTACCCAAAGCGGCGACGATTCCACTGAACATGACGTGCTACCATTCCTTTGCAGTTGGAATTTAGGCGATGGACCGTTTCTCGCGCCGATACGCCTGCAGCCCTTTCGAGGCAAAGAGGACGGGCGGAATCAGCGCGTAGCAACTGGCCAGAGCGGGCACAATATAACCCGGGAAGAGTAAAACTGGTAATAAGGCGAAGACCAAAACGACCACATGGGCAAAACTCTTGCGCCCGCGGAAAATATGCGAGACGGCATGGGGATATGGAATTCGAGAAACCATCAAAAGCGAAATGATCACAGCCAGAACTGGCAAACCGAATTGGACCCAAAGATCAATATTTTGCTTGACTGCCAGGTGCGGCGTGTCCATGCGCAGGTTGTAGAGGGCCAAAGCATAGCCGGCAATCGATGCGGCCGCGGCCGGGACGGGAAGGCCACTGAACCAAAGATGTTCCTCTTCTTCGTCCGTCTCCACATTGAATCGCGCCAGTCGAAGAGCGGCAAATGCCGCGAAAGCGGCTGCAATAATCCAGGTCGCCTGGCGATAATGCATCGTGAAGCCCGAACACATCTTGACCATCAGAAATGCCGGCGCGACACCAAAGGTGACCAAATCGCACAGGCTGTCGAGTTGCCCGCCAAAATCACTTGTCTGCCGCGTTAATCGAGCCACCCGGCCATCCAAGGCATCGAATAACATGGCCAGAAATATTAGCCAGCTACTCAATACCAGGTTATGCGTGACCAGCGATGGATCCAATTGCTTGGGATGGCGGATCAACTGCCCAAATGGAATGTTGGGCAAGATATCCAGATCCACGGCCGGAGAATCTACCCGCGACGCCACGACGATTGAAAAGAAACCGCAAACCAGGTTCGCCAGTGTGAAGAGCGTCGGGATAACGGCAATGTCGCGAAGGCGTTTCATGCTCTCCTCGGTTCCGGTACGACAACAGTCTCGCCAGAAAAACGGGCAAGGACCGTCTCGCCAGCACGTACCGGTTCCCCTAGACCAATTTCAATTTTCAATCCTTCCTCGCGTGGCAAGATGAGCTCGGTCCTGGAACCCAGTTTGATCATCCCAAAGTTCTCTCCACGATCGACCACCTGTCCTGGGCGAAGCGTACAAACGATCCGTCTGGCAATCATCCCAGAAATTTGCCGGACGATCATCCGACGGAAGGGGGGGGATTCTTCTTCCATGCCAATCCACATCGATTCGTTTCGCAGACCGCTTTCGGGGGACATGGCATTGAGAAATTCGCCTGGCGTGTATCGGAGTTCAAGGACTCGGGCGCGGGTCGGCGCTCGATTGATGTGGACATTGAAAATCGAGAGAAAGATTCCAATCCGAACCGCGGGTCCGCCAAGGAACGGATCATCGATCGGGGTGATTTCAACGATCTTGCCATCGGCTGGGGCGACAAGGATGCCTTGCCCTTGGGGGATTTGGCGGTGCGGATTCCGAAAAAAGGAAACGACCAGTACCAGGAAGAGTCCGGGCAGGATCATCCCCCAACGATATGGCCCGCCAAGGATCCAGAGAACGACCAAGACGATCACCAATGGCCAGCCGAATAGCTGGACTTCACAGAGTCCCCAACGAGCCAGCGGGATCCGGTTCCGCCAGGAGAACGGATCATTGCTCGGCAACCAATGAGCCGTCGTGCGGTTTGTGATGTATTTCAAATCCCGCGGATCGAGGACCGGATGGGGGGCCCCCGAGAGATTCCCCCGGCGCAACGCCTCCATCCGGCGAACATACTCCTTCCTCCATGTCCGCAAATACCACCGCCGCAAACGCCCCCAGGCCAATTCAACGCGATAGCAGATACCCCCACCCGGTTGTACGCTGGGAATATTCTTCGCCAACGGCACCACGGCCCCACGGTGCGTTTCAGCCTCGATGTTCGATAGCAACATAAGTGTTCCAAGGGACGGATGTACGGACAATCAATTTCATGGATCCATTGGACCATCGTACCATCTGCCCGACGCGCCGAGTAGTGGCATGGCTAGGATACTTGGCACGCGTTGGGATCCATTTTATCATTGAAACAATGTCTCGATATGAATATGACGTGCTCGTGATCGGCGCCGGTCATGCTGGCGTGGAAGCCGCTGTGGCAGCAGCCCGGTTAGGTGCCAAGACCGCGCTTTTGACCGCCAATTGTGACACGGTTGGTCAGATGAGCTGCAATCCGGCCATCGGTGGTATCGCGAAGGGCCAAATCGTACGCGAGATCGATGCCTTGGGCGGTGTGATGGGACAGGTGATTGATGCCACGGGGATCCAATTTCGGCTTCTCAATCAACGCAAGGGTCCGGCCATGCATAGCCCTCGGGCCCAAGCGGATAAGAAAGGCTACCAATCGGAAGTCAAACGGATCGTCGAAGATCAGCCGGGTCTAAGTCTTCGACAGGAAATGGTGGAAGAGCTGATTACCGAACCGAAAAACTCCGATTCCGCTCTGAGTGGTTTACCAACAGAGGAATGGGATGCGGGATCCCCGGCATCCACGGATGTCTCGATGCGTCCTTGGCATCGCGTATCCGACATCCGAACCGATTCCCCAAGTGCCGGATATGTCGTCACCGGCGTCCGAGTTCAAGGCGGAGATGTGTATCGGGCACGGGCAGTCATCCTGGCCGCGGGAACGTTTTTGTCTGCCGTGATGCACACCGGTCCGACTCAAACCGACGGCGGACGCGCCGGGGAAGGAACCACGCACGGGATTAGCCGCTCGCTTAAACAACTCGGTTTCCGCGTGGATCGCTTCAAAACTGGCACGCCACCCCGCCTGAATGGCCGAACCATGGACTGCCGGATCATGGAAAAACAGCCCGGGGATGCTGAACCCGTGCCCTTCTCTTTCCTGACCGATCACCTCGATATCGATCAGATTCCATGCCATGTCACCTACACGAACCGGGCAGTCCACGATTTGATCCGAGCGAATTTACATCGGGCGCCGATGTATAGCGGCCAAATTAAGACCTGTGGGCCCCGGTATTGTCCATCCATCGAAGTAAAAATCGTCCGGTTTGCCGAGAAAGATCGCCATCAACTGTTTCTGGAGCCCGAGGGCCGTAACACCCACGAAGTCTATGCGAATGGACTGGCAACCAGCCTGCCTCGGGATATCCAGGACGCGATGCTCCGTCTGATCCCTGGCCTGGAAAAGACCGAAATCATCCGCTACGGGTATGCCGTGGAGTATGATTTTATTCCTCCGGAACAACTTTGGCCGAGTCTGGAAACCAAGATCGTCTCCGGACTGTATCTGGCCGGGCAGATCAACGGGACCACCGGTTATGAAGAAGCGGCGGCTCAGGGTCTGATTGCCGGAATCAATGCCATTCGAAGCCTCCACGGGAACCATCCGATCGTCCTTGAACGGGATCAGGCTTATATTGGTGTTCTGATCGATGATCTCGTAACCCGTGGAGTGGACGAACCCTATCGGATGTTCACGAGCCGGGCCGAATATCGCCTTCTTCTTCGCCATGATAACGCGGACCGCCGGCTCACACCTTTAGGCCGCCGAATTGGGCTTGTGGATGATCGGCGTTGGCAGCGGCTGGACGAGAAACTGGCGGCGATTGAGGCCACCCGAATTCTTCTTGCCAACCACCGTGTCGAAGGTGTCTCACTCGAAAAATTATTGCGTCGGCCCGAAATCAATTGGGAGGACTTAGTCCGTTTCTGCCCCCAGCTGGCTTTGGTTGACAAGGAGGTTGCTGAGCAGGTACGGATTGATGTCAAATATGCTGGCTACATTTCCCGTCAGGAAACCGATGTCGCCCGCCAGCGCCGACTGGCCGGCAAACGGATACCGGCTCATTTCGACTATAACCGCCTTGATCAGCTCCGCATGGAAGCCAAGGAAAAATTGATTCGAATCCGCCCAACCAACCTCGCACAAGCCAGCCGAATCAGCGGAATTACCCCAGCGGATGTGGCCCTGTTGATGGTTCATATGGAGGGTCGCCGTTGACTGCTTTCCATGGGATTCGACACAACGTCAATTCTCATATGCACTTGCGCGAAAAAAACCGATCTTGACTCATCCATTCCTGCTGTTATAATTCCGCCCATCTGGCAAATCAGGTAATCCTGGAAGGCCCGGTGAGGGTCATCAAATACAGGGATGAGCCGATTTGCATCCGTCAAAGGAAACTAACGAGACTGCGGGCAGTATGAGGGTCGCTGCCCACCGGTATTCCAGGGAAGTTGCCCTATTTACCCCCTTTTGGGGAACTCGAGTGCGGGGCACACCGGTTTTGAGTTGGACCATCGAACGAAGGAAATGAGGTGGTTAACGCAATGAAGACCGTATTCACAACTGGCGAAGCTGCCAAGATATGCAAAGTCAGCCAGCAGACCATTATTCGCTGCTTCGACTCGGGCCAGTTGAAGGGTTTCCGCGTTCCGGGTAGCCGTTTCCGCCGGATTCCTCGAGACCAGCTCTACGCATTTATGCGAGACAACGGCATCCCAACCGATGCCCTCGATAGCGGCAAGCGGCGAATCCTCGTCGTGGACGATGACGAGCAACTTGTTGAATTGATCTGCGACCAGCTTGAACGGGATGGTCGATTCGAAGTGCGAAGCGTCAATAACGGTTTCGATGCCGGGATGACGGTCAAGGAATATCGGCCCGATCTGATCATCCTGGATGTCATGCTCCCGGATATCAATGGCAAGGAAGTATGCCAGCGGGTCCGGAGCGAAAAGTCGATGGATGAGATCCGGATCATCTGTATCTCGGGCATGGTCGAAGATGACAAGATTCAGGAATTGCATAGTGCTGGTGCCAACGATTTCATGCGGAAGCCGTTCGACATCGACATCTTGATCGAGCGCGTTTGCCATTTACTTGATATGGAAGTCACGACATCAGCATAGCTGTGTTCGCAGTCGCTTCATGCCGATGGATGCCTTCGAAACCGCACTGGAGCAAGCCAAGCTCGCCGCGATGAAGGAATTGGCTTACGGCGCAAGCCACGAGATCAACAATCCGCTCGCGAATATTGCAGCTCAGGCGCAGGCATTGCTGCGTTTTGAAACAGATCTTGAACGCAGACGCGCCCTGGCGGCAATTCACACCCAGGCCATGCG
>JAFGFZ010000341.1 GCA_016930815.1 Pirellulales bacterium | reverse complement strand
CCGCGTTGCACGTAGTTGTCCAGGGTTCTGTAGTGGATCGCAAGTGACTTGGCCGCTTCTTTCTTGCTGACCAATAACTGGGTCATTTGTACACCTTTTGGATATGTTTCGATGTAGCTTGTTGTTTCACGCATATCCAATTTTCTGCAGGATGTACAAAGCGCAAAGTAGTTTGCGAAAGAAAATAATATGGTTCCTATTATTATTTTTGAGAAAATTTAGCAGTGTGGATGGAGCCATGCCCGTCCGCTGACATTCCGCCAACATTCCATAAACATTCCACACTGAGGCTACGTCGGGCTACGTCGGGCTACGTTTAGAAACCGCCAAACCCTAGAAAACAAGGCTTTTTCGTAGGGTGGCGTAGGCTGGCGTAGTCTATGGATCGGAGACTATATCCTGGGCGGCTCGGGCAGCGATTGGATCCATGCGGGGGGCGGGAATGATTATGCCGATGGCGGCGAGGGCGAGGACACGATCGATGGCGGGGAAGGAGACGATTACCTCCTCGGCGGTCTTGATCGCGACGAACTGTTCGGTGGCGATGGAAATGATCTTTTGGACGGCGGGGATGATGACGATCTTCTGGCTGGCGACGCCGGTGCCGATCGACTCTTCGGCGGCCAGCACGATGATACGATCTCCGGCGGTACTGGAAATGATATGCTTATCGGCCAGGGAGGAAATGATCTTCTGGATGGCGAGGAAGGAGACGACTCAATTTTTGGGATCGAGGGGACTGATATCGGCCATGGCGGTCTCGGAATCGACCGTATGCATGCCAGCGCTGGAACGCATCAACTGCATGGCGGCGATGGGAACGATCTCTTGTTCTCTCGTGAAGGTTCGCAACATATCCTCTATGGGGATGGGGGCAACGATAGATTCTACTTGTCTTCGTCCGTAGATGACTGGGCCTACGGTGGGGACGGAAATGACTTTTTCTATGCCTGCATCAGTTCACAACACCATCTCGATGGCGAGTGCGGGGAGGACCTGCTGATCACCCGCACCGATGCCAACTGGCTGCACGGTGGTGATGGCAACGATGATATCCGCGTCCTCGGATCCGCGAATGGGAATATGCTCTATGGTGACGCGGGGGATGATGTCATCCAAGGAGGACAGGGAAACGATGAAATCCATGGTGGATCCGGCAACGATACCTTGCACGGATCTGCTGGAAATGATTGGCTCTCTGGTGATACAGGGGAAGATATCCTGTTTGGCGATGCCGGATCCGATACCTTGCTGGGTGGTGATGCAACGGATCAACTTCATGGCGGAGAAGGGGATGATACGCTCGAGGGAGGACTGAATGGTCCGCACAGCTGGTCGGCGCCCGACATTGTGGACGGGGAATCCGGGAATGACACCTACTTGGCGACCACGGGCGCTCAAAACACTCGATTTCTCGAAAGTGAAGGAGACGATCTCTATGTTTTTTCAGGATCCAACCTAGGCTCGGTACAGATTTTACCCAATCCAAATACCGGAGCCGGGGGGACGGATGCGCTCGACTTCAGCAACATGAATTCCGGGATCTCGATCGCACTCGCCTCGAACCTGCCACAGAATGTCAGTTCCGGATTCGAGCTCTATCTCAGAAACGATAGCGCCTCGGAGGAATACGCGAATATCGAGAATGTCATTGGGACACAGTACAATGATCATATTCTTGGGAATTCATTGCCCAATCTCCTCCATGGGCGTGGCGGAGTCGATACCATACGGGGCTACGCGGGAAACGATCTTCTCGATGGTGGATCCAATGACGCCACGTCCGGCACAGGCGATCAGTTGTATGGGGGAATCGGCAATGATGTGCTGCTTGTCGGTTCCGGTGCGAGCCGGACAACCGTCTATGAAGAATCCGGATCGGATACGTTCCGGTTCCAAGGAACGGATCTGGGAATTGTCACGATCGAACCCAACTCGAATGACACCGGAGACGATGAGGATATCCTCGATTTTAGCGGGATGACGAGTTCCGTGGCAGTCTCTTTGGCAAGTAGCATTCCGCAGATGGTGAACGACGATCTGAGCTTGGAGTTGATTCAAATAAAATGGCACGTCAGCGAGCTCTATTCGCTGAATCTGGATCACATCTTTGGGACCATTTACAACGACCACATCACGGGCAACGATTTGGCGAATCAGCTCGATGGCGGATTCGGTAACGATCAACTCCTCGGGCTGGACGGAAACGACTGGTTGATCGGCGGCGAGGGAGATGACACACTCTTAGGCGGTCTTGGCAAAGATTATCTCGAAGGGAATGACGGAAACGATTCCCTGCATGGTGGCGATCACAACGACTTTTTGGATCCAGGATCCAACACGATTCAAGACATGGTCTTTGGCGAATCTGGAGATGATATTTACCTTGCAGGCCATGGGATCTTGACTGAATTCTTTGAAGACACCGGTGACGATTGTTTCCGTTTCCACGAGAATAGTACGGGAACCGTTCTCATCACCTCCGTGGATGCCCAGTCGGCCAATGGTACCGACACGCTGGATTTTAGCAGCCGTACCAATGCGCCAATTCATCTGGACTTGGGCGCCAACCTGCTTCAAGACCTTTCGGAAGGACTCCACCTTCGCATCTTAAATGAAAGCTGGTCTGCCAAGATTGAAAATGTGATCGGTACCATCTTCGACGATACCATCATTGGCAATCAACTGGATAACAGTTTATTGGGTGGCGCGGGAAATGATTTCTTGGTAGGAGGTGGAAATACGGGCGGCATCGTCGAGATACTTGATGGGGGTGAGGGCGATGATCAATTCGTTGTTTCAGGGAATTCTGTAACAACTCGATTGATTGAAGATGCCGGAAATGACACATTCCATTTTTGTTCCGGGTCCCTGGGGCGAGTGGACATTGAGCCTACCCATGATATCTTGGCCAGCACTCAAGACACACTCGATTTCCATCAAATGACGGCCCCAATCACTCTCTCCCTGGTGGATGGCTTGGAGCAGAATTTAAACGCTTGCCTTGTGCTGCAACTGATCGAGTTCACGGATGAAGCTAACGAAATCCGGCCAGTCCAGATAGAAAACGTGGTTGGGACGGCATACGCGGATCAGATCATGGGGAATGATTTAATCAATGAAATCTGGGGCGGAGATGGTGATGATACCATCCAGGGTGGGGATGCAAACGACACATTGTGGGGGGAGGATGGGAATGACACATTGGAAGGAGATGCCGGCGACGATTCTTTGGATGGCGGTCCCGGAGGGCAGACGATCATGGATGGGGGATTGGGCGATGACTGGTATGTGGTCCATCACCTCAGCGCAACCTCAATTCAAATCGTCGAAATCGATCAGGGCGGAAAAGATGCCATCGACCTCTCGCAGGCCATGGATCCAGAAGGTGCCTATCTGGACCTTCGAATGGCCGGTCCGCAAAACGTTTTTCAAAACGTATCCTTGAATCTATCGGAAACGACCATTGGTCATATCGAGATCATTCTCGGAACTCCATATGGTGACTGTCTCCATGGGAATGCAGCGAACAATCTTATCTGCGGGCATGGGGGTGCCGACCATATCTACGGGGAGGGAGGCAATGATATCCTCTATGGCGGAATCGATGATGATTGGCTGCACGGGGGGCCCGGGAACGATATGCTCCTTGGCAGCTCGGGCCACGATTTTCTGTTCGGCGATGAGGGGAACGATTACCTCGAAGGGGGATTTGGGGATGACGCGTTGACCGGAGGAGAGGGAGAGGACGGTCTCGATGGCGGGTTCGGAACGGATGTTTTTGATGAAACGGGATACCCCATATTGCATTTCACCGCTGGAAATCCAGCCACGCAGGTGCCGTTGGGGCAAGTTACTTATTCCAGTCCACACGTCTCGGCGACAATCGTCCAGGAAGGAGTCGAGCCGCAAAACCAAATCGTGCGGGTGGCCGCACCAGCCAACTTGGTTACCAACGGAATCGACGTGGATATCACGGCCGGCGATTGGACCTATCACTACTCCAAAAATTGGATGATTACCGGATATTCCATTGCAGGTCATGTCGCGTCCGCACTCGAGGCATGCCCATTCCTTGCGGATACGGACTATCAAACCAATACCGCCTTGATCGATTCTTGCTATGTTACGCAGATCGAATTCATCGGCAATTACGCGCAACGAAGTGATGTTTGTCTCATCGTCACTGCTGATGCGGTAACCAGCGAGGTAGTGCAGTCCGGCATGGAAGCAGCGGATGCCATCCAAACCATCTCCGCGGATACGAGCGTTCCGACAGGCTATTTCAGTCTGGGCTATGCCGGGGCAATCTCCCAGGCGATCCCCGCCAGTGCCACGGGCATCGAAGTTGAAATGGCTGTTGAATCGGTATCCGGATGTGATGTTGAGGTAATCCAATTCGGTCCCGGTACCTGGGAAATTAGATTTCCATCCATGGTTGCGAGTGACCTGACACCCATGGCGGCCGGCCCCAACACGACGATTCATTGGGGTGACAATAAACTCGATTCAATAGCTCACATTCTTCCGCTACCACCCTATTCGCTCAATACCACGCAGCAAATCGATCTCTTCGGAAATCACACGTATGATCACGACGGCGTCCATGTCATCGAAATTGCAGTCGACGGCGCGTCCGATGGCATAGTATTCAATCCGACTTACAAGTTCATTGCTTGTATCGGTTCCATCGATTCGGACAATGATGGCATCTCGGATAATGACGAATTAGGGATTGGAACCAATCCGTTCCACTTTGATACCGATGGAGATTTGCTTCCGGACGGCTTTGAAGAGGAATCCGAGTACCTCGATCCCATCGTTCCCGACGATCCACAAGGCGATCCCGATGGCGATGATTTGACGAACCTGGACGAATTGATCCATAACACCGATCCTGATCTGGCGGATACGGATGGTGATGGGATCAATGACCGCGAGGAAATCGATCAGGGAAGCGATCCAAATGATCCAGCCGATGGCGGTATCGCACCGCCGGGCGAGAGGATCGTCGCATTGGAACTCAACGTCGGCGATGATAGCGGCAGCCATTCGGAACGCTGGGAACTCAACGTTGGCAAGATTGCCCATCAATCACCCGATTTCGGTATCCTGAGCGGCTGGACTGAATATAAATATGAAAAAGGAATGTCCTACGATATAACTCTCGACCACCTCGGATCCAATATCCGCCCACCCGATTATGATTGGTATGCCGGTATCCGCCTCGCCACCGGCGAGGATACCTTGATTGTCATCGAGAATCCGCCTTTCTCGGCCGCGGATGGAGCCACCTTGAGGCTGCTCGGCTATCCTTCCGATTCCCAACATGAAAATGTCTTTGACAATGTGAATGATGCCGCCGGGAAAAAAGCATGCCTCCATATTCCACTGGTGGATCTGGATGTCATCCTGCCAGATGGTGAAGCACTCGCAGATGCCTTGGAAACGAATCCGGGAGGATTCATCTCGCAAAACGATGAGGATCTGCTCGAACTTGTGATTCACCGGTTGTCCCCGGAGACGCTGCACAGCCTGCCAGGCACGTTCACAATCACCTTCTCATCCGATCGGATCCGGCTGTGGAAAAATGAGGAAAGAACCGAGGAAATCTTAAGCGGTTCCACCGAGCTGGAAATCTATCTGGATCACCGGCTCTATGTTCAGGGAATTTGCGAAAGCTTGTACCCGATTGATACATTTGTTCAGATTACCTATGATCCGGGAGTCCTCAATCCAGCGATCTATACGATTCTAGGAACGGACGCGTCGGATACCGTCCGCCTGACCGTTGCATCCGTCGATCTGGATATTGATTCGAATAACCACTACGGGCTAGAGCGTAATGCGGATGAAGAAAATATCGAGGACGATGCGAGTCTGCCTGGGAAGTTTGTGCCCGTGAATCGCGGCGACGCGGATACCGATGGAATCATCGATTTTGCCGACGGATATAATTGGGACGGCATGGATTCCAATGAAGATGATCGTGCAAACCACCTTGTATTCGTTCCATTGGTTCTCGAACTATCCGCTGGCTTGGATCTGTCGGCCACTCAAATCATGATCGATTACAATGCCTCGGATCCTTTGGGCGTTTCTCTCGAGGAGGGTGTTTTAAGTTTGCCCGCCGATGGTGGCAACCTGCGCCTGTGGACCAAGGGCGGAAGCACCCAACGAGTTCCGCACGCCGCGAATGCAACTTCCAATCCTGGCGATTTCGTGGCGCCTGGTGACTATCGGCCAGACCAACTCGGATTCAATGACAGCACTCGTTCGGTCACGCTCTATGTCGAAGGGATTCGACCGAGTGCTTCACTTGGTGATAATCGGATCACCGTCAAGATCGATCCAGATGGTTCCAGTGGGCCAGCCGGATATGATCTGGTCGATGCGGTCCGAGTGACGAACGAAATGTTGGACCTTGCGATTGATGGCTTGGGCGAAACCTGGGAATCCGAACCTGGCGCCATCATCTGGCGGAATAGCGATTTCTCGAAGAAGATCGAAGCGGACAACCAATCTGAATCGGGTTTGACACTCTATCAGCCAGACTATGCAAATAGCGATCTGTTCGATGGCGCGTTCCAAACCGACTATACACCCGCGACCCTGGATATCGCGCCATGGATGATCGATACGTATCAAATTCGATTTCTCATTCTGGATCAATTATCCGGCCAGGACAACATTGTGTTATGGACCTTCACCCAGTGGAATGGCGTTGAATCGGTACCGAGCACGGACCCGGCGGCCGGTCCTTGGGAGATTCCGTCAGGCACTTTCCTGACGCCAACAACCGAACATCTCGATTTTTGGATCGAAGGGCTTGAAAATAGTACATGCTTCGGATTCCCGCATAACAGTTTAGAGGTCCTGGCGTTGCCGTTGGAATCTCAGGATTTCCCATGGTACGAGGACGAGGTCAAGTACACCGTTGTGGAAACGAACGCTGCCGTGGATGGGAATCGGGATGGGACCATCGATTTTACAAGCAGTCACGATCGGCAGTTGATCTTCTGGTATAACAACGATCGTGAAACGCTCGATGAAAACGGGTACGAGCGGGAAGATCCGGCATCCAGCGGCTACGATAGCGACGACAACTTGATCGAACATCGCCGCGATCTGGAGGATTTTGCATGTCTTCAAACTCAAATCAGCCCAGTACTCCAGAGCGCCGCCTACGATACGGCCCGCGGGGGAACTTCCTATCGAAACCAACTTCAAGTAACCTACCAACTTCTCTTGCAGCAGGATGGCGGAAGTTACATCAATCTATTCCATGCGGCAAGTTCCAATCCGCTGGCGCATGTGAATGACGAATCGGCCGTTGGATTGCAGATGGAGAACCATTCCAACGAAGCCGCCGCGATTTTTGTCGGCCAATGGCAATTCCTCGGCGCCCCGGGAATTACTCCCTATCTGTTCGAGACCGCAGGAACTGGCCCAACCTGTCCGAAGCTCATCTTTTCGACGACCGTCGAATATCCCAACGGCTCGACAACGGAAAAACGGCATGGGATCGATTTGGAACTCCATGATTTTACCGATTTTTACGATCGATATCGAATTCCCTATACCGATGGGCAACGCCACGAGGTCGATTTCAGTACATTCGACGCGGTCCATTTCGCGGACGCCGTTCCCGTGCATCTGGCGGACGTGGATGGATCTCCTTTTTTCAGTGCGGATGAGAATATCGTCCTGGTCCATGGCTGGAACATGCCGGCGGAACCGGGGAACGACTGGAAAAAGGCCTTTGCGGAAACCGCATTCAAACGGCTCTACTGGCAAGGTTATGCCGGACGATTGATCAAATTCGATTGGCCCACCTATTACGATGCCGAAGGGCCCCGCGACTGGCCCATCGTGGGCGAAGCCGCGAATTTCACGTACAATCCAAGCGAATATATCGCGTACCGCAGCGGCCGGGCCCTGATGAACCACCTGGCAAGCCTGCCCGGAACAACAATCCTCCTCGCCCATAGCATGGGCAATGTGGTCGTCGCCGAGGCCCTTCGCCAGTGGAACGCAACGCACCCGAATGAGCCGCTCGTCGATAGCTATGTTTCCATGCAATCAGCGATCTCGGCCGGCGTCTACGAAGTCCTGGGAAATGATGCGTTCGATATCAATTTCACGGAAAATCTCGCATGGATCCACGATATTCATTCGCAGTCCCGAGTCGACTTGAATCGCCAATGGTGGTCCGGTTTCCCCAACGCGCCTGGATTGGCCCAGCCCTACATGAGCGGCACCGAATCGGCAGCCGAGCAGTGGATCAACATGTATAATCCCGACGATTTTGCAACCGGCCTCGCCTGGAAACTCAACAACCTCATGAAACATTTCCTCAATGCGGAAATCCCCGATATCCCGGACCTTCCTGGAATCGGCGACGACGCCATCTGGGACTACCTCTCCGTCACCTACGGATTTGATATCCATGACAACGTCTGGTGCCTCATGCCCCCACCTGAAATCTGGCCCTATCGGTACCTCCCTTACCTCGATGAAATCAATGGCCATCAATATTTCAGAATCCCCTACACAACCGTCAATGAATGGAACGTGGATCCTGCTCTATGGACAAATCTTACAGAAGGCTTACAGTCTTCCAATATGCCGTTTGTCAATACTTACGAAATTATCGCTTTCCTGTCCCAAGCCAACGCCGCAGCCGTCGGAATTCAAGCAGTGCCATTGTGGTTTGATGTAAATAAAGATATCACACATCTGGGCCTTAATATTATTGATAGGAATTCACCTCTCTACTCAGGTACACGTTCTAATCATTCATTTCAATTCCACCATGATTCTGCAACGACATGGGATTTTTGGAATTACATAAAACAGCAGACACTATTCGATGGATCTCACTAACTCGAATTTATGAATTGATCATACTACCGTAACATCGTAACTATGATGGACAATGCATCACTATGCAGTTCATTAATTACCACAGAGTTCACAGAGAACGCAGAGGATGATACTAAATTATTAGAGTAAAATGTGAGGGATAGGGATATAAAGATTCTCTTGACTACATATCATCTTGTTCTCTGTGCTCCCTCTGTGGCCTCTGTGGTTTTCCGGAACATTAATATCAATATACCGTTAGAGTAATTCGCACATCGAAGACATTCGAATCAACTTCATCGCAGACAACATGATAAAACGCATTACCATCACGAATTTCACGCGTCAGCTTTTGATTAATTTCAAAGGATATCATTGCCTTTTCAACATATTATTAATTCTGATATGTACAAGTTGTAGTAAAGGTGACGATCCGCATACTTTAGAATTAATTCATAAACACATTTCTCAAAAATCGATTCATACTACATTAGACAATAATGGTGTTGAAAAAATAATAAGTCTGAGTTTTCCAAACAAAAAAGAATCATATGAAATATTTCCCTTTCTAAGTAATTTAGAGCATCTTGTAAATCTTAGAATTGGTGGCGATACCCTCACCAATGATCATCTGAAAAACCTTCCCCCTCTACCAAATATGACATCACTAGTTTTGGGTCAAAATATGGTAAGTGATGAAGGGCTTCGTTACATTAGTGCAATGAAAAAACTGAGACGATTAAGTCTCTCTTCAACCAAGGTTCAGGGTCCCGGTTTGGCTTACCTTACAGGATTTGACCAACTCGAATGGTTAGACCTTGGGAATACACCTCTTGACGACAGAGGTATACCCCATATTGTCGCGAATTTCCCAAAACTTAAGAGAATTGAGCTTGGCAATACCAATATTACTCCTGCCGGTGCGATGCAACTCTCTAATCTTCTCTGGCTAACTAATACTGCTTTTCCAGATGACATCGCCAATCCCGGACAGGAAGTGAAAATGTCGGAAAGGCTGGCCCTGTTGATCAAGTATGAAAGGGCCCGTCTTGACGCCATACGATCGGCGCGAGCTGCGGGGAAGGAGGCGCCTTCACTGGAGGACGAGGCGAGGCTTGTGGAACATATTGAATTCATGAAGAAGTCGTACGAGGAGCGTCTTAAAATCGAAGAAAACCGCCTTCAGAAGTGATCGTAATGCTCACAGGAATTCGAGATTACGTATTCATATCTAAAGAAAATGAGTGTAGATCCCGTTATCCTCTTTGTCTCGTAGAGACAATGGACAATAGCCCAGCGATTTATCGCTGGGAAATCGATCATCCGACATGAACGAGTCCCGGAGGGACGGCTGATATTCTGGAGAATCCATGTTGCATTCCTTGGAAATTTGGAGCTTCTATCGCCCGAGTCGGTCCATCAGTGAGAGAATAATCAGTAGTAAAACCGATCGTTGACAACCCGCCGAGTGCAACATTAAAATTCATCTCCTATTGATGTTTGCGCCAAGAAGTGATCAGGGCAATTCAATGGATCCCGATCATTTTTGATTGGTTTTTATGATCCACGGATTCTTCTATTGCGCTACGGATATTCGCATGGATCATCAAATCAATTCCATCACGTTAACGGACATTGATAAGAAAGGAGTATCGCGATGGGCAAGAGGGCAAAGACGGATCCGGAGGGTGGCATGAAGGCAATACTGAAGCTGCCGGACGGCAAAATAGAATTGCCTATTCTTGTTGGGTCGGAAAACGAGCGAGCCATTGATATCACGCAATTACGGTCGGAGACTGGTTATATTACCTACGACAATGGGTACGGCAATACGGGATCTTGCCGCAGTGAGATTACGTATATCGACGGGGAGCAGGGGATTCTGCGTTACCGTGGTTACCCGATCGAAGAGCTGGCGGAGAAGAGCCGGTTCGTCGAGGTGGCGTGGCTTCTCATATCGGGCGAACTTCCCACGAAGCCCCAACTGCAATCATTCAGCGAATTATTGACGAGGAATGCGGCATTGCATGAAGGCCTCCGGCACCATTTTGAGGGCTTTCCGCCGGACGCCCACCCGATGGCGATGCTTTCCGCGATGATCAATGCCTGTAGTTGCTATCACCCTGAGCTCTTGGAAATGGAGGATGAATCGCATGTGCTCGAGGGATCCGCGAAATTGTTGAGTAAGGTCCGTACCATCGCCGCGTTCAGTTATCGCAAATCCATTGGCCGGCCAATCATTCATCCACATCCAAAGCTTAGCTATACGCGGAATTTCCTACACATGATGTTTTCACAGCCTTTCGAGTTGTACGAAGCCCCGGATGTAGTGGACCGGGCATTGACTCTTCTTCTGACTTTGCATGCGGATCATGAACAGAATTGTTCGACATCCACCGTTCGCATGGTTGGTTCTTCTGGCGCGAACTTATTCGCATCCACGGCGGCCGGCGTCTGCGCACTGTGGGGCCCACTGCATGGAGGTGCAAATCTTGCCGTTGTCAATATGCTCCGGAAGATCAACGAATCCGGGATTCCATTGAAGGAGTTCATCGAGAAAGTCAAAACCGATCCAAACTTGCGCCTTATGGGATTCGGCCATCGGGTCTACAAGAATTACGATCCCCGCGCCCAGATCCTCAAGAAAACTGCGGATCGTTTGCTCAACGAACTTGGGATCCAGAACCCGCTATTAAATATCGCAAAAGAAATCGAGGGAATGGTTCTCGAGGACGATTATTTCATCGAACGAAAACTATTCCCCAATGTCGACTTTTACTCGGGGATCATTCTGAGTGCTCTCAACATACCGGCCAATATGTTCACCGTGATTTTCGCCATTGGCCGGATGCCTGGCTGGATCGCGAATTGGTACGAACAATTCTGCCAGAAAGCAAAGATCGTGCGGCCGCGCCAAATTTACACGGGATATGCCACGCGCCACTATATCCCCCTGGACCAGCGGTGAGTCGACCATAGTTTCCTGTTCAAATTCATGATGGACAGATACTATGGAAGTTATTGGAAACACGAGATTTATGATTTGATATGGAATCTTATTTTTAGAATATTCTTGACTTTGATATCCACCTCATTCCACAATAGATAATAGTGTTTTATTACTTATATGGCCGAAAGCCAAACCAGGGGGGGCCGGCTGCTAGCTGGAATATTCTCAGATGCGTAACTCAAGCGCATACGATACGTCTCGATTCCAATAAGTCATCAATTACAGTTGGAGCTAATGGATCAAGTGGAGATATTTCAATGGAGATATTGCATCGCATGATTCAAATGATTTGTTTGTTCCGTTTCTCGATTCGACTTCTCGTATGGAGTATCGTGGTTGGATGGTTTGGAACACCCCTCTTGCAGGCCACTGACACAACCTGGACTTACAATGGCGATGGCAATTGGACAACACCCGCCAACTGGGATAACGGGGAACCGGCCACTGTAACCTACAATGCCTTCGTTGATGACGGTGATACAGCAGTCACCGTCACCGTGAATGCCGATCGGGCCGTAGGCAATCTTTCGATTGGCAGTGATGATCGTGTGATCATCGCAAATGGCCGCGCCCTCCTCATCGATCATGAACTATCCGGCGGCGGCGTGCTTTCCATCCTGTCAGCCGGCTCTTATACCGATCTATTGATCGAGTCCGAAGTCACATTAACCGGTGGTGGCGAAGTGGTCCTGGGTGGGCATGCCTATGCCCGTATTCTCGATAAAGCCTATGATCCGACTGGGCATTTGATCAATGAGAATAATACAGTCCATGGGCGGGGCCAAATCGGTGCCGGCCGAATGCAAATCACGAACCAGGCAGATGGGATCATCGATGCCGATCAGCCGGGTGCTTCGCTGATCATTTTTCCGAATGTTGCAGGCTTGGCAAACACCGGCACCATCCAAGCTTCCGCCGGTGGAATTCTCAACCTCCAAATGGGCACCTTTACGAATACAGGTGGCGTGATTCAAGCATTGGACGGTTCGGCCGTTCAGCTCTATGCCTCCACGATCACTGGAGGAACTCTCGCAACGAACGGATCCGGTGTCATTGAAACAGACCGTGTGGCTATCAATGTGCTTGAGAATGTAATATGTAACGGATCCATACGTGTCAACAACGATGATACTATTCAACTGGTTGGGACTATTAATAACACGGGAGCGATTCAGGTCGTATCGGCTGGGGCCTATACTGATTTAATGATCGAGTCTGAAGTCACATTAGCCGGCGGCGGAGAGATCATTTTAAGCGGGAATACCAATGCACGCATCCTCGACGAGAATGATGTGCCAACTGGGCATCTGATCAATGAAAACAATAAAATTCATGGCCGGGGGCAAATCGGTTGCAACCGGATGCAAATCACGAACCAAGCGAGCGGGATGATCGATGTCGATCAGTCGGGCGTCTGGTTGACAATTGATCCAAACACCGCAGGCATGACGAATGCCGGCACGATCCAGGCTTCCGCAGGCGGTATTCTCTCTCTCCAGGGTGGTACCTTCACGAATGCTAGCGGCACAATCCAGGCATTGGATGGTTCGATCGTCAAGCTCAATGGGGCGGTAATCAAAGGCGGAACACTCGCGACCGCCGGATCCGGCATCATCGAAACGGACTCTTTGAATCTTAGTGTGCTTGAGGATCTGACACTGAACGGATTCCTGCGAGTCAACAACAGCGATAATGTTCAATTGGTGGGTGCCATCAATAATACGGGAATCATCCAGGTTGCATCGACTGGTGGCAATACAAATCTTTCAATCGAGTCCGAAGTGACACTAACCGGCAGCGGCGAGGTTTATCTCACTGGACATTTCAATGCGCGCATGCTTGATGGAAGTGGTGATCCAACTGGCCATCTGATCAATGTGAATAATACAATTCACGGACGAGGTCAGATCGGTTTCGGCAAGACTCAGATCACCAACCAGGCGGATGGCACAATCCAAGCCGATGTGGTGGGAGCCGTTTTGGAAGTTTCCCCCAATTCGGCTGGAGTCACGAATACTGGCATCATGCAGGCTACCGGCGGTGGTATCCTCCGCCTGGCTGCCGGTAACTTCGCAAATACTGGCGGCTTGATCCATGCCGCGGATGGCGCGATCATAGCATTGAACAGTTCGACGATCTCGGGAGGTATTATCAGCACCGCCGGAACAGGTATCGTAGAAACATACAATGGAAATTTAAATCAACTTGAAGACCTGACATTGAATGGATTGGTACGCGTCAATAATGGCCATAACCTTCGGCTTGCTGGTACGATTGTCAACACCGGATCCATCGAGGTTGTTTCAGCAGGTGGTAGCACAGACCTCGTGATCGAAGATGAAGTCACCCTGACTGGTGGTGGCGAATTGCTTCTGAGCGGGCATCCGAATGCCCGGCTCTTGGATAAAAGCGGTGCCGTCGAAGGAAGGCTCATCAACCAGGACAACACGATTCGTGGAAGAGGGCAGCTTGGAGTAAGCCGCCTCGTTGAAGTCGTGAATAACGGCGCGATCATTGGCGAATCGGCCACGGTTTTGATGCCGATCACTGTCCCACTCAGCGGGACCGGATCCCTGGCAAACGTCCAGGTATCCAGTACCCACACGCCGGGCAATTCCACCGCAATGATTGACATGAGCGGACTTTATAAGATGACAAACACCGCGGTGCTCAATATCGAGTTGGGTGGCACAACCCCCGGGATCGGGCATGACCAGTTGAATTCGGATGATACCGTGCAGCTCAGCGGTACCCTGAATGTCTCACGAATGGATCTCGGCGGCAGCCTCTACGAGCCGGATATCGGCGACACATTTGTGATTCTCCATGCCGATAACGGAGTCGATGGGATGTTTTCCAAGGCAAACTTGGACGATACACCGCCGACCGGTGCCTTTGAGATTGTCTACAAGCCCCACGATGTCATTCTCCGATACGGTGAAGGGGACGTGGATCAGGACGGAGACGTCGATGGAAACGATTTCCTCGTATGGCAATGCGGTTATGAAATGATTGGTGGCGCAACGTTTGAGGATGGCGACTTCAATCTGGATGGCAATGTCGATAAAAGCGATTTATGGGTTTGGAAACAATCGTTTGGCGACATCGTCACGGAGGGATCATCGAGCCGGGTGGCGGTTCCGGAACCCTTGACTATCCTTTCAGTATTGGTTCTCATAACCTGCCTCGTGATTGAGCGATATTGGGAATTCTACCATGACAAAAGACCTCAACAGATACAGTTGTCACATCACCCAGCCGAAAGCACGGGGTGGATCCCAGGCGATGCTTTTTGCGACCGGGATGACCCAGGAGGATATGTCCAAGCCACAGGTTGGCATTGCCAGCATGTGGTATGAAGGAAACCCATGCAACATGCACTTGAATGACCTGGCGGCGAAGGTCAAGGAGGGAGTCGACGCGGCTGGATTGATTGGGCTTCGGTTCAATACGATTGGCGTATCGGACGGCATCTCGATGGGCACGTCTGGCATGAGCTATTCGCTGCAGTCGCGGGACATCATTGCCGATTCGATTGAAACGGTCATGGCCGCCCAATGGTACGATGCATGCATCGCATTACCGGGCTGCGATAAGAACATGCCTGGTTGTATCATGGCTATGGGACGTTTGAATCGGCCAGGCATCATGGTCTACGGCGGCACGATCCGAGCCGGGCACACGCGTACGGGCCAGAAAGTCGACATCGTCTCGGTACTTCAAAGTTATGGCGAGTTCGTCGCCGGCAAGCTCGACGAATTGACTTTGTCCGATGTCATCCAGCACGCCTGTCCCGGTCCGGGGGCATGTGGGGGCATGTATACCGCCAACACGATGGCCTCGGCGATCGAGGCACTCGGCATGTCGCTGCCGTACAGTGCTTCGATTCCTGCCGAAGATCCGGACAAACTCGCGGAATGTTTCGCGGTCGGTCGAGTGATACGTACCTGTTTGGAACAGGACATCAAGCCGCGGGATATCATGACGCGGGAAGCGTTCGAGAACGCGATGGCCGTGGTCATGGCGGTTGGAGGTTCCACAAATGCTGTCTTGCATCTTATCGCCATCGCACGAGCCGTGGACGTTCCCCTGACGATAGACGATTTTCAGCGTATGAGCGATCGCGTTCCGTACCTTGCCGATTTGAAACCGAGCGGCCAATACGTCCAGGAAGATTTGCACCGAGTTGGTGGGACTCCAGGCGTGATGAAGCGGCTTTTAGCCGCCGGGCTGATGCATGGGGATTGCCTGACGATTACTGGGAAAACCCTCGCCGAGAATTTGGCTGATCTGCCCGATCTGGCCGATGGCCAGACAGTGATCCGGCCGCTTTCCGACCCAATCAAACCGACGGGGCACATCCAAATCATGCGGGGCAACCTCTGCCCGGATGGCGCTGTTGCCAAGATCACTGGAAAAGAAGGTTTGAAGTTCACCGGCACCGCCAACTGTTTCGATAGCGAAGAGGAAATGCTGTCCGCTTTGGAGCAGAAAAAAATCCTGAAGGGCGATGTTGTCTTGATTCGTTACGAAGGGCCTCAAGGCGGCCCTGGCATGCCGGAAATGCTGGCTCCAACGAGTGCCATCATGGGCGTAGGGCTCGGTGCGGATGTCGCGCTGATCACCGACGGCCGATTCAGTGGTGGATCCCATGGTTTCATTGTTGGCCACGTCACGCCCGAAGCCCAGCTCGGTGGCCCGATTGGGTTGGCTCGGAATGGGGACCGGATCACGATCGATGCCGAAACCAGAACCATCACGATGGACGTTTCCGATGCCGAACTGGCCCGCCGCCGAAACGCCTGGACTCCACCGGCTTATAAGGCCACACAAGGTACTTTGTATAAATATATCAAGAATGTAAAATCAGCCAGCGAGGGATGTGTCACCGACGAATGACAAGTCTTTCACTGCCTTCGAGTCTTAGCTTGTAACATGCGCGCACGGTGCGCGCGAGTTAGTACGTCACTTCAATAGTATTTTTGGTCCTTTTGGTCCTTTAGGTACTTTAGGTCTTTTTGGTTACGGCTCTGCCGCGCTAGGAGGAAATTACCATGAAGAGTCCATTGCTTTCTGCGTCCTTGGTTGGTTGTGGTTGCTTGTTGGTTTGCCTAGCGGAGGCCGGATTGGCCGATCAGCCGGCAGCTCCAGCAGCAACCATTGACGGAACAGGTCCTGGCTGGGCGCCGCTCGGTGAAGAAGATTTCGTGAATGTGAACTGCGACCCGGACACGTGGAGCTGGCAAGATGGCCTCGCGCGGTGCACGGGTAAGCCAGTTGGAGTGATTCGCACCAAAAAAGTCTATAAGAATTTCGAGTTGGTCGTGTTATGGAAACACCTGCGTTCGGGCGGGAATTCGGGCGTCTTCGTCTGGTCGCCGATCAGAGTCCTCGATGGCATCCAGCGGGACACACTCCCTCAAGCTGGCATCGAAGTGCAGATACTTGATCATGGCTATGCCGAGCAGTATGAAAAGCAAACGGGCAAGAAGGCCGATTGGTTCTCGACCCATGGCGATGTCTTTCCGGTCGGCCAATCCAAAATGGAACCATTCCCACCTCTTTCTCCCAACGGCCAGCGATCGTTCCCATCTCAGAATTTGAGCCGCGGCGCCGGTGAATGGAATCACTACTATGTGCGTTGTATTAACGGGGAAGTCCGGCTCTGGGTGAATGGCACGGAAGTGTCAGGCGGGACTGCCTGCGATCCGGCTGAGGGCCACCTGTGCCTGGAATCGGAAGGATCTCCAATCGAATTCAAGGGGCTCCGAATTCGCGAATTGCCATAGAATCGTCAATCTTGGCATTCTGGTGATGTACTATAGCAAAGAAGCCCGGCTTTTGAGAAAAGCCGGGCTTCTCCTGAATTTCGGATTTGGTTTCTACTCCGCCGCATTAGGGTTTTTTGACCTTGAGATGGAACGGGGAATCGGCCGTATCGACAATCAGCGGCGTCGTGTCCGGCTGCGTGTATTCTGGCGGGACAGCCGGCGATGGTTTGCCCTTGGCATCGAATGCCTTGACAATTGCCTTGTGTTTTCCGCGAATCAGGCCGTCGCCATACTTGTGGCTTGTGACCGGGATCGATGGGCTGTATTCATGAGGGCACCCGCCATCAAAAGAGACACGAATTGTTTTTCACATAGTCGATCAATTCATCCATTTTGGCATACGCAAGGCATGTGCTGGTATCGGCAGCGCCGTAATAAATGGCCAATCTGCCAGTGGATTCTTCATGCAGCGCGGCGCATGGGAAAACGACATTGGGCACATGTCCCGTTGTCTCGTATGGAGTTTCGGGAGTCAGCAGATGCGTCCGGCATCGGTAGAGGACCCGATGTGGCTCTTCGCGATCGAGGATCGCGGCTCCCATGCTGTAAACGAATCCGTTGCAGGTATCCAGGACGCCGTGATAGATCATGAGCCAACCGTCGGGTATTTCGATTGGAATGGGTCCTGCTCCGATTTTGGTCCGTTGCCACCAGAGCCCATGTTCGTCACCCCCGCGCCGCATGACGAGCCGGTGCCGGCCCCAATGGCAGAGGTCGGGGCTGCGGCTCAGATAGATATCGCCGAATGGGGTATGGCCATTGTCACTGGGCCGGCTCAGCATGAAATAGTAGCCATCGATCTTTCGCGGAAAGAGAACCCCATTGCGATTGAATGGGAGGAACGCGTTTTCCATTCGAGTGTAACTCTTGAAATCCTTGGTTTGCGCCATGGCGATGGTGGGTCCGAGATGGCCGCCGCACCAAGTGATGTAGTATGTATCATCAATCCGGCAAACACGTGGATCGTACGCATAATCGTCTCCAGGCAGATCGAGATCCGCATTCGAGAAATGAATCGGGTCCCTTTCGATTTCCCATGCCAGACCGTCTTGGCTTCGGCCAACATGCAGATGCGGGAACCGGGTCTGGGTCTCAAGGCGGAAAACTCCGATGAGGGCATTACCGAACGGGGCGACGGCGCTGTTATAAATCCCTTGAACTCCAGGAAAATGCCCTCGGCTGATGATCGGATTTGCCGAATGGCGCCATACCACTTGCTGGCAATCCGCGGGGCGATCCTGCCATGGAACCGGATAGTGGGAATGGAAGCATGAATCCGTCTTCTGGCATGGTGACTGAAATGGATCCGAACCAGCTGGATTCTGCATGGTGAATTCTCGCATAAAATGGGTTTATGAAGAGGAGACCGAGAGAACGGATCGATCTTGCGGTACAACGGGACCGACGGATTGCGATCAGAATTCGCTTGCGATCGAATAGCCGTCCTTGGATACATTCAGTCGCTGCCAGGTCAGGAATACCAGGGGATTGGTATCCGCCATTTCAATCATGGATCCGCCCTGGATCGGTCCCGACTCAACAAAATCATTGATGAACCGGACGCTCCCATCCACCATCGCAATATTAGCTCCTTCGGGATGGAGACTCCGGACGACGGATTGGCCGCTGGCGTTGACATTTTTGTTCAGAATAATAATTACTCCGGAGAAGTCAAGCTAGCGTGGGTTTGCGATGGGCACCATCCAATCTCTCCTCCATCCTTGGACGAACGCCCTTTGGAGACCTCATGTCGCAAATCAAGACTTCCTTGTCGCAAAAAAACCACATCTGCAATCCATTCTAAATCCCGATGCACGGCATTTATGGAATCAAACCAGGGCCAATCC
Source organism: Pirellulales bacterium (assembly GCA_016930815.1). Taxonomy (GTDB): domain Bacteria; phylum Planctomycetota; class Planctomycetia; order Pirellulales; family Lacipirellulaceae; genus JAFGFZ01. Next base: position 6,261 of record JAFGFZ010000341.1, on the reverse strand, counting down.
AAAGGTCGCGGCCAATGCGATGGCAATCACCAGGAGCAAGATTTTTCTGGCGACGTCGCGTAGGCCGGCAAAGGTTGCATGATTTTCCCAGCAAAAATGAACGTAAAGAAATAATCCCACGGCCACATACGCGATTCCAACTGAAATGGCGGGGAGACCGGTCACGTTCGTCAGACCTCGCCGGGCGATGATGGGGGCGTTGCCGGAAAAAATACCGATCAAACCATAGCTCAGGATGATTCCGGGAATCACAACGCCTGCCACGAGTTTGGCCAGCGGTACGATCAGGGGCGGTTCGCAGCGGCCAACGATCCATTCGAGTAATTTCACATAGCCTGGTTTCACGGTACGGGTCCTCTAACGACTCTCAGATCTTTCTTTTAGGGCTTGCTGGGGCGATTGAAACCTCTCGGAGCCTGGATTGGGCTGGAAATTGGCGTCGGGTATCGATCCCCCGGCTCCCGATTGCCATTGAAACCGGATCGGGATTTCCAGTACTATCCGCTCCATTCCATATCGTGACCGCTAGCATGGATGGAGGCAACTGGTCGAGAGCATGTGCCTTGAGTTTGGCCATGCATTGTCTCGGACAGAGCCTTGGTGGATGTTTGGGCCACGAATGGAATAGGGTGTCCAGCAGGAACCCGGCAATGTCCTGGTAGCATGGTCACCTGCACGTTGTTTCGTTTCGCAAAATGATTCATTGGGAATTTTCCATGTTTTTTCCTGGCCGAATACAAAATATAGCACCCACGGACCGTGTCCTTGAAGTCGGGCCTGGAGGTATGCCACATCCGCGGGCCAATGTTTTTCTTGAAAAGGTTTTCTCCAATCCGTCGATCGCGAAAGAGCAGCGGGGCCATGTCCCAAGCCTGGTAACCGACAAGCCGATCATCACCTACCAGGACGGCCGGTTCCCGTTTGATGATCATGAGTTTGATTACGTGATTTGTTCCCACGTGCTGGAGCATATTCTTGATGTGGATTCTTTCGTACGCGAGCTGACTCGCGTTGCACGGCGTGGATATGTTGAATTCCCGACCATCTACTACGACTACCTGTATGATTTTCCCGAGCATCCGACGATCGTATTTTTCCGCGATGGGACGATCTTCTGGATGCCAAAAAACGAAACGTGCCTCCCGGCATTCCGGCCGGTGACGCGATTGTTTTATGCATCTCTGGTTGCTGGCCATACGGCGCTGATCGACACGCTCGCGCCATGTCTGTTTCAGGGTTTTGAATGGGAGTCCACAATCAAAACGCAACGGACGCGTGACATATACGACGTCTGCTATGCACCCGATACATGGACGATCCCTCGGGTTTCCGAACGGAGATCCTTGAGCCATTCCATCACCCGCTGGCTACGGAGGAAGAGGAGGGCAGCGTAACTTGGCAATCCTTGGCCACTCGATTCCGACCTGTACTCGGCCGCTCGGCCACCTTGCTCGGCCAATCCGCTGCATCAAAAACGCGGTGCGCCGTGGTGTTGCCTATGGCCAGTTCGTTCATGGATTTACCCATTTCCGGTCGTTGGCATCTGAACACAACATGCCATTGCCGGTACGCTGGTCGGATCGCTATCCATGCCTGGACGATCGAACGATCCAAACTCCATTTGACCGGCACTACATCTACCATACGGCCTGGGCTGCCCGGGCGGTTGCCGCGATTCGACCGATGGAACAGGTTGATATCGGTTCCAGCCTCTATTTTGCCTCACTCATGTCCGCATTCGTACCGGTACGCTTTTTTGACTATCGCCCGGCTGACCTGGAGCTTGACGGCCTCTCGATCGATCGCGCCGACTTGACGGATCTCGGCTGGCCGGATGGCAGTGTCGCGAGTTTGTCGTGCATGCATGTTGTCGAGCATATTGGTTTAGGCCGTTATGGGGATCCTTTGGATCCTGACGGCGATACGAAAGCGATGGGCGAGCTTGCTCGCGTTGTTGCACCTGGTGGATCGCTCCTTTTTGTCGTACCGGTCGGCCGGCCTCGCGTCTGTTACAACGCGCATCGCATCTACGGCTTCGATCAAATACTTGCCAACTTTCCGGGCTACTTGCTTCGCCAGTTCGCCCTCGTTCCCGACCGGGCAAGCAATAGAGGTCTGATCATCGACGCCAATCCGGAACTTGTCAGGCAACAGCAATACGGCTGCGGTTGTTTTTGGCTGGAGAAATCAAGATGAATCGAATTGGTACGCGCAACACACCCAACCGGATTGATTGGGTCGCGAAAAGGCTCGCCAAGTTACCTGCGGGGCTTCGGATCCTGGATGCCGGGGCCGGCGAGCAACCCTATGCCAAATTCTGCGAGCACTTGGACTACGTTTCCCAGGATTTCGGGAAATACGATCCATTGGCCAGTCGTGACGGGCTCCAGATGCCGGCCTGGCACTATGGGCGACTCGACATTGCATGCGACATCACGAATATTCCGCAATCGGATGCATCTTTCGATGTTGTTCTATGCACCGAGGTCTTCGAGCACCTAGTCGATCCTCTTGCCGCGCTCCGCGAATTCGCCCGGCTCTTGCGGCCGGGCGGGCAACTCATTGCCACGGCTCCGTTCGGAAGCCTGACCCATCTCGCGCCGTACCATTACTGCACTGGATTCAGCCGATACTATTTTGAAGAACATCTCGCGTCGCTTGGGTTTGCCATTGATGAAATGATTCCTAACGGGAACTACTTCGAAGTGGTTGCCCAAGAAGTCCGCCGGATAAAATCGGTCGCGAAACGCTACACGCACTGCAAACCGCGGCCGTGGGAACGGCTGGCGATGAACGTCGTCCTTCGAATGCTCGGCCGCCTGGCGCGACTTGGCAATGAATCATCCGAATTAGGTTGCTTCGGTTGGCACGTCCGTGCCACTCGTATCGAATCGAAGGCTGCCGCAGCCGCTTAGCGTTGGATTCTAGTTTCTTTAAGGACAATCCATCATTCCATCCCCACATGATCACATGCGTATTCTCTATGTTGCCATGCGTTACGATTACGGGCGGCCGGAACAGGGCGACAGCTTCGAGCATGGTAATTTCTACGACAGCCTGCGCAACTTGGGCCATGAAATCATCTATTTCGACTTTATGTCCCTTCAGGAACAGCTTGGCCGGCCTGCGATGAACCGCCGACTACTGGAGATCGCTCGATCCGAACGACCGGATCTCATGTTCTGTGTTCTTTTCCGAGACGAACTGGACCGCGACACCATCCGCCAAATCAGCGAAATCCCCGAAACGACAACCCTCAACTGGTTCTGTGACGATCATTGGCGATTTGATCATTTCTCGCGCCATTGGGCACCTTCTTTCAACTGGGTGGTCACGACCGATTCGGCCGCGGTCGCAAAATATGCCTCCATCGGATATGACCACGTTATCCAAAGCCAATGGGCGTGCAATCATTTCCAGTATCGCAAACTCGACCTACCTATCCTCCATGAAGTGACATTTGTTGGGAAACCGCATGGAATTCGCCGGGAAATCATCCAGATGCTTCGAAGGTGCGGCATCCATGTCCGTGTGTGGGGGCACGGATGGGGAAATGGGCGTGCGACCCAGGAACAGATGATTGAAATTTTTAATCAATCGCGAATTAATTTGAACCTATCGAACGCATCAACGCACCGGCGTCATAAGTGGCAACGGGCCCTCGATCACGCGGGCCACCAGATCAACCGGATCCTCGGCCGGCAAGTAAATCCTGCCCGAGTGAACTTGCTCACCACGAGTGCCACCGATCAGATCAAGGGCCGAAATTTCGAGATCCCCGGTTGCGGAGGTCTCTTGCTGACCGGCGCGGCGGACAACTTGGGCGACTACTTCCATCTGGGCCAAGAGGTCGTCACATACCGCGATTTCGGATCGCTGGTTGATCAAATAAGATATTACCTTTCAAATGAAGCTGAATGCGCACAAATTGCCGAGGCGGGGTACCGGCGCACTCTGAACGAACATACCTACGCCCATCGATTCAGAGAGATCTTCGAGCAAATTGGTTTGCAGCAACGGAATCCAGAACACACCAGTTCCCATGCGGCGTGAACCACGCGTGCCATGCAACACATCCCGGCCATCAGCGTTGTGATGCCCGTCTATAATGCCGGGCCTTATCTCGAAACGGCCGTTCAAAGTATCCTAAGACAGACACACCGCGACTTCGAATTGATTGCCGTCGATGACGGATCGACTGATGATTCGCTTCATGTTCTTGAATCATTCGCCGCTGAGAACAACCATCTCCGAATTATCAGCCGTGGGAATACCGGAATTGTTAAAGCTCTGAATGATGGAATCGCCGAGGCCCGGGGCGAATTCATTGCCAGAATGGATGCGGACGATATCGCATTCCCGGAACGTTTGGAGCGGCAACTTGCCTTCATGAAAGACAATCCCGGCTGTGTCGCCGTTGGTACCGGACTCCTCCATATCGATTCGGATGGTGATCCGATCCGAATCGATCGCTGGGCAACAAACCATGCGAAGATTGATGGCCAGCTTTTACAGGGGGGTGGCGGCCTCGCGCACCCATCTACCGTGATTCGTCTGGATGCCCTGGATCGAATCGGCGGCTATCGGCCCGAATATGAATGGATCGAGGACAAGGACCTCTGGCTCCGCCTTGCGGAAATCGGTCAACTTGCCAACCTGCCTGATGTTCTTTTGGCCTACCGGATTCATGAACGAAGAATCTGCTGGGAACGGAAACAGGAACAAAATTGCCTTTGGCAATCCTTGCTAAAAGAAACGTATGCCCGACGGGGTCTTGATTTGCCTGTGCCCCCAATTCGATTATTCCGCAAGCACAGTGGCAGCCCCTCCGTCATCCGGCGGAAATGGATCCGCGCCGCAGCCCGCAACGGCTATTTCAAGACCGCCTCCAAACATGCCAGGTATCTCGTCCGAAATGAACCACTAGCCCCGGGAACTTGGTGGACAATGGCGCGGGCCATGGTCTCTTGTCTTATCAGCTCGTCACTACACTCCCCGCGATCCATACAATCGGTATGATAGCCAATCCCTTGGTCGAGAACGAAGGAGTTCCGATCGCGAATCTCTAGGATTGCCGCCAGACCGTTCCGATGATTACGACACTGGAAATTCCATCCCGGATAGGATGAGGAATCCAACGGGCTTCGCATGCACCATTCTCCAGATGGCATTCCGCCGGGATAGAAGATGTCATCGGTCCTGCATTTCTATTAATCGTGAGGTCTCCTATGAAGATTCAAGCTGCCTTGCTGATCACATTCTGCCTACCCGCGTTCGCACAAGCATCCGAAACTCCGTTCATGCGATTCGTTCAAAAATGGCATTCGGTACTGATCAGCGGCGAACCCACTGAATCACCCGATACGAAACAGGTTGCACATGAAAGGATCCCCCAGGTAGATCGCGGAGCAGTCCCGCGGGTGAATTCTGGAGTGGAGCAGCATGTCAACCAGCAGGTGACCGCCATTCAAGCGCAAATCGATCGGGAACAGCAAACACTGGAATCAAGGATGATGCAGTTGGCGAAACAGCGTGAAGCTGCACTCGAGAAACATGATTCAAACCAACTTAGACGGATTGAAATGCTTGAACACCAGATAGTCGAAGCTTACGAGCAACAGATTCAGCGAATTATCGGCTCCGCAACGATCCAAGCCTCAACTCTACAACAAGAACAAGCGCATCCGGCAAACCAACGTGTCACGAATCCAAACAAACAGGTCAAAAATCAAGTTGCTCCATCTCCACCAAAAGAGCAGAAGAACAATCATTCGGCCGCTGGAAAGCAACGCCGTTTCCCCTTCTTCCCATTCAATTGACCGAGTTGAGTTTTCCAAAGAAATATGCGAACATTGGTAGTCAGACACGCCAGCGATTAAAACAATGCACCAGATGTCCATAACGGCCACCCTGGCGGCTCTGACGATCATGGGATGGTCTGGAGCAAAAGGCGGCAATCCGGCAGAGCTACCGGTAGCGGCAACTGCTCCATTCCAGGCATTTTTCGAAGAATTTCATCCAAAGAGCCTTGAGGCAGCCTGCCCGTCTTATCAGAAGTCGAATAACGTTTGGCCTGAAGAGCGGCAACACAGCTCTGCCACCAAGGGTTTATTACCACAGGCCCAATCAAGAAATAGACAGGCAATTGGCCGCGTTTACAAATCGAATATTACGCCCCACTGGTTCGCCGATAGTACGCATTTCTGGTACCGCAACGATTTGCCAAATGGCACGCATGAATATATCCTTGTCGATGCCATT